>JASFYQ010000016.1:0-80807 GCA_045047105.1 Pseudomonadota bacterium | reverse complement strand
CTCAGAAATGCCAACCTCAGTATTTTACAAGCAGTAAAAAAGAGAAGCTATTAATGATTTCTTATTTCTTTAGTGATTTGTTCTAATGTTTGAAGTGGATTTTCTGATGCGGTGATGGGTCTACCAATTACAAGGTAGTTTGAGCCTGCATCTAAGGCTTGTTGTGGTGTCATTATTCTAGATTGGTCGTTTACCTGGCTGCCTTTAGGGCGAACGCCAGGTGTTACTAGTGAAAAGTCATTTCCACATTGTTGTTTAATAGCCTGCGCTTCATGCGGTGAACAAACTACTCCATCCAGACCTGCTTGTTTTGTTAAATTAGCAAGATGTAATACTTGAGCATGAACTTCTTTGTTGTACCCTATTTCTGCTAATGCTGTATTGTCTAAACTGGTTAAGATGGTAACGGCTATTAATAAAGGTTTATTAGATGCGGTCGTATTATCTATGGCATCTTTTGCTGCCAGCATCATTTTTAAACCACCTGATGCATGTACGTTAACCATCCATACACCAAGTTTGGCTGCGGCTCTACATGCGCCTGCAACTGTATTGGGTATATCATGAAATTTTAGATCCAGAAATACATCAAAGCCCATATTAGTAATTTTTTCTACTAATTGAGGCCCTGAACTTACAAACAATTCTTTACCAATTTTTATGCGGCATAATTCTGGAGATAATTGTTTAACCATAAAAAATGCTGATTTTTCATCAGCATAATCCAGGGCTATAATTATTTTTGGATCCGTTTTTTGTTTCATCTTGCTACTATATAGATAAATACAGGCTTATTATTAACTGCCAGGGTTGACCAATTTTAGTTGTGCCGATGCTTTATTTTTTTCTACTTTAATTTTTCGAGATAAAAATTTAAGTTTAATCAGCGTTGGCAACATTAATACAAGTGTCATAAAAACACCTGTAATAAAAGAAAACACCAGTAATAATGATAATTTAATTTGTATTTCTTGCAGATAATAATTGAAATTTACTGCTTCCGTATTGACTACAGCCAATGCAACAGCAAAAACACAAATTACTAATAGAATAAATAGACTGATTAATTTGTAGATTAAGCTCATAGCAAATATTTGTTTTAGTCTGGGTTTTATTTTTTGTTAATAGAGTGAGTAAGAGTTAATAAAGAAACAACTATCGAGAGTTATTTACTCTATCTCTTAATTCTTTACCTGGTTTAAAGTGAGGTGCATATTTTGGTGGTAAGGCTACGGCCTCGCCGGTTTTAGGGTTTCTACCCGTTCTTGAAGCTCGGTAATGTAATGAAAAACTACCAAAACCACGAATTTCTATACGTTCACCACTGGCTAATGATTGAGCCATGTGTTCAAGTATAATTTTTACTGATAACTCGACATCTTTATGTCCAAGTTGTGTGTGTTTTAAGGACAATGAATCGATGAGTTCTGATTTTGTCATAGGTTATAAACTTTTGAATGTAAGATTAATAATTAGGTTTTGTTGTGAGGATTATAATGCTTTATCACTGATTTTTCAAAGCTTTATCATTAATAAATAAAAAAATAATGCTTGAAAATAAAAATCCCTAAATGTTTTAGCATTTAGGGATCTTATTGTGATACTAGTACTGCCATTTCAAATGGTTGGAATTTAATCCTTATTACTCATTTGCTCTTTAAGTAAATCACCTAAAGATGTTGTACCTGTAGATGCATCCGCTGCGTATTCTTGCATTGCTTCTGCTTCATCATCATAATCTTTAGCTTTGATTGATAAGTTAATAACGCGGTTTTTACGGTCCAGGTTAATAAACTTAGCTTCAATCTCTTCACCAACTTTTAATATAGTCGATGCGTCATCGACTCTATCACGAGATAGTTCAGATCCTTTTAAGCTTGCTTCAACACCTTCTGTTAATACAATAATAGCGCCTCTAGCATCAACTTCTTTAACTACACCTTTAACAATGCTTCCTTTAGCATTTAGTGCAACATAAGAGGAGAATGGGTCCTGGTCTAATTGCTTAACACCTAGAGAAATACGCTCACGTTCAGGATCAACAGCTAGAACCACTGCTTCTAGATCGTCGCCCTTCTTATATTCGTGAATAGCTTCTTCACCAGTCGTGTTCCAGGAAATATCAGACAAGTGAATTAAACCATCAATTCCGCCTGCAAGACCAATGAAGATTCCAAAATCAGTGATTGATTTAATAGTTCCAGAAACTTTATCGCCTTTATTGTTAGTAGCTGCAAACTCTTCCCATGGATTAGCTGTACACTGCTTCATTCCTAAAGAAATACGACGACGTTCTTGATCGATATCTAATACAATAACTTCAACTTCGTCACCTACCTGGCATACTTTTGATGGGTGAATGTTTTTGTTAGTCCAATCCATTTCTGAAACGTGAACCAAACCTTCAACTCCGTCTTCAATCTCAACAAAACAACCATAGTCAGCAAGATTTGTAACGCGACCTTTAATACGGCTGCTTTCAACATAACGGTTTTTAATTGCAAGCCATGGATCATCGCCAGTTTGTTTTAAACCAAGAGATACACGTGAACGCTCTGGATCAAATTTTAATACTTTAACATCAATTTCGTCACCAATATTTACAATTTCACTTGGGTGTTTAACACGTTTCCAAGCCATATCTGTAATGTGTAATAATCCATCCACACCACCTAGGTCAATAAATGCACCGTAATCTGTAAGATTCTTAACTATACCTTTAACATTTTGACCTTCTTGTAAATTCTCTAATAATTTCTCACGCTCGCCAGCATTTTCGATTTCGATAACTGCACGTCTGGAAACTACTACATTATTACGCTTTTGATCTAATTTAATAACTTTGAAGTCATGCTCTTTGCCTTCTAAGAAGGTAGTATCGCGTACTGGACGTACATCGATTAATGAACCTGGTAAGAATGCTCTAACATCACCAAGGTCAACAGTAAAGCCGCCTTTAACTTTATCAACAACCAAACCTCTAACGGTTTCTTCAGCTTCATATATTTTATCAAGTCTTAACCAAGCAGCAGCACGTTTAGCTTTTTCTCTTGAAAGACGTGTTTCACCGTATCCATCTTCTAAAGATTCTAAAGCAACTTCAATGATATCTCCAACTTGCAAGTTTTCATCATTTGCAAATTGCTCGATAGGTATTATGCCTTCTGATTTTAAACCTGCATTAACAAATACAAAATCATTTTCAATTCTTACAACAACACCGTTTACTAATGCGCCTGGGCGCATTTCTGTTTGTTTTAAACTTTCTTCAAAAAGTTCAGCAAAACTTTCGCTCATTTAGGTTAATCCCTGATCAATAAACTGATCATCTAGGTTAGGGTAAAAAAGTGAATTATCATAAATTGATAAACTTAGCTCTTTTACAGTTAAAATTTCCCTGCTCATGTGAATTATTTCAAAGTTGAGTTAAGGGGGTCTACTTACATAGTAACAAAATTTTATTAAATACTTGATCAACTGAAATATTACTAGTATCTATAATAATAGCATCTTTTGCGGGAATAAGAGGTGATATCTTACGATTTATGTCTCTTTCATCTCGTTGTTTTACTTCTGCTATTATTCTATCAAGAGATATAGATAGAAGATCAGGCGATCCCGGTACTCTAGCATTATTATAATTTTCTTGCAATTGTTTATAGCGTCTTTTTCCTCTTTCTTCTGCACTAGCAGTTAGAAAGATTTTATGCAGTGCATTGGGGAAAACTACAGTTCCCATATCTCGTCCATCGGCAATGAGACCCGGTGTACTCTGGAAGTCTTTTTGCTTTTGTAATAGGGCTGCTCTTACTGTGGGTAAGGCTGCAATAATTGATGCTTTATTGCCACAACTTTCTGTGCGAATAAATAATTGGATATTAATTTTATCTAAAAGAACTTCTCCATCATTGCTAAATTCAATGTTTAGAGCAAGTGCTAGTTGTGCAATTTCCTCTTCGTATTTTGATATATTATCAAAATCAATGTCTTTTGAGGTAGCGGCATATGCTGTTATACGATATAAAGCACCGCTGTCCAGATAATTCCAGTTAAAATGTTTAGCTAAAAGGTGGCTTATGGTTCCCTTCCCTACTCCACTTGGGCCATCTATAGTTATTACGGGAATATTATTATTTTGCATCAACAAAAATTCCTTTTATTATATTATACTAAGATTTAAGCCAGATTGATTTGCAAGTTCTACAAAGTGTGGAAAGGAAGTGTTTACATTTGCACAATCTAAAATACTAATATTATCAGAAGCTCTAAGTGAGGCAATAACAAATGACATAGCAATACGATGATCCCCCAGGCTATTTACTTCTCCACCAGAAATTTTTCCACCATTTATAATCATACCGTCGTCAGTGCCTTCACATTCAATGCCTAAAATTTGTAATCCATCGATCATTGCCTGAATGCGATCGCTTTCTTTAACGCGTAATTCTTCAGCCCCTGTTAGAATGGTTTGCCCTTCGGCACAGGCTGCTGCAATTGCAATTACAGGAAATTCATCAATAGCTAATGGCACTTGATCTTCCGGTATTTCTATACCATGTAATTCTGATGAGCGAACAATAATATCTGCTACAGGTTCACCACCTACCACTTTCTCATTTTCTAAAGTAATATCTGCGCCCATAAGTTGTAAAATATTTATTATTCCAATTCGAGTGGGATTAATTCCAACGTGTTTTAGGGTAATATTTGAGTCCTCAGCAATACAGGCCCCAACCATAAAAAATGCTGCTGAAGATATATCTGCAGGTATATGCAAATCACATGCTTTTAATTCTCCCCCGCCATCTATACAAATTTGAGAGCGACCACGACCTAAACTATTTACTTCTACAGGGTAGTTAAAACCATTTAACATACGTTCAGTATGATCACGTGTTGGAGCGGGTTCAGTTACGCAGGTTTTACCTTCGGCATACATGCCCGCTAATAATATACAGGATTTAACTTGTGCACTTGCCATAGGCAAACTATAGGCTATGCCTTTTAGCTTATGTTTTTTTTTGCTATTATTAATATGAATGGGAGCGGTTTGATTCTCATTGGTGCTAAGATTAGCTCCCATTTCTTTAATCGGTAAAAGTACTCGTTTCATCGGTCTTGATGATAAAGAGCTATCTCCGGTGAGTTCTAAATCAAAATTTTGTGCAGCTAGTAATCCTGTTAACAATCGCATGGATGTACCTGAATTACCAAGATATATTTTATTTTTTGGCTCGCTTAAACCTGACATGCCAACGCCTGTAATGGTGATATTTCCATCCGCATCAGGGCCTATTATAGCTACTCCCATTTCACGGAAAGCATTTAAAGTTGCTAGTGAATCTTCACCTTGCAAAAATCCAGAGATATGTGTAGTTCCAGTTGCTAATGCACCAAACATAATACTGCGATGAGAAATTGATTTATCTCCTGGGACATGTATTTCTCCAGTTAAACTTCCACCTGATTGGCATAGGTAATTAATTGTTACTTCTTCCGTCATTTTTTATCCCGGCTGGTTTGTACTATAAGAGCATCACGTGTAGTTTTTGCTCTACTAAAAAATTGATACATATATTCAGAGTCATCTGCATTTAATGCGCTAATAATATCACCTAAATCTTTTTTAAAGTGATTTAAGTGGCTGAGTAGAATATCTTTATTGGCCAGACAGATATCCTGCCACATTTTAGGATCACTGGATGCTATTCGGGTAAAGTCCTTAAAACCACCTGCGGCATAATCAAAAATTTCTTTACGTTCATTGAGTGTTGCTAAGGTATTTACCAGCGAAAAGGCAATTACATGGGGTAAGTGACTGGTTGCACCTAATACTAGATCATGGTGTTCGGCATCCATGCAAACCACTTCTGCACCAATTGCTGCCCATAAATTTGAAATAATTTCTAATGCCCGGGGATCGGTAGCTATGGTATTTTTATCTGAACTTAGTAGAGGAGTTAAAATAACCTTGTGATCTTCATAAAGTTCTGCAAATGCTGCACTTGCTCCACTGTTTTCAGTTCCAGCTATTGGATGTCCTGGAACAAAATTTGAGGGAACTTGGCCAAAAACTTGTTGTGCCATATGCATAACATTTAATTTGGTACTGCCGCCATCGGTAATAATAGCAGAAGATTTAGTATGCCCTTTTAATTGGGAGAAAATACCTGCAAAAGTGCTAACGGGTGTAGCAATAAAAATAACATCTGCATTTTTAACCGCATGTTTAATATCTGTGCTGTATTCATCAATAATGCCAAGTTTCAAGGCAGTTTTTAAGTTATCAAGCTGCCGTCCACAGCCAATTACGTGATGAACCAACTTATTTTTTTTTAATGCCTTTGCAAAAGAGCCACCAATTAAACCAACACCAATAATAGTTAGCTGTTCTATCATTACAATATACATTTAAAAGATTCAATAAGTCTTTGGTTTTCTGTATCTTTCCCTATGGTAACTCTTAAATGATCCGGCATTTTATAATTTGCAACGGGACGTGTTATTACACCTTCATGTAATAATTTATCGTATATTTGCATGCTATCTAAGGATTCATTCATGTCTGAAACATCAATACAAAGAAAGTTAGCCGCAGAGGAAATAAAATTCATATTAAGCTTTTTAAGTTCATCTTCTATGTAATGCATTTGCTGCCAATTTTTTTCTACCACCTCATTAATATAGTCCTGATCTTCAAGTGCAATCATTGCTGCTTCTAAAGCCAGAGTATTATTATTAAAGGGTTGTCTTACACGATTGAGTAAATCAGCAATTTCATTACAGCTGATACTATAACCAATACGTAAACTGGCTAAGCCATAAGCCTTTGAAAAGGTACGTGTTACGATTAAGTTATCAAATTCATTAAGCCATAGGTGTGCCGCAGTATAAGTGTCTTTATATGGAGAGTCTTGATGAATAGCATATTCCATATACGCTTCGTCAATGACTACCACTATATTATTAGGCAGCCTGGATAAGAAATTATAAAGTTGCTCTGTTGTTAAACAGGTGCCTGTTGGATTATTGGGATTGGCTATAAAAATAAGTTTAGTTTTGCTATTGCATGCTTTAAGCATTGCATCCAGATCATGCCCCCAATCTACAGCATCCGTTATAACCGCAGTTGCGCCAACCGCTTGTGTGCAAATAGGGTATACAGCAAAAGCATATTGAGAGAAGATAACTTCGTCACCAACTCCTGCAAAACAACGAGTAATGATATCTAAAATATCATTAGAACCATTTCCTAGGGTTATTTGCTCCGAAACAATATTAAATCGTTCAGCTATAAGCGCTTTTAATCTATAACCACTGCCATCAGGATATAGTGATATTTCTGTAGCAGATGAAACTATTTCTTGTAATTTATTAATAACCTGTGGACTTGGGCCATATGGGTTTTCATTAGAAGCAAGTTTAACAGCGTTAGAAATGTTGTATTCTCGCTCTAGCTCTTCTATGGGTTTGCCAGGAATATAAGGTGCTAAATTTTGTACACCACTCACAGCAATATTAAGGAATTTACTCATAATCTTTTTTCTGGTTATTATACTTATAAAACGGCTTTTGGGTAGGAACCTAAAATTTTAATCATACTCACTTGTGCAGATATTTCTTCAACCGCTTTTTTTACCATCGGATTTGAAATATGCCCTTCAATATCTATAAAGAATACGTATTGCCATATACCACATTGTGATGGTCGAGACTCAATACGGCTCATAGAAATATTATTATTTGCCAGTGGTTTTAATAAATCGTATAAGGCTCCCGGTTTATTATCAGAGGAAACCAGAATACTGGTTTTATCTAAACTTTTACTGGCTAAATATGCATCATTACTGGTCATAGTTGAAGCATTACTAGCTAAAGGTGAGCTGGCTTCCACTTCCTGTTTACCTAAAATAAGGAAGCGGGTGGTATTATCTGGAGAGTCTTCAATTTTAGACTTTAAGATATTCAGCTGATAAATTTCTGCCGCAGCACTTGATCCAATAGCGGCTGCCAGAGGATGTTTTTTTGCCATTCTTGCTGCTTCAGCATTACTATTTACTGGAATTCTATCAATTCCAGGCAGATTAGCATCAAGCCATTTACGGCATTGTGCCAAAGATTGCTGATGTGAATAGATTTTATCTATTTTGCTAATATCATTACTGCTTGCCATTAAATAATGATGAATACGTAGAGAAACTTCACCTACAATTTTCAATGATGAATTAATAAACAAGTCAAGAGTATGGCTGATAATACCTTCAGTTGAATTTTCAATCGGTACAACACCATAATTTGAAGTACTTGCATCCACATCACGAAAGACTTGATCTATAGAAGAAAAAGGAACTGTTTTTACTGAATGACCAAAGTGTTTTAAAGCTGCAGATTGAGTAAAGGTACCTTCTGGCCCTAAAAATGCAATACTTAAAGGTTGCTCTAAAGCTAAACAGGCCGACATTATTTCACGAAATAAACGGGCCGTTTCTTCATCAGGCAAGGGGCCCTTATTTCGTTGCATTACTTTACGTAAAACGGAAGCCTCGCGTTCAGGACGATAAAAAATAATTTCTTCCAGATTTAGCTGTTTAGCCTCATGGTGTTTTACTTTTGCTACCTGACCGGCTAAAAATGCTCGCTTATTTAGCAGATCCTGAATTTCAATATCCACTTGATCAATTGATACTCTTAATTGATCAAGTGTTTGAGTTTTTTTCTGTGTCAATGTTTACACCCTATTAGCACAAAATACGTACGGATAATACGCCATCAATTGCCTCAAGTGAATTAGCAATATCATCAGAAACATCACTATTTACATCAACAATTGTATAGGCTAAATCAGCCTTTGATTTATTAACCATGTCAACAATGTTTAAATCGGCATTAGCTAAAACAGTGGATATCTGTCCAAGCATATTAGGTTCATTATTATTTGCAATAGTAATACGAGTTCCCTCTGTACGAGGCATATTTACTTCTGGGAAGTTAACCGATAATTTAATATTGCCATTTTCTAAATAATCTTTTACATTTTCTGCAACAATAATAGCACAATTATCTTCTGCATCCACAGTAGATGCTCCTAAATGAGGAAAGGTTAAAGCACCTTTTACATCTTTTAAATGATTACTAGGAAAATCGCATACATAACCATAGATGCTTTCATTATTTAATGCATCTACAAGTGCATTTTCATCAATAATACCATTGCGAGCAAAATTAAGAATAATGGCATTTTTCTTTAACATTTTAACGCGATCGGCATTAAGCATATTTTTAGTGATATCAATTAATGGTACATGAAATGTCATAAAATCAACTTCAGGTAACATTGCATCAAAGCTACTGGCCTGTTTAACTGTGGATGAGATTTGCCAGGCACCTTCAACAGTTAGACCGGGATCAAAACCAATCACGTTCATGCCCAGGTCTTCTGCCATATTTGCAACTGCACGACCAATTGCACCTAGACCAACAACACCAATAGTTTTACCTGGAAGTTCAAAACCACCATAGTTTTTCTTGCCAGCTTCCACTGCTTTGGTAATTTCTTCATCTGTGCCCGTTAAATCTGTTGCAAAATTCCATGCTGGGCCAATATTTCTGCATGCCATTAACATACCTGCAAGTACCAGTTCTTTTACTGCATTTGCATTAGCACCTGGAGCATTAAAAACCACAATGCCTTTTTCACTCATTTTATCCACAGGAATATTATTTACACCGGTTCCTGCACGACCAATTGCTTTTAAAGTTTCTGGAACTTCCATTTCGTGCATTTTAAAAGAGCGTAATAAAATAGCATCCGGGTGTTGAATTTCAGAAGCTATTTCATAATTATCACGCGGTAATTTATCTAAACCAGCAATAGATATATTGTTTAGTGTTAAAACTTTATACATAGTTACCCCCTTAACTATTAATTATTCTCTATTAGCTATTATTTTTAGCGAAAGTTTTCATAAACTCAACCAGAGTATCAATTCCAGATTCTGGCATAGCATTATAAATACTGGCTCTCATTCCACCTACTGAACGGTGTCCTTTAAGTGTATGTAAACCCGCATCAGTAGCTTGTTTAATAAAGTCTGCATCTAAATCAGCTTTAGCTAAAGTAAAGGGAACATTCATCCAGGAGCGATATTGTGTTTCAACAGGATTTGCATAAAAATCTAATTCATCAATAACCGCATATAACTTATTGGCTTTGCGTTTATTGATTTCACCCATGGCCGACAATCCACCCTGTTGTAAAACCCAATCAAATACCAGACCCGCTAGATACCAGCTATATGTGGGTGGAGTATTATACATAGAGCCCGCTTTGTCGTGAATTGCATAATTCATCATAGCAGGAACCGAGTCACTTGCTTTACCAATTAAATCTTCACGAATAATCACTAAAGTAAGACCTGCTGGCCCCACATTTTTTTGTGCACCCGCATAGATCAATGCAAATTTAGAAACATCAATTTCACGTGATAAAATAGTGGATGACATATCAGCAACTAATGGAACATCGCCCGTATCAGGAATATAGTTAAACTCAACACCACCAATAGTTTCATTAGGGGTATAGTGAACATAGGCTGCATCTGGATTTAGTTTCCAGCTCGAAAATTCTGGAATAGTAGTAAAACCACTGTCTTCTGATGAGGCAACAACATTAACATCACAATAACGTTTAGCTTCTGCAATGGCTTTTTTAGACCACATGCCTGAATTTACATAATCTGCTGTAGTTTTACCTGCAAGTAAATTCATTGGAATCATGGCAAACTGGCTGCTTGCTCCACCTTGTAAAAAGAGTACTTTATAGTTTTCTGGAATAGACATCAATTTGCGTAAATCAGCTTCTGCTTTTGCCGCAATAGACATAAAATCTTTACCACGATGGGACATTTCCATAACCGACATAGACGCATTGCCACCTTCATAGTTAGTCCATTCAAGCATTTCACTGCTTGCTTTTTGTAATACAGCTTCGGGCAATATAGCTGGTCCAGCACTAAAATTATATACTCTTGACATTTTCTTCCTCAAATCATATTAAGTTTATTTTATAATTTAACAATAATTTAAAAGTAATTGTTAAAGTAGTTTATTCTATTTCGGAACTATCGTTTTCAGGGCTATCGTTTTCAGGGCTATCGTTTTCAGGGCTATCGTTTTCAGGGTTATCGTTTTCAGGGTTATCGTTTTCAGAACGAGTGTTTTCAGAACTGTCTGACTCAGACCCAGATGTTTCAGAACTGGCTGATTCAGAAGTCTCTATTTCATCATCCTGTGCTAAAATTTCTTCTGTTTCACATACCTTTTCAATTTCGACTAGTTTTTCATCATTACCCAGGCGTATTAATCTAACTCCTTGAGTATGACGGCTAACCACAGATATCTCAGATACGCGAGTTCTAACCACTGTACCATTAGTTGTTATTAACATAATTTCATCACTACTGGTAACCAGTTCAGCCCCAATCATCCATCCATTGCGTTCAGAGGTTTTAATAGCAAATGAGCCTTTACCTCCTCTCCCTTTAGCTGGGTAGTCAGATAATGGTGTGCGTTTACCATAACCATTTTCAGTTGAGGTTAAAACGCAGAGCTGTAAATCTTGCTGATTTTCTCCATCTGTATCCCTTTCTGTAGGCGTATTTTCTAAAAGTGCTTTTTCTGAAAGTAATTTGGTATTTGGCACGATAATCATGGATTTAAGACTATGGTTATCATTGAGCTTTATACCCCTGACACCTGCAGCAGTACGTCCCGTTGAACGAATTAATGATTCATTGAAACGATTAGCCTTACCTTCTGATGAGAATAGCATAATATCGCGTTCACCATCGGTTATAGCCACATCAACCAGAGTATCATCCTCTCTGAGTTCAATAGCTCGAATACCATTTACTCTTGGTCTGGAAAATTGTTCTAAAGAAGTCTTTTTAACGGTTCCTTTGGTGGTTGCCATAAATACAAATTGCTCATCAGAGTATTCTCTAATGGGTAATAATGCATTAATTTTTTCACCTTCTGACAGCGGTAATACATTAATAATTGGACGACCCTTTGATCCACGACTTGCAAGTGGTAACTCGTATACTTTTTTCCAGTAAACCTGCCCCATATTACTAAAACAAAGCAGAGTATCATGACTGGAAGCTACAAAGAGTTTCTCAATAAAGTCTTCATCTTTCATCGAGGTGGCAGATTTTCCTCTACCACCTCGTCGTTGAGCAGAATAATCAGCCAATGGTTGGGTTTTAACGTAACCGGCATGAGATAGAGTCACTACTCGGTCTTCTTCTGCTATCATATCTTCATAGGATAAGTCTTCAAAATTCTCAATAATCTGGGTACGTCGCTGATCGCCAAATTTTTCTAAAATATCCGTTAATTCGTCACGAATAATGCCCATTAAAATAGCATGACTGGCTAAAATACTGAGTAAGTATTTAATTCTTTCTACCAGGATTTTGTATTCATCAATAATCTTATTGATTTCAAGCCCGGTTAAACGGTGTAAGCGTAAATCTAAAATTGCTTGTGCCTGAATAGGCGAAAGCTGGTAGCCATCATCATGCAAGCCATACATGGTGTCTAAATTATCAGGACGTGACTCAACTCCACCGCCATCCAGTAACTCTCCTACAATACCAGGAGCCCATTTTTGATTTAGCAGTTTCTCTTTTGCTTCAGCAGGGTTAGCTGAATCTTTAATTAATTTGATCAGCTCATCAATATTTGCAAGTGCTACCGCTTGTCCTTCAAGGATATGTGCCCTATCACGTGCTTTACGCAGTTCATAAACTGTGCGTCGGAAAACCACTTCACGGCGATGACGGATAAACGCTTCAATCAGCTGTTTCAGATTTAATAGTTTAGGTTGTCCATCAACCAGAGCCACTACATTAATACCAAAAACATTTTGCATTGCTGTTTGTTGATAGAGGTTATTTAAAACCACATCACCAGATTCACCACGTTTGATTTCAATAACAATTCGCATGCCATCCTTATCAGATTCATCACGAAGCGCGGAGATGCCTTCTATTTTTTTATCTTTAACCAGTTCAGCCATACGTTCAATTAAACGTGCTTTGTTTACCTGATAGGGCAATTCATGAACAATAATAACTTCTCTGCCATTAGCTTTAACTTCTACTTCAGCCTTGGCTCTTATTTTAATCCGCCCACGCCCTGTGTGATAAGCTTCATGAATACCACTAGAACCATTAATAATTGCTGCGGTAGGAAAATCTGGCCCAGGAATAATTTCAATTAATTGTGCAATAGTAATGTCAGAGTTATCAACATAAGCGATACAGGCATTAATTACTTCGGTCAAATTATGTGGGGGGATATTGGTTGCCATACCTACGGCAATACCAGAAGAACCATTAATTAATAAGTTAGGTATTTTAGTGGGTAATACTGCGGGTTCGTGTTCTGAATCGTCGTAGTTGGGTAGGAAATCTACGGTTTCTTTATCGATATCAGCTAACATTTCATGGGAAATTTTAGCCATCCGTACTTCGGTATAACGCATGGCAGCAGGTGAATCTCCATCTACTGAACCAAAGTTACCCTGCCCATCTACCATCATGTATCGCAAAGAAAAGGGCTGCGCCATTCGAACTATGGTGTCATAAACTGCGGTATCACCATGAGGATGATACTTACCTAATACTTCACCCACAATACGGGCAGATTTTTTATAGGGTTTGTTAAAATCCATGCCGCTTTCATGCATGGCATAAATAACTCGGCGATGTACTGGTTTCATACCGTCTCGGACATCAGGCAGTGCCCGTCCAACAATTACACTCATTGCGTAGTCCATATAGGACTGTTTCATTTCGTCTTCAAGACTTATAGGGAGAACTTCTTTTGCAAACTCAGCCATGTATATCCAGGGTTATTGTTAAAATTGTTGAATATTTTTGATGTAAAACAGCCCAAAATTATAACATGATTTATTAGATTAAGCTGCTAAATGTTGATGAAATTATTTTATTTTGGCACTCTTAATGCTCTGTGCCAAAAGAATTGTTTTAAGGATTTTTGCAGAGGGTGTGGCATGAGGAAGTATTGCAAATAATTTGCCATCCTTACCAACAATATATGTCTCAGAAGTATGATCGATTCCATATAAAAGGGAGGAATTAGAATAGGATACTTTTTCATAGTATGCTCCATATTGTGCTACAACCAGATCGAGATCCTCGGGCGCGGCACTTAAACCAATCATATCCTGATCAAAAAACTTAACATATTCTACTAATTTATCTGGAGTATCTCTTCCTGGATCAACACTAATAAAAATACTCTGGAAATTTTTCTTTTGTTGTGATGTCAGTTGATTGATAGCACTGGATAAAAAACTTAAACTGGTAGGGCAAACATCTGGGCACATAGTATAGCCAAAATATATAGCAACAACTTTACCTTTAAAATCTGATAAGTTAACCCAACCCGTTTTTCCAATTAAACTAAATTCTCCACCGCGATTTTTTATATCTTTTTTTGTATCTATAGTTGTTGTCTCTTTTGGATTATCACTTGGAGAATTAGCGATTTTTTCACTAGCATAACTGAATATGCTAAATAAAAAGAGGATGATTACTGTTTTTGTTATAAGTAACACTTTAATTTTAATCATTAATATTTGCTCGTCAGTTTAAATATAAAAATTGATAGTCGGTAGTAACTGTCTGCACATGGTAGCACAGCTTTTTTAAAAATTTTAGGCAACTAGACTCACACTTAGAAATTCAGTTAGATCTCTGGTAACAATAGATTTAAAGTCCTGCGACAAATTGTCACACCCAACATTAAAGGTGTTATCTGAAATTATTTTAGGGTAAAATTCGAAAATGGATAAAGGATTTGTTTCACTTATAATTGCTTCAATGTTATTACTTTTTACCTTAGGTGGTGTTGCCTGGTACAAGAGTCAAATGAATGTTACTTTAGAAATAACTGCAGCAGCCGATGTTGATAAGAACTGCGACCTTAATTTACAACAATGCCAGTCAAAAATACAAAACGTAGGCGAAGTTAACTTTTCAATTCTCCCCACCCCTATCCCTCTGGTCAGCGATTTATCCCTAAGCGTTAATACCGATATTAAAAATATAAAACAAGTAGTTGTTGATTTTAAAGGTATTGATATGGAAATGGGGCCTAATAAAGTTATCTTAAAACAACAGGCTGATGGCAGTTATACAGGCAAAGGCATGTTACCCGTTTGCATACGTTATAGCATGAACTGGAAAGCATCGGTATATATCGAATCTTCAGAGGGCTTGTATATGGCCCCTTACCTATTTGAAACGCATAAATAATGAAAAAAATATTTTTAGTAGTAATTCCATTACTTATGCTTGCGTTATTATGGGTAATATTTTTCTGGCCAGTTGAAAAAGAATATCAGGTATTAGATTCACAACCACAAAAAAGAAGCTCTGAGTTTAATCTGATATCATCTAAGGGTGAAGTTTCCTTAAATGATTTTAAGGGTAAAGTAGTTTTAATCTATTTTGGTTATACCTGGTGTCCTGATGTGTGCCCTACTAATCTTTCCATGATGTCTGGTGCTTTATCACAATTAGAAGCAGATGAAGTGGACCAAGTTCAGGGACTTTTTATAAGTATTGATCCGGAACGGGATAATGTAAAACGTCTGGAAGAATATACCCAATTCTTTCATCCTAAAATACAGGGTTTAACAGGTAGTAAACAGCAAATTGATGAATTAGCAAAACGCTATGGAGTCTCTTTTCGCAGAGTTAAGCAACAAGAATCTGCTACTGATTATGTTGTTGATCATTCATCTATGACCTATGTAATAGGAAAAGATGGCAAATTAGTGGGTAATTTGCCCCATGCTGCTTTGCCTGAACAAATCTTATTAATGGTAAGAGAACATTTATAACTTCACAAATCAATTATTTATAAATCAACTTAAAAAAGGATTAATCTATGAAGCAAGCTCATCATAAAAAAATTTTATTTACTCTTGGTTTAGTTTTATTAAGTGGTTATAGCCAGGCTTTATTTGCTAAAGCCAGTGATGATGTGGCTATTGAAAAACCCTACGTCAGGGCAATGCCACCAGGTCAGCCAAATAGTGCATCTTTTATGCAGTTACACAATAGTTCTGCTACTGCATATACTCTAGTCAGTGTAAAAAGTGATGTTGCTGAAATTGTAGAGTTACACACCCATATTCATAAAGATGGGATGATGCAAATGCGTAAAGTCGAAAAAATTGATATTCCTGCAAATGGAAGTACCACTTTAAAACCTGGCGGTTTACATATTATGCTAATAAAATTAAATGCTACTTTAAAAGTAGGACAGCAAGTAAAACTTAGCTTAAAATTTAATGATGGCAGCACTAAAGATATCACTGCTCCGGTACAAAAAATTATGATGCAAGGAATGATGAAAATGAAGAGCCATTAATTTTAAATTAAAACACACAAAAAAAGCACGATGAGTAATACTCATCGTGCTTTTTTTTATTCTAATTTAGAAATAGGCTTGATTAAATAAATTTACTTAACCATGCTATTAATAATTAGTTTTACATCCTGAATATTTTTCATATCCACTATAATTTCTTCACTCATTAAATCCCCTGCTTGTTTGCTAGGCCGGCCAGATTTAGAAATCCTGGCTCCAACTTTAACCTTAGCAAAGGCCGAAATTTTCATTTGTGGCATCATCGCCATTCTATCGTCCAGATTAACTGCAATGGGTAAATCTGAGACTCGCTTTTTAACTGCAGCAAGTGGCATTGGAGGACCTTGAACTGCTTTAGCATAAATAAATACAATATCATTTGCATTCGCCTGTTTAAGCATTTGTTCGGATAGGCTAATACTGACTTTAATAGAATTAGTACTAATAGCTGCTTTAGTCACGCCTTTATTTTCAGCAGCAAGAGTAATTTCATTCGCTATTGCATTCATATCTGGCATCGAATTATGAGCATGGTCAGAATGATCGATTTCTGGGGCCGTTCCACCAACAGATTCAATCATTTTAGCAATACTTTGTTGTGCTGAAGGATCGTCATTAACTAAAGGATAAAGCTTATTCCAATAATTTAATGCCTGTTGATTCTGTCCCTGCTCTTTTTTAGCAATACCAGCCAGCCATAAACCCGTAATATTATTTGCATCAACTTTTAAAGCTCGTAATACCAATTGCTCAGGTTCTCCTGAAATTTTACCGCCCTTAGTCATAGCCAAAGCATCAGCCATAGAAACTAATATGCTTGCATCATCACCCGTTAAAGATAATAACTTTTCATACACTCTATAGGCATTATCATATTTTTCCAGGGCCATATAGGTTCTAGCTAATAAAAACCAGCCTTTTTGATCATTAGGGTTTTCTTTAAGCTTATTAATTAACATAACCACCATTTCATTTACAGAAGCTTGATTCGCACCTGAATGCTGGTCATTTTGTGCAGTTTGCTTTTGCAGGATACTTCCATCTACAAAACCAGGCGTTCCTAGTTTTTGATATAATAGCATCGAGCATATGGGTACAAAAACAACCACCATAACCATTATTATCTTATTAGACTTAGGACTTAAATCAATAGCCGTAGTTTCTTCTTGAGGCATAGATATATCATCAATAAGGCTGGATTCCAGCTCAAATTTAAGGGAATCATATTCCTCCTGTGATACCTCACCCTGCGAAAAATTTTCTTCTAAAGTACATAGTTGATCTTTTGCAATATCAATATTAACCTGTTTTTGATCAATATTTGATTCTGTAGAGGTTTTACGAATAAAAGGATAAAGAATAAAAGCAATTGCAATTGCAAATAAAATAATAGCCAAAAGCCAGAAAGTTAGCATAGTTTTTAATATTCCTTATTTTTTATTATCAGATAGTAGTTTTCTTACCGCTTCATGATCTTTTACGGATTGCTCAGAGGGTATTTTTGAACGATTATTATTTTGAATAATGCGCTTTCCAAAATACAAGGCCAGTAATAAAAGTAAAAATGGGCCTACCCAAAGAAGAAATGTGGAGCCTTTAAATGGTGGATTATATAAAACAAAATCACCATAGCGCGTTACCCAATAGTCAATAATCTCCGATTCGGATTTTTTATCTATAACTAATTGATAGGTTTTTGAACGCATATCCTGAGCAAGTTCTGCATTTGAATCTGCCAGGTTTTGGTTCTGACAAACCAGACAGCGCAGCTGTTCAGAAAGTTTTTTATATAATTTTTGTTGCTCTTTGTTCTCAAACTCGTGTAATTCAACTTTAGCAAATGCTGAGCCTAAAAATAGCAGAAAAAAGCAAACTAATGCCATTATGATAAGATTTTTTTTCATTATTCCTTCTCTAATTGAACAAGTAATGGGATTATAGTTTCACTAAGAGATTGCTCGGAAACAGGACCAATTTGTTTATGGCGGATAATACCTTTTTTATCTATAATAAATGTTTCAGGAACACCATACACTCCAAATTCAATGCCAATATTTCCTTCCAGATCAACAGCAATAGCCCTATAGGGATTACCAAAATATTTTAACCAGGCTTTAGCATCCTTTTCTTCATCCTTATAATTAAGACCAACAATAGGAAAATTGGGTAGCTTTTTTGCCAATTCAGTGATGAGCTTATGTTCTGCACGACATGATACACACCAGGACGCAAATACATTTAGCAACCACACTTTACCTTTCATACCCTCTAATGAAATTTGTTCCTCTTTATATAATCTATTGGTAATAAATTCTGGAGCGGCTTTACCAATAAAGGGTGAAGGAACCATTTTAGGATCGTTGGTTAGACCAAAAGCTAATAGTCCAACCAATAAAGCAAATATTAAAATCGGGATAAATTTATTCATTTCATTTATCCCCTGACTCTTCTAGCTAATTTAATATAACGAGAATCACTTGCCGCCAATAGTCCACCAATCATCATTAATAAACCTGCTAGCCATAACCATCTCACAAAAGGTTTATAATATAGACGGAAACTCCAGGCGCCACCACCAAGATCTTCACCAATTGCTACAAATAAGTCGCGGGTAAAACCTGCATCAATTGCAGCCTCAGTCATTGGCATAGTTTGTACATTGTATACTCTGCGAGCAGGCTCCATTTTCATATAAAACTCATCATTATGATAAATATCAAGAAAACCTGTTTTGGCTACGTAGTTAGGACCTTTTTTATCTTCTACTCCTCTAAACGTAAAAGTGTAGTCCTGCATGGTATAAGAATCGCCTATTTCCATACGAATATCTTTTTCAATACTATATAAAGACGTTAGGCTAACACCCACTGAAAAAACAGCAATTCCAATATGCGCAATAACCATTCCCCAACCAGCACGAGATATTTTAAGTAAACCCGTAACGCCTGGACCTTTATTATCTTTAACCCAGACAAGAGCAGTTAAAACTACCCAGATGCCAAGTGAAATACCAATAGCAGCTTTCCATTCATATGGTTCATTTCTAAGTAAGGGCAAACAAATACCCGCAATAATACTGAAGGCTAAAATTTTATTCAGTTTTGACCATAAACGCTGAAAATTATCACTTTTCCAACGTGTTAAAGCACCAATACCCACTAAAATAGCCAAGGGTATGGTCAGGGGTACAAAAATACTATTAAAATATGGAGGTCCAACCGAAATTTTACCATTGCCGATGGCATCAATAAGTAACGGATATAAAGTGCCTAATAAAATACTGGCCATAACAACAATCAGAATAATATTATTAACTAATAAAAAGCTTTCTTTTGAAAACGGTGCAAAACTCACATTGGACTTAATATCCGCAGCTCGCAAAGTATATAATAGTAAGGAGCAACCAATAACAATAACCAGAAAAACTAAGATAAAAACACCACGTTCAGGATCCGTTGCAAAAGCATGTACAGATGTTAAAACACCAGAGCGAACCAGGAAGGTGCCTAATAAACTAAGAGAAAAAGCTAATATAGCTAATAATACTGTCCAGGCTTTAAATGCGCCCCTTTTTTCTGTTGCCGCTAAGGAATGAATTAAAGCAGTACCAACCAGCCATGGCATAAAGGATGCGTTTTCTACGGGATCCCAGAACCACCATCCTCCCCAGCCAAGTTCATAATATGCCCACCAGCTACCCAGTGTTACACCACCGGTTAAAAATACCCAGGCGATATTTGTCCAGGGTCTGCTCCATCTAGCCCATGCTGTATCTAATTTCCCACCCAACATAGCCGCTATTGCAAAAGCAAAAGCTACTGAAAAACCAACATAGCCCATATACAGCATAGGTGGGTGAATAACTAAACCAAAATCCTGTAATAATGGATTTAAATCCCTGCCTTCTAATGGAGCATTAACCAGGCGATCAAAAGGATTGGAGGTAATTAGCATAAATAAAAGAAAACCTATACTAACAAATGCTATAACAGATAAAACCCTTGCCACCATAGGACCAGGTATACTTTTACTAAAAACACTCACCGCCGCAGCCCATATTGATAAAGTAAACGCCCAGAGTAATAAAGAGCCCTCATGTGCTCCCCATACAGCAGATACTTTAAATATATCAGGTAATAAAGTATTAGAGTTTTGTGCTACATAAGCAACTGAAAAATCATTATCTAAAAATGCATAAACAAGGCATAAAAAGGAGATTAACATCATCAGCGCCTGTGCTAATGCAGCAGGTCTTGCAATTGCAATTAATGCGGGTTTATTGGTTTGCGCCCCATACATTGGAACAAATGCCTGGATAAAAGCAATTGAGAGAGCAACAATTAGTGCCATATGGCCAAGTTCAGGTATCATAGTATTCCTTAATTTTCTTTGGTAATTTTTACTGAGTTTTTAGTTTTTGGCTTCATCATACCTGCAACTTCTGGAGGCATGTAATTTTCATCATGCTTGGCTAATACTTCTTCAGCAACAATCTGGCCTTCTTCATTTAAGCGGCCATTAGCAATAATACCCTGCCCCTCTCTAAATAAGTCTGGTAAAATTCCTGAATATTCAACAGATACCACGTTTTCATTATCGCTTAGGTCAAAGGTGACCTTAACACTATCGGATGAACGCTTAACACTGCCCATTACCACCATTCCACCAATTCGAAAAGGCCTGTTTTTGGGTGCTTCGCCTGCTTGTACCTGAGTGGGAGAAAAGAAAAACATTACATTTTCATTCATGGCTTTTAGTATTAAACCAACAGCCAAACTAGTACCTAAAACTAATATTGCAATCAGGCTTAATCGTTTTTTTCTTGCTGGAGTCATTATGTTATATCCTTTTCTTCATCTTGTTGTTCGAGTTGTTGCCTGGCAATCGCCTGTTCACGTTTGTACTTTCCTTTAATTTGCGTTCTCAAACGTTTGTTTTCTCGCAGAGGAAGTAAAAGAGCGGGTAATAAAACGATTAAAGCCAGCCCATAAGAAGACCATACATATGAGGCATAACCTCCCATATGAAAAAATTCAGCCATTATTTTTCTCCCCTAAAATCATGTTTTTGACCCATTTTGCTCCTGATTCACGACGCATTACTTCATTTCTTGCCCGTAGAATCAAAGCTATAAAATAATACACCTTAAATGAGACAGCCATTACGAGTAAAGGAATCAACATATCAATGTGAATAGACGGTTTATCAAATTTTGTAACGGTTGGCCCTTGATGTAAAGTCGCCCACCATTCAACGGAGTAATGAATTATGGGGATATTTACCACACCAACTAAAGCAAGTATTGCAATAGCACGTGATGCAGTACGTTTATCTTCTATGGCGTTATATAAAGCTATAATTCCAAAATATAAAAATAATAGTATCAGTTCAGCGGTTAAACGCGCATCCCATACCCACCAGGTACCCCACATGGGCTTACCCCAAATAGAGCCTGTTACTAAAGCTAAAAAAGTAAACGCTGCTCCAATTGGAGCACTGCTAATAACCATTACATCAGCCAGTTTTATTCTCCAGATTAAACCTATTGCACCGGTAAAAGCCATCACCATATAAATAAACATAGACATCCAGGCAGCTGGTACATGGATATAAATAATTCGGAAACTATCCCCTTGCTGGTAATCAGTAGGAGCAGCATATAAGCCTCCATACAATCCATAACACAAAGTAATTACAAAGATAGCTACCAACCAGGGCAAAATTTTTGCCGAGATTTGATAAAAATACGGTGGGGAAGAAAAGCGTTGTATAAATGACCAGATTATTTTAAACATAGAGTAATTTTAATTTTTAAGTGTTAAGTTATTTTGTTAACTAAGGCTAATTTTAAGTGACGATGAAATTGCTATAGGTGCTAAAAATAACGATAAAACGCTAAAGGCTGATAACATATATATTTGACCAGTAACCTCTAAACCTGCAATGCTATTACTAACTGCTCCGCTGGCAAAAATTAATACAGGAATATATAAGGGTAGAATTAATAAAGACAAGATAACCCCTCCCCCTTTTAAACCAACAGTTAATCCCACCCCAATTGCTCCAACCAGGCTTAATACAGGAGTTCCTAATATCAAAGTAATTAATAAGATAAAAATTCCTGAACTGGGCATACCCAGCATTGAGGCTAAAACAGGGGAAATAATTATTACTGGCAGGGCGGTCATTATCCAATGAGCAAAAACCTTTGCTAAAACAAGAATAGAGGTGGGATGTGCACTGAGCACCATTTCTTCTAAAGTACCATCGTCATAGTCACCCTTAAAGATATGATCCAGAGATAACATAGAAGCTAATAAAGCGGAAACCCAAATAATACCAGTAGAAATTTCAACTAATAATTTGCTATCAGAACCAACAGCAAAAGGAAATAATACAATAACCAAAATAAAAAATAATACTGGATTTATAACATCCGCAGGTTGACGAAAAGATAATAATAAATCACGTTTTAAAAGAATATAAAAGGCTTTAGTGGTAGAAATGGAAGTCTTAGCCATTGCTCCTCTCTATTTTTGTTATACTAAAATTTAACAATTATTTTAACCTTAATTGGGTAATAAACTGGCTGTCGATATTTACTTCATGGTGTGAAGTCATAATCACTAAGCCTTGTTTTTGTAAGTGTTGCTCGATAAAGCCTTCTATCATTTTAATACCTTTGACATCCACTGATGTAAAAGGTTCATCAAGTACCCACAAAGGAGTATCTAAAACTAATAATTTAGCTATGGCCAAGCGTCGTTTCATACCAGCTGAGAATTTTCTTACAAATTCATCCTCATAACCTGCCAGTTTAACATCTTCAAGAGCCTGTTCAATTTTCACTTCACTTCCAGCACTGAGTGCAATACTCACTTCAAGATTTTCTCTAGAGGTTAAATCACCCTTTAATGCATTATGATGCCCCATAAATGATACATCCTGATAAAACTCATAACCTAAATCATTGATTTTTTCATCATTCCAATAAACTCCACCTTCATCCGGCTGTCTTAAACCCGATAAGATCCGTAATAAGGTTGTTTTACCCGCACCATTTCTTCCTTCTAATAGTAATAGTTCACCACTGAATACTTCTAATGAAAGCTCAGTGAATAAAACTCTATCGTCACGAGCACAGGTCAAATTTTTAACTTTAAGGTTATTACTGCTGTTATACATTGAAGGTTTAATTTATCTCATAACAAATTTATAGGAAAACGAATTCTAACAGAAAAAGATGTATTGCAACAATAATTTGTATTCGAAAGGTTCATCAATTATTATTAAACATATAATAGAGAATACCCATACATGAAACTTTTTTACATTTAACCTTTTGGTAAAGACGGATATAAAACAATATGACATTATTTAAACAGATCCTTATTCTCATCTGCCTTATTTTTATCACTTTGTTTGCTAGTACCTTTATCGTTAGTACAGAAAATATTCGTGATTACCTAAATGAACAATTGTCATCTCATGCTCAGGATGCTGCTACATCATTAGGTATTGCACTAACCGCTGAAATTAGAGACAACGATATAGCCTCTTTAGAGGTCTATACTAATGCCATGTTTGATAGTGGTTATTATAAAAAAATACTTATTACTGATTTAGATGAAAAAGAACTATTCTCAAAAGATAGACCGCTAATTATTGAAAGCGTTCCTCAGTGGTTTATTAATTTATTTCCTCTAATTGCACCAGAGCAACAAGCTACCGTTGAGGATGGCTGGCAAACAGTAGGTTTAATCACAATTCAAAGTTATCCTGGGTTTGCTTATGAAAAACTCTGGGAAAATGCATTAAATACCCTGACTTTATACTTATTAGTTATGGCAGTGATTCTATTTTTTACCGCTATTGCTTTGAAATTCTTATTAAAACCGCTGGTAGAGATTAAAAAGCAAGCCCATGCAATCTGTAATCGTGAATTTCCAATTATAAATATCCAACCCAAAACGATAGAATTTCGCCAGGTGGTAAGCGCATTAAATAAAATGTCTAAAAAATTAAAAGTCATTTTTGATGAACAGGCAAAAATGACCGAAGAATTACAAAAGCAGGCATTTCAGGATGAAGTTACTGAACTTCCCAATCGCTCCAGTTTTATGAAACAATTGAAGTACTTTTGTGATTCAAAAAATGAAACCTCACAGGGTGGTTTGTTAATCCTGCATATTAATGACTTATTAGCCATTAATAAAAAGTATGGTCATTTAAAGGGTAATGAATTATTAAAACAATTAGCTGTGATTATTAATAAACAGGCTGAATCTTATCCTAACTCTGTAGTTGCCCGTTTATCTGGTACCGATTTTGCCCTATTAGTAAAATCTGCCAGTACTGAGTTTACCAATGATCTTGGTCCTGCTATACAAAAACAGTTAACTGAACTATCGCAACAATTAGAGTTTGACGATGATGATATTGCCCATATGGGCCTGGTCACCAGTCAAACCAATCAATCTATGGTCGATCTTTTATCTGAAACAGATACCGCTTTACGATTAGCTCAACAAAAAGGAACCAATGCCTGGGAAGTATTTGATAATAATAATAAACCAGTGGTACATGCTCATGGTGCAAATGAATGGAATGATATTATCCATCAGGCAGTTAAAGAAAGTATGTTCCAACCTTATTTTCAAAAAACGGTAGATGCTGAAAATAAATCAATGTTTCAGGAAGTTATGTTACGCCTAAACTATCAACAACAAGTTATTTCAGCTGGAATATTTATTCCCATGGCAGAGCATTTAGGAATTACACGGTTAATTGATCGTTGGGTGATTGAGGCCATAATTACAAAAATCAAAGCCAATGCCCAATATACTTATTGTATGAATCTCTCTCGTGATACCTTGCAGGACCCTTCTTTTCCGGTTTGGTTAAAACAACAGTTTGAAAGTTTAGATCACAACCAGCAACAAAAACTGGTTATTGAAGCTCCTGAATATAATATTATTAAATCATTATCCGAATACAAAAATCTACTTTCTATTATGCAGCCATTTGCCTGTAAATTTTCTATTGACCACTTTGGTATCGGCTTTGCTTCTATGTCCTATCTTAAGGATATTAAAATTGATTATATTAAAGTACATGGAAGTTATGCATCCAATATTCAGGAAAATCGGGATGTGGTTAATTATATGCGTCAAATTATCAATACTGCACATAATCTGGATATTCAGGTTATTGCAGAGGGAATTGAAACTGCAGATGATTTAGAGATATTAAAAACTATGGGGCTTGACTTTTATCAGGGGTATCATATTGGACGTCCTGAACCTGAAGAAAGTTAAGATTAACGGCTCTATTTAATTAGAAGTAAATTTTGAATATATTTGGTAAGTCGTTTCAGGTTAAAATACTCACTTTTTGTATTAGGTTCCTGCTTCATGAGTGAAAATGATAAATCGTCAAATAAACAATCTCCTGCTTCTTTATATCTTGAAAATCAGTTTATTCCAGAAACTTCCTATAAAGCGGGACAAAAATCCTGGTGGGGGCAACTATATGGCAGTAGTTTAACTCTTGCTATTAGTCAGCAATTAAAAAAACAGCAGCAATTTATTTTATTGGTGACAGCCGATGTTATCTCTGCCCAGCAATTGGGCTTTGAGTTAGAGTTTTTTTTAAAAGATTCCGATATTCCCATCTTTCACTTTCCTGACTGGGAAATGTTACCCTATGATCATTTTTCACCGCATCAGGATATTATCTCTGAACGTTTATCCAGCCTATACCAGTTATCCAGACAATCCTCTGGAATATTAATAGTTCCAGTACATAGTTTAATGCAACAACTACCTCCAGTTGATTTTATTGAGCAAAACACCTTAATCCTTTCTAAGGATATGCAGATCAATATTGATCACTTCCGCCTTGAAATGAGTAAAAAAGGTTATCGTTGTGTTAATACCGTTTATGAACACGGTGAATTTAGTGTACGAGGAAGTTTAATTGACATCTTCCCCATGGGCAGCAAAAAACCCTATCGTCTGGACTTATTTGATGATGAATTAGAAACCATTAAAACCTTTGATGTTGAAACTCAACGCTCTGAGACAGAAGTTGAATTTATCCATATGATGCCTGCAAAAGAGTTTCCTACTTCAAAACAAGCTATAGAAATCTTTCGTCAAAATTATCGCGATAAAATTGGAGGAGATTTACTTTCCAGTAGTATTTATTCTGATATGTCTGAAGGTGTTTTTCCAGCCGGCATTGAATTCTATATGCCATTATTTTTTGAGCAAACCAGCAGCTTATTTGATTATCTACCTGAAAATACTCTGGCCTGTTATTTTCAGGACTTACACAGCAGTGCAACAAGCTTTATTGATGATGTTAAGTTTAGATATGAACAATATCGCCATGATATTTTTCGCCCCTTACTAGCACCTGAAGTTTTATTTTTAACTACTGAACAATTATTTAATCGTTTTAATTCTATGCATAGCGTGGTGTATCAATCCTTTGAATATAAAGCCAAGACGGGAGTAACTAATTTTAATAGTAAAGTCCCAACTCCCGTTCAAATAGATAACCAAACGGCTGAGCCTTTAGCCAAGCTAAAACAACGAATAAACAACTCTTGCGGAAAAGTATTATTTGTATGTGAAACTGCTGGAAGACGCGAATCTTTATTGGAGCTGCTCAAACCTCAAAAAATAAAACCTGAGGTTTTTAACAGCTTTAAAGAATTTATGGTAAGTGGCCAGACTCTGGGAATTAGCATAGGTTATTTACAAAAAGGTTTAATGTTAGAAGCTCCGCAAATGGCGGATAATCAACAATTGCTCATTATTACTGAAAGCCAGCTTTATGGTGAGCAGGTAATGCAACGCAGACGTCGTAAAAAAAGCAAATCGGCTAATGACGATGTTATTATTAATACCCTGGCAGAATTACAGATTGGAGCTCCCGTAGTACATGAAGATAATGGTGTGGGGCGTTATCTGGGCTTAGAAATTATTGATATTGAAAATCAGGCTACTGAATTTTTGCTGCTAGAATATCAGGGGGGAGATAAACTGTATGTTCCCGTTTCCTCATTACACCTTATTAGTCGTTATACAGGAGCAAACCCTGATACTGCGCCATTACACAAATTAGGTTCTGGACAATGGGAAAAAGCCAAACGTAAAGCCAAAGAAAAAATACGTGATGTTGCAGCAGAGCTTCTTGAAATATATGCCAAACGTGAAGCTCAACAAGGGTATGTATACCCTCTTAATGAAATAGACTATCAACAGTTCTGTGCTGCTTTCCCATTTGAAGAAACACCTGACCAACAACAGGCTATTGAGCAAGTCATTAATGATATGACAGGTTCTAAACCTATGGACCGCTTGATTTGTGGTGATGTGGGTTTTGGTAAAACCGAAGTGGCTATGCGGGCAGCCTATGTAGCAGTCCAGGGGGGGAAACAGGTTGCCATCTTAGTTCCTACCACACTTTTAAGCCAGCAACATACCGAAAATTTTCGCGACCGTTTTGCAGATTTACCCGTTAGAATAGCGGGCTTATCACGCTTTCAAAGCAGCAAAGAACAGACTTTAATTCTAAAAGAGGTACTTAAGGGTACTATTGATATTATTATTGGCACCCATAAACTGCTACAAAAAAATATTAAATTTAATAATCTGGGTTTATTAATTATTGATGAAGAGCATCGTTTTGGGGTAAGGCAAAAAGAACAGTTTAAAAAATTCCGCAGCAAAGTGGATATTTTAACCATGACAGCTACTCCAATTCCACGTACCCTGAATATGTCATTAGCAGGAATTCGAGATTTTTCAATTATTGCTACTCCCCCGGCTAAACGTCTGGCAATTAAGACCTTTGTACAGCAATGGAGCAACGATACTATCCGTGAAGCCTGCCATCGTGAATTAATGCGTGGTGGACAGGTATTTGTATTACATAACAAAGTAGACACTATTGAAAAACGTGCCCGTGAATTATCAGAATTATTACCTGAGGCTAAAATTGAAGTAGCCCATGGCCAAATGCATGAGTCACAATTAGAGCGTGTAATGAGCGATTTTTATCACCAACGTTTTAATATTTTAGTTTGCACCACAATTATTGAAACGGGTATTGATATACCAACTGCAAATACTATAGTTATAGAGCGAGCCGATCGTTTTGGTTTAGCCCAGTTATACCAATTGCGAGGTCGTGTTGGGCGCTCCCATCACCGAGCTTATGCTTATTTAACCGTCCCCGGTAAAAAATTAATGACTGCGGATGCAATTAAACGACTAGAAGCTATTGAATCAATAGAAGACTTAGGAGCTGGATTTACTCTTGCCACCCACGACCTTGAAATTCGTGGAGCGGGAGAGCTTTTAGGTGAAGGCCAAAGTGGACAAATGCAGGAAATTGGATTTACCCTGTATACTGACTTATTAGAGCGGGCAGTAAAATCGTTAAAAGAGGGTAAAGAGCCTGATTTGGATCTAAATACCAGCATGGGTACTGAAATTGATTTAGGTGCAGCCGCTTTAATACCCGATGACTATTTACCTGATGTACATAATCGCCTGATTATGTACAAACGTATTGCCAATGCCACAGATGATCTGGGCCTAAAAGACTTACAAGTAGAAATGATTGACCGATTTGGCTTATTGCCCGATCAAATAAAAACGCTATTTAGTGTGACATCGCTAAGATTAAAAGCAAGCCCATTGGGGATTTGTGAAATAAGTTTTTCTGATCTGGGTGGCAGAATTGTTTTTGAAGATACACCCAATATTGATCCAATGAAAATAATTTCACTGATCCAGAACAAGCCCAATAAATTTAAATTAGATGGCAATAATAAGTTAAAACTATTAGAACGTGTTCCTGATAGCTCTAAACGCATAGATTATTTAAATCACTTAATCAATGAGTGCTTTTAAAAGCACCTAACACTATTTATAATATCCTAATGAGTATACCAATTAAAAATGAACAACAAATAAAAAAAATGCGTATAGCAGGTAAACTAGCTGCTGATGTATTAGACATGATAACTCCCTATGTACAAGTTGGAGTGACCACCGAGGAGCTGGATAGTATTTGCCATGATTTTATGGTTAATACCCAGCATACCATCCCTGCCCCGCTCAATTATCATGGCTTTCCAAAATCCATATGTACTTCAGTTAATCATCAGATTTGTCATGGTATTCCCAGTGATAAAAAACTAAAAAAAGGTGATATTATTAATATTGATATTACGGTTATAAAAGATGCTTTTCATGGTGATACCAGTCGCATGTTTAATGTCGGCGAAGCAACCATAAAAGGCCAGCGTATTATTCAAATCAGTTATGATTGCCTGCAAATTGGCATGGAACAAGTAAGACCTGGGCAAGAGCTTGCAAATATTGGTCGTGCTATTGAAAAATACGCGACACAACAAAAATGCTCAATAGTAAGAGAATATTGTGGTCATGGCATTGGCGAAAAATTTCATGATGAACCACAGGTTATTCATTATGCTGACAAAGACACGGGAGTTATTTTAGAGCCAGGCATGACATTTACCATTGAACCAATGGTAAATTTAGGCAAAAGACACCTAAAAGTACTACCCGATAAATGGACCGTAGTAACAAAAGACAGAAGCCTCTCTGCACAATGGGAACATACTATTTTAGTCACAGACTCAGGATTTGATATCCTTACCCAATAATATATAAACTAGTCCCATCCTACCCACAATAAAATTGAGATTAATATGCAACATGCCAGCTTAATTGATAGTGAACAACTATCAATACAACTAAAGGATAATGATTCTTCACCTATCAGTTTATTTAAACAGGCTATAAAGGATATTAATCAGCTTCAATCAGAGCAATTTATTAATGGTCAGAACATAATTCACCTGGTGCATGACCGCTCTAATGCAATGGATGAAATTTTAAGGCTATGTTGGAATTTTTTCCAAATGGGGCAACATGACGTTGCTTTAGCCGCAGTTGGAGGTTATGGACGTGGCGAATTACATCCTTATAGTGATATCGATATTTTAATATTACATACTGATACCAGCCTACTTGAACAAACCGAAAAAAACTCAAAATTAGCAGAAAAACTACAACAGTTTATTACTTTATTATGGGATATTGGGCTGGATCTAGGTCAATCGGTTCGCACTATAGATGAATGTGTGAGTGAAGCTAAAAATGATATTACTATTATCAGTAATTTAATGGAGTCTCGTTATATTACGGGAAATAAGAATTTATTCTTTTTATTAAAAGAACAAATTGAACCAGAAAAAATATGGAACACTAAGGACTTTTTCTGTGCCAAAATGGACGAGCAACAGCAACGCCATCTAAAATACAATGGCACCGCCTATAATCTTGAGCCAAATATAAAAGAAGGCCCTGGTGGCTTACGTGATATTCAAATTATAGGCTGGATTGCCAAACGCCATTTTAAAGCCCATACCTTTAAAGAATTAGTCACCTATAAATTTATTACTGCAGAAGAGTATGCACAATTAGAAGCAGGACAGGCTTTTTTATGGAAAATTCGCTTTGCACTTCACATTATAAGAAACCGTCGAGAAGATCGATTATTATTTGATTATCAACGTGATCTAGCTGAGCAATTTGGTTACCAGGATAATGACGAACAACTGGCTGTTGAACAGTTTATGGGTAAATATTACCAAACGGTAATGGAGCTAGAACGACTCAATGAAATATTATTACAATATTTTAGTGAGGCAATTATTTATAAAGATGTGGACAACCATCCAATTAAGATAAATAAACGTTTTATGATTTATAAAAATTATTTAACAACCTGTAACCCGAATGTTTTTTCTTTTTATCCTTTTGCATTATTAGAGGTTTTTTTAATTCTGGCAGAAAACCCACAAATTAAAGGCGTTAGAGCCAGCACCATACGTTTGATTAGAAACCATAGATATTTAATTGATGATACCTTTAGAAAGGATTTACGCTGTCGCTCACTATTTATAGAAATACTCAAACAAAAATCAGGCATAACCAAACAAGTACGAAGAATGAACCGCTATGGAGTTTTAGCAGAATACATCCCTGCATTTAAACAAATAGTAGGTCAAATGCAGCATGACCTATATCATGCTTATACAGTGGACGAACACACTTTAAGAGTATTACGTAATGTACGCCGCTTAAGTGTTAAAAAATGTGACTCTGAATTACCTCTTTCCAGTTCACTATTTAAACTAATACCTAAAGCTGAATTATTATATATTGCTGCCATATTTCATGATATTGGTAAAGGTCGGGGAGGAAATCACTCAATAATTGGCGCTGCTGAAGCAGAGCAGTTTTGCCAATTGCACGATTTGAGCAGTAACGATATCCGTTTAGTAAGCTGGCTGGTAAGAAATCATCTGGAAATGTCTATGACAGCCCAGCGTAAAGATTTGGGTGATCCTCAGGTTATTCATGATTTTGCAATAAAAATGCGCGATATAAATCACCTCAATTATCTTTATTTATTAACCGTTGCGGATATTCGTGCCACCAGTCCTAAAGTCTGGAACTCCTGGAAGGATTCATTGTTAATAGACTTATATAATTTAACCAAACATGCATTGGGACAGGGCTTAAATAATCCCATTGAACAAATTGACCAAAATAGAGAAAAAGCAAGTCAATTATTATTAGCTAAAAATTACCATAAAAAAGATTTTAATAACTTATGGGCATTATTACCCAAGGATTATTTTTTACAACATAGTGTTGAAGAAATAGTTATACATACGGGCAGTATTATTGAACATCAGGCCAATGAAACCAGCAAACAGCAACCGTTGGTACTACTACGAAATGCAGAGAGTAAAGGCAGTACAGAAATTCTGATTTATATGGAAAATAAAACCCATATTTTTACTCTAGTCACTTCAGTACTTTCAAAAATGGCACTCGATGTAACTGAAGTAAGCACCTATCGCACTCAAAACACCTATATTTTACATACCTACCACATTTTAAATGAACAACAACAGGCTATTACAGAACAGGACCGCTTAACTAATATTCAAACAAAATTATTCCAGCAACTCAGTTGTGATGAGTTTAATTTAATTAATGATAACCACCGGTTAACTCGCGTTTTAAAACAGTTTTCTATGAATACTAAAGTAGATTTTAATGAAGACCTAGAGAACAATCTGACTATTATGAATGTTACTGCATCCAACCGCCCTTACCTATTATCTAAAATTGGTCATGTATTAATTCAGCACAACATTCATCTGGTTAATACCAAAATCTCTACTTTTGGAGAAAAAGTGGAAGATATTTTTTATATAACGGATCATGATAACCAGATTATTACTGATTTTGAATGGCTAAAAAGATTAGAGCTCTCAATTATTGAAGCCCTGGATAAAACTACTTAGCCAAGCATAGCAAGAGTATTATAGGGGCAAGATTTACCAGCCCTGACTATGCTGTTTAATTAATTCAAGAATCATTTTAATATGATTATCACTATCATTTAATGCAGAAATATAATTATAATCTTCACCGCCAGCACTGATAAAAATTTCTTTATTCTCAACTTTTATTTCTTCCAGCGTTTCTAAACAATCATTACTAAATCCCGGGCAAATAACATCCAGCGTATTTATACCCTGATCTGGCATTTGTTTTAAAGTAATATTGGTATAAGGTTTTAACCATTCCGCTTTACCAAATAAAGACTGATAAGAAAGTGTCCATTGATTATCGCTAAGCTGTAAAGCCTTTGCTAATAAACGAGCGGTTTGCTGGCAATGCTTATCGTAGGGGTCACCTTTTTTACAATAATCAATAGGGATACCATGAAAAGACATTAATAAGTGCGCTTTATTATTTATTATGTTTTCACTATTTTTAGACTGCTCTGAATTATTATTCCAATGCTGCTCTATTGAGCTAGCAAGCGCTTGAATATACAAAGGATGGTTGTGATAATCCTTAATCATTCTCAGCTCAGGAATATTTCGCCATTGTTGCAATTGATTGCTAATTACATCAAATATTGCCGCACTGGTAGAGCCAGAGTATTGTGGATATAAGGGCAGAATTAATAATTTATCAATATTGTTTTTTTTAAAATTATCTAATGCAGATCTAATTGATGGATTGCCATAACACATAGCCGTGGCAAACAAATAATCTGGCGCAAGTTGCTCTAATTTTTTTTGTTGCTTATAAGCAATAGACAATAGTGGCGAGCCATCCTCTGTCCAAATAGCCTGATAGGCTTTTACCAATTTAGGGGGGCGAAAAGGCAGTACAAAAAGATGTAGGATTAACATCCATATTATTCTTGGAATTTCAACTACTCTGGGGTCAGATAAAAATTCTCTAAGAAAGCGGCGGATAGAAGCAGCATCAGGTGCATCTGGAGTACCTAAATTAACCAGTAAAACACCTGTTTTGCTATTATTTTTCATTTATTGCGCTTCTTTTTCCTGTTGTTGTTCTGCATGTTGTTCTGCAACTTCTTTACGCACTTGATCCATATCTAATGACTGTGCCTGAACAATAACCTCTTCCAATTGCGAAGCCTGTAAAGCCCCTGCTTCTGAAAATAAAATAACCTGCTCGCGCATAATCATTAAAGTTGGGATGGAACGAATATTAAAACTGCCCGCTAATTCCTGTTGTTCTTCAGTATTTACTTTAGCAAAGACCAGATCCGGATATTTTTCAGATAATTCTTCGTATATTGGAGCAAATGATTTACAAGGACCACACCAGGGAGCCCAAAAATCAATAATTACAAAATCGTTTTTAGTAATTAAATCTTCAAATTCATCGATTACTACATTAATTGTTGTCATAAATGTTCCTTTAGTTTAAAAATTATTTACTACCACCGTGACAAGGTGGTGATTTCATTTCTTTAAATTCACGCTCTTCCCATTCCGAAGCAGTAAAGGTATGCATAGCCAGCGCATGGATGGCATTTTTTAACTCATCTGCCAGGCATTGATTAACCATACGATGTCTTTGAATCAGGGATTTATCTTTAAAATCCTCACTTACCAATAATACTTTAAAGTGTGATTCTGAATCAGGTGGAACATTGTGATTCTGAGTTTCATTTTCAACCTGTAAAAAACTGGGCGAAAATTGTTGTTTTAATTTATCTTCAATTAGTTGATGCCTGCTCATATTTATACCTGTAATTAATTTTGTTCCATTATGGAATTAAATAATTGTGTTATTATACCTGCGATATCAACAACCTCAAAATTTAATTCTTACAATTTTATACAGCATGATTAACAATATACCCGATAAAAGCTATAGAGTAATCTATTGCGATCCACCTTGGCATTACAATAATAAAAAATCTAATGGTGCAGCAATTAATCATTATCCCACCATGAAACAAAAAGAGTTAATAGAAATGAGGGGCTTTATTGATAAAATAGCAGACGATCCCTGCTTTTTATTAATGTGGGCAACCTATCCTCTTTTAGCTGAATCATTAGAGCTGGTAAATGCTTGGGGGTTCACCTACAAAACAGTGGCATTCACCTGGGTAAAAAAATACGCTAATGGCAATTATTCCATTGGTGGAGGGAATTATACTCGCTCTAATGCAGAAATTTGTTTATTAGCCACTCGAGGCAAAGTCACTGTTGCTAATGACATAAAAAACCGTGGTATTAATCAAATTATAGAAACCAATGATCAGGGCAAACGCAAGCATTCCAGAAAACCTATAGAAGCAAGAGAACGTATAGATACATTATTTGGAGAGGTTCAAAAAATTGAACTTTTTGCCAGGCAGACTATTGCTGGATGGGATCATTGGGGAAATGAAGTGGATAAATTTAATAGTTAAGCTGGTAAATATTGATTAGGTTCTGAAAAATAATACCCCTGTGAGTAAGCAATATCTAACTCTGCTATAATTTTTTGAACCGACGCGTTATGAACAAATTCAGCAATACAGGGAATACCCGCATTATTAGCAAAAAAAGCTATTGCGCGGGTTATTTCATAACTTTTAGGATTGCTATCAATATCCTTAATATATTTTGCATCAATTTTTAGATAATCAATATCCAGATCCAGTATCCTTTCAAAATTTGAATACTCTGTACCAAAGTCATCAATAGCGATAGCAAAACCATTACTTTTTAATAAGTTTAATTGTTTAATATGATTCTGTTTACCCGTAGAACTAACACCTTCTAATATTTCTAATATCACCCGCTGCGGATCAATATCATATTCAATAAGTTTTTTAGCTAAATAGTCAATTATATAATTACGACTTAAATCATCTTCAGTAATATTAATTGAAAAAATATAACTATTATCTGCCATTATTTTAAAACTTTTATCAATCATTATCCGAGTTATTTCAGGTAACAAACCAGAAAGAAGTGCAGGTTCAAGAAATTCAGCGGGAGAGATAATTTTACCCTGCTGTTTTATCCGAACCAGGGCTTCAAATTTAGTTATTTTATGGGTTTTATTATTATAAATACCCTGAAAAAATGGCACCAGTTGATCTTCTTCTAAAGCGCGATGCAAAGTGTTATTGGATGCAATAAAGGATTTTCGATGATTATGGTCTAGTGAGTCTTGATCCTGATTAAAAATATGAAACCGATTTTTACCATTTTCCTTGGCCTGCTTTAGAGCCAGAGCACTATTACGCAGCAGAGATTTATTGCCAGAGGCTGCCCCATAAGTAAAAGAAATATTTAAACTCACCTGCTCAAGTTGTATTGTCGTGTTATACCAAAAATTTTGAATTTCTTGAATGCATTTTTTAATATCTAGTTTTTCTTCAAAAAGAAAAGCAAATTCATCGGAATTTAGCCTATGAGTACTATAGGATTGAAAGTTATTTTTTAATAGCTCCGCAATATAAATTAAAAGTTTATCACCAAAATCAAAACCATAGGCAGTGTTTATATAACTAAAATTATTAATATTAAGTAAAATTAAAGTAAATTTTTTATCCGATTTAATAAGATGTTCTAGATAGGTTTTATTGTATAGCCCAGTAATTGAGTCATGAAATGCCATGTGTTCAATTTGCTTCTGGGTATTTTTTAGCTCAGTTAAGTCAGTAAAAATAGCAATAAAATTCTGTATTTTATGATTTTCATTATAAATGGTACTTATGCTTGTCCACTGAGTAATTTCTAGACCATCTGCACGTTTATTAACAATTTCGCCACTCCACTTAGAAGTATTTCTAACCTGTTCCCATATATCTTTACAAAAAACATCCTGATACTTATTTGCTGATAATATACCTGGATTTTTATTTATAACATCCGCTTCTTTATAGCCATATATTTTTTCAAAAGCTGGGTTAACTTCAATAATTAAATTATGTTTATCCGTTATAAGAATACCTTCTGATGCATTTTGCAAAGCTTTAGAAAATAACTGAATACGATTTTCATCTGCTTCATTTTTTAACACAATGCTTATAATTGCCGCTCCAATTTCCAGTATTTTTCTATGAAATGGTGCTGGGGAACGATGTTCAAAGGAAGATAGAGCAAATGAGCCAATAGGTTTTTTATTTTCATCACGGATAGGCATAGACCAACAGGAGCAAAGATTAAAGTCTTTAGCAATATGACGCAAATTTTCCCAGCGAATATCTTCAAATGTATTTAATACAAATTGAGCTTCATTATGAAAAACGGCATTTCCACATGAACCACCACCCAGTCCAGGTTGTAATTTTGACAAGGCATCATGACCTGATTGTGGAACTGATGGTGCTGAGAGTACATTTAAAAGCCCTGTTTCTTTATCAAGTATCATAATAGATGCTGCAGAATTAGCTAATAAACTTTCTGCAATTGTACATAATTTATTAAGTACCACAGATGTTTTACCATGTGAAGCAATCATTTCTAAAATTTGTTGTTGAATATCAAAAATTTTATCGTATTCTTCAGCGGTTATGGGTACTTCTTCAATTGTCATAATTATAATATCGGTTATTTTTTTAAGATATCATGGAATATAATCAATGTACGATATATAGTCAATAAAGGAAAGATTATCCCATATACTTATAAGGTATTAATAACAATGCTGGGACTATAACATTTTTTAATTAGTTTTTTTAGTCCATATCTTTTCTAATGAATTATAAATAGCATTTTATAATAGAATGACTTAGTATTCGCAATTATAAATGAACTAACTTACCAAATTTAATTTACATTAAGTAATAAGTATAAGGAGAATTTAATGAAGAAATTATTAATAATAATCTGTGGAGGGGCATTTTTATTATTAAACGCATGTGATACAGGTGGTAAATATGCAGCTTTTGATAATAAAAAAATTCGTGATGAGTATCAAAAATGTCTCTATCTAGAGAAGAGTAGAATGTCTCCAGCGCGTGGAGTTGCCTGCACTAACTATGATAAAGAATGCCTTCGTCGTAAGAAAAATGGCAATAATATCTGCGCTATTTAAGGGTTATATGGCCTGTTGATAAAAAATCAATTGCTTATTTTTAGGCTTTACTTTAAGGCCGTGTTACCAGTTATAGTTGGATGCATTAAAAATAATTTCTATGTAATAAGCTTATAATTTAGTTACTATCCGTGGTTTATAAGGTGATTTTATATTTAACTGGATCCATTCTAATAGCTGCTCTGTTTGCCACTTGCCAGAATAATCCATAGCTATTATCTGCCCCCAGCTTTTATGCTCTATTGCAAAAACGCGTAAATTATCAATCCCTTCACATTTATCCATTAACAACTCTACTTGTTGAGGATGAATTTTTAACCCACCAGTATTTATAATATTATCTTTTCGCTCTAAAACAATAAGCTCTCCCTGTGAATCAAGATAAACAATATCCTGGCTGCAAAACCAATTATCCTTTTTTCCTATTGCAAGAGCATAATCTGGATTTGCATAACCACTCATTACCATATTTCCTCTAAAACAGATTAAACCAGTAGATTTATTTTTATTTAGCGGAATAATTTTTAATTCAACTCCTGCTAATGGCAAACCTGATGATAACTGTTTTACAGAACTTAGCTCAAGATTTGTACTATCTAAGCATTTTAAGGAAATATGAGAGCAGGATTCAGTAGATCCATAACCTAAATAAAGTGGTAAATTATAGTCCTTGCTTTGCTGAACTAAACTAATATCCAAAGAACTGCCACCCAATAATACATATTGAAGATTAGCTAAAAATTTCAAATCATGCTGTTCTTGTTGTTTAAAATTATCCAGTAATTTTTGTAACATTATGGGAACTAATGAAATATGACTGGGCTGATATTGTTTAAAATCGCTTACTATATATTCTATATTAAATTTTTTATATAACAACATATTGCTCTGAGCTAATAGGCATCTATATAAAATCATTAGACCTGATACATGGTTCAATGGCAGACAATTTAGCCAAAGGCTCTGTTTATTTAATTTAATTACTGTTCTGGAAGCTAAGCAGTGGCTAATAATATTGTTTTTTGATAAATATACCGCCTTGGGTTGGGCAGTAGAACCTGAAGTAGTAACTATTAGTTTTATAGTATCAAGTAAATTATTATGCTCTGAGTTTAACTGAAGCTGTTGATTTAATTTTTTGAAGTTAATTATTGGATCTAAATCTACTATATTAATATCTAGCTCTATTAGGAGCTGCTTAATGGACAGAGTAGAATATGTAAAACCATTAATATTTTTTCTATCACTGAGTAACAATCGCACGCCACATTGTTGTAGTAAATAATTTTTATTTTTATCAGCATAAGCCGTGCTAATTGGAAAAATACAAATAGGTAATTCCCATGAGCTTAATAAAAATAAACTGATTAAAAAGCGATTATCAGTTTCTATTGCTAATATAAAAATCTGCTCAGGATATAAGCTGTCATTTAGTAGATAAAGATCTTTTAAATACGCCTGTAAAATACTTACCTGCTTAAACCAGATAGAAATAATCAATTGCTGGAATCTGCTACTTCTAAGGGTTTTTCTCCCTTATGAATACAGGCAATACCAAAGCTTAAATTCTGATAACTTACCTGATGAAATCCAGCATATTCAAACAATTCTTTCATTTCTATTTGATCAGGAAAACGCCGTATAGATTCAATTAAATATTGATAAGCAAGCGGTTGTTTTGCAATTGCAGCGCCTAGGCGAGGAATAATAAAACGGTTATGCAGGGCATAAAAAGGACGAATAAATAAAGCAGGTTTTGAAAACTCCAGGCAATAAAATTTCCCTCCTGGTTTTAAAACACGCAAAATATCCGCTATACATAGCTTTATATCGGTCATATTACGAATACCAAAGGAAATAGTTAAAGCATCTACCGAATTATCTTTTAAAGGAATATGCTCACCTGTTCCATTAATATAACTAATGTTTGCTACTTCTTCAATTTTACCTGCATGAATCATATTTAAACTTTGGTCAACAAGAATAACTTTATGTTTTAATAAACTCATTCCTCGTGCAATATCCCCTGTTCCACCTGCTAAATCAACAATAGTTTGAGCTGTTTTATTGGCAAAGGCCTGTATTAATTTTTTCTTCCATAAGCGATGTATGCCAAAACTCATTACATCATTCATTAAGTCATATCTAGGAGCAACGGCTTGAAAAACTTTTCGTATTTTTCTTTTTCGTTCATCTTGAGCCACCTCTTGGGAACCAAAACTTTGCGCTAATTGATCGGACTTACTATTCATTATTATGCTCTTATTATGATTTTCTAGAAAAATAAGATTTCATCTACTACAATATTATAAAGTAATATGAGATTATTTTTAGCAATGCCAGCTAAATATTACAGATTTAATTAAAAAAATATATGATACTCAAAATATGAAATTACCATTATACCAAGGTTATTATCAAATTAAACTCAAAGATACCGATACCGCAGGTGTTGTATATTTTGGACAGATATATGAGATTGTTCATGGTGTTTATGAAAGTTTTATGCAGTTTGCATCACTACCACTCACCGATCTATTGGCTACCAAGCATTACCATTTGCCCATTATACATAGTGAAGCCGATTATAAACAGGCTATGAGACTGGGTGAAAATATTGAGATACAATTATTTTTAGAAAAAACCAGCGTATATACCTTTACCCTCAGTTACCTGCTTTACAATCCCAAGCAAGTGCTATTAGCCAATGCAAAAACCGTTCACATAGCTATTGATAAAACAACGCATTATAAAATTCCCTTGCCTGATGAGATAAGCCAGCTTTTTATATAAAGTCCTTTCCCCTTTGCCAAATTAAACGATTAGTATTAAACTAACTGTTTGATACAAAAATAAAGGATAAAAAATATGACACGTATACAGCCTATTGTATTAAACTCTACAGAAGTTAAAAAATGTAATCAAATTAAAAATACTCAGCAGGGCCTGGCACAACAACGGGCTATTGCTTTATTATTTATACATAATGGTAATACCTACCAACAAGCCGCAGTGCATAGTGGTTTAAGTATTGGTCAGGTACGCTATTTGGTGGGTTCATATAGAAGGAAAGGAATTGCTTTGTTTGATGCAAGAACAAAATCTACTAGCATATCAAGCACCACAGCTAAAAAAACTCCTGCTAAAACTATTACAACTAAAAAGGCAGCTGCTAAGAAAGCAACAACAACGGCTAAAGTAACTACAGTAGAAAAAGCTCCTGAAAAAGAACCAGAAACAACCAAAAAAGAACAGCTTAAAGCAAATAAAGTTAAGAAGAAAAAAGATAAAAAAGTTGATCTAAAAACAAAGAAAAAGGATAAAAAATCCAAAAAAGTGGATAAAAAGAAAACTAAAAAGAAGAATAAAAAATAATTTTATAGAGCTAAGAAGAAACCTTTAAAACTTCTTCTATAGTAGTAATTCCAGCGGTTATCTTTTTGATGCCGCTCAATTTTATAGTGTCAATTTGTTCTTTGATCAATTGCTGTTTTAATAAACTAATATCAGTATGAGCAGAGAATAATTTTTTAAATTGCTCACTGATGGGTAAAATTTCATATAAACCCGTTCGCCCAATGTATCCCGTATTACGGCACTTTTCACAACCTTTTGCAACATATAATTTCTCTGGCTTCGCTATTGTTTCAGGCTCAACAAAATCATCCCAGCTTCTTTCACTATGCTCTATATCTTGTTTGCAATGGGGACATAATACTCGAATTAAGCGTTGTGCCATAATACCTAATAAACTACTTTGTAATAAATAGTGTGGAATACCCAGATCCATTAATCGAATAATAGCGGAAGCACTGTCATTAGTATGTAAAGTTGATAACACCAGATGTCCTGTTAAAGCAGCCTGAATAGCCATTTCTGCAGTTTCCAGATCACGTATTTCTCCAACCATAATAATATCGGGATCTTGTCTTAATAAAGTTCTAATACCACTGGCAAAAGTTAAATCAATCTGCTCATGTACTTGCATTTGATTAAAACTTGCTTCAACCATTTCTATAGGATCTTCAACGGTACAGACATTTACATCAGGGGTTGCTAATTGCCTTAAAGTGGTATACAAGGTACTGGTTTTACCTGAACCAGTCGGCCCAGTAACCAGCACTAAACCATGGGGCTGATTAATTAAATCATTCCATTGTTTGGTATTTTTATCAGAAAACCCCAGTTGTTGGTAATTTAGTTGCAATACTTTGGGATCAAAAATACGCATCACCAGCTTTTCACCAAAAGCAGTTGGCATGGTAGATAAGCGCAATTCTATTTCATTATTATCTGGATCGCGGGTTTTAATCCGCCCATCCTGCGGGCGCCTTTTTTCTGCCACATCCATACGTGCTAAAATTTTAATCCGACTTGAAACTGCAGCTAAGACCAAAGTAGGAATCTCGTATACCAATTGCATTTTACCATCAATTCTAAATCGAATATTTGCAATTTCTCTTCTGGGTTCCAGGTGAATATCACTGGCTCTTTGCTCAAAGGCGTATTGTAATAACCAATCTACAATGCTGATTACATGATGATCATTGCTATCCAGCTCACCCTTTCGACCTAAATCTAATAATTGTTCAAAATTTTGTAGCTTTATACCCTCCTTTTGACTGGATATATTTGCATTAATAACTGAATTTGCGACATTATAAAATTCGTTGATATATCGTGTAATTTGTTCTGGGTCTACCAATACAAGGTGGATTTTTTTTGCACTAATTCGAGCAACTTCTGTTTTCCAGTCAAGCTCAAATGGCTCTGCTGTTGCAATAGTTACAATGTTGGAAGTAACTTCAACAGGTAAAATATTAAAATGACGTGCATAAGAAATAGAAATTATGCTGGTAATACTGGGAACATCAATATTAAGGGGATCTATTTTGTAATATTTCAACTTGGTTTTTATTGAAAACCATTTCATTAGATCGCCCATAGTAATGGGACGGTTAGTATTTTTATTTATCCATTTTCTCTGAGAGATATAGATAAATGGATGGCTATTTATAGCATTATTATCTAATACACTCAGATCAAAATCAGATTGCCCCTGATTACAAAAATTTTTTATCATGGCTAATTTATCATTATCTATGATTTTATCATTGATAAGCCAGGTAACAACTTTTAACAGTTTTAATTTTGTTGAGGATTGTTTATTAGTAATGAGCATGGGTTATTTTAGTAATGCGTTAAATAGTGAGTAAGTTTATTTATTATGATAATGTTGGTAACAGTGATTGGTTGCCTCAATAAAACCACTGATACTACCACAATCAAAGCGTTCTCCTTTAAATTTATAGGCTAGCACACAGCCCTTTTTAGCCTGCTCATTTAAAGCATCGGTAATTTGGATTTCTCCACCTTTTCCAGGTTTTGTCTGGCGTAAAATATCAAAAATATCCGGGGTCAGAATATAACGTCCAATAATTGCCAGATTACTAGGAGCATCTTCAGGATTCGGTTTTTCAACCATTTCACTTACCTGATAAATATCATCACGAATGGGAGTACCTTTAATTATTCCATATTTGTGGGTTTCATCCTGAGGAACTTCTTCAATTGCAACAATGCTACAACGAAATTGATTATATAAGGTAACCATTTGAGCTAAAACACCGTCACTTGCATGTAAGCATAAATCATCCGCTAACAAAACCCCAAAAGGCTCATCACCAATTAAGGTTTCACCTGTTAAAATCGCATGGCCTAAACCTTTCATCTCACGTTGTCTGGTATAAGAAAAGGTACAGGTTTCCATTACTTCACGAATATTATCAAGGTATTGTTCCTTGCTGGTGCCTTTAATTTGATGTTCTAATTCGTAATTATTATCAAAATGGTCTTCAATAGCTCGTTTACTTCGACCTGTAACCAGAGCTATTTCCGTTAAACCCGCATGTAAGGCTTCTTCAACACCATATTGAATCAATGGCTTATTTACAATAGGTAACATTTCTTTTGGCATTGCTTTAGTTGCTGGCAAAAACCGAGTGCCATAGCCTGCTGCTGGAAATAAACATTTTTTTATCATATCCGTCCTTATTATAAGTATTTTTCATAAATAGAGATTTTAAGGTTTATTCTAATTACATTTTTTTTATTCTAATTCTGCCTTTACGATTAACTTTTTTGTGCTCTAGTATTGCTGCTTGTATTTTTTTAAAAATTGCTTCAATTACTATTTGAGTTAAAGCGTGAGGAATTAACCAGCCCCAATTTCCAATGGCTTTTTTTTCAGCAAGCGCTGGAGAAATTTCTGGTGAAAAAATCAATGTTTGTTCGATAAGTTTTTGGGTAAATAATTTATCCATTCCTTTGCCATATAATTCTTTTTCTATATAGCGATAGAGTTCAGCTTCAAGTGCTAATAATTCCTTGCGGGTAAAATTATCAGGCATGGATTTAAATAATAAAGCGGAGACAAAGGATTCATAATTTGCCCCAAGCTGTATTATTTTTATTGCAATCACCTCTAATTTAAAATCATCAATATCGGGATCTTTGAGGTAATTACTGATCTCTAAATATAAGGCGTTATTTCTCTTAGAATTTAATTGGCCACGAACATGGTAATCAATTAATTTTTTAAATTCTACAAAGTATTTGTCATTTATTAACATGGGGATTATTTAATTGTAAGTTCTTTTTTTATTAACCACTTTGAACCTTTTTTTTTCCAGATTATCTTTTTCTTAGTTTCATCTTGATAAGTGCTGGATTGATAATCTTGCCAGAATATTGTTTCCGCCCGACTTGCATCGCCATTTAATGAAATATTTTCGAATAAAATATTAATTTTTATCTGTCTGCTTTTATTAACTCGTTGGATGCGAAGTTTTTTCCAGCTCTGGTTGGACATAGCAATGGGGGCATAATTATCTATATAAAAGCTTAAATAACGTATACTATCCCCCTTTTCCCAACTATTAGCCCAAGCTAATAAACGTTGTTTGATAATATTCATCTCGTCAATATAAATAATATCAACTGGTTCAATTAATTTTTTATCCGCAGCCAGCAGTGTTATTGAAACACTAAAGATAAAAAAAACAACTAAATTTAAAATTAATAAATAAGGACTAAGCCTTTTAATACTCAAGTATTTAGCTCATTTAAGTTTTTTTTTTATTATAAAATCAAAATCATATTGATTTTTTTCATCTGCCTGGTGACTTTCTAAAAATGTATTTTGCCATTGCTGCGGATCAAATTCGGGGAACCAGGCATCGCCATTAAAATTTCCCTTAAGCTGTGTGATATATAGCTTATCACAAAAAGGTAATAGCAGTTGATAAATTGTTGCACCACCAATAACCATTAACTCTTCGTTAGATTGTTGTAGGTTTTCCTCTGCAAAACCCATGGCCTGTTCTACTGAAGTAGCTATATTTATACCCTCAAGTTTTTCTCCACCAATACTTAAGGGTTGATAGTTATTATTGCTGCTCAAAATAATATGCCTGCGACCAGGCAAAGGACGAAGAGGAAGTGATTCCCAGGTTTTTCTTCCCAGTAATAATGTTTTACCCATTGTTTGTTTTTTAAACCATGCCATATCAGCGGATAATCTCCAGGGTAGTTGATTGTTTATACCAATTACCCGATTAGCAGACATGGCTACTATCATTGAAATCTTCATCTACTCTATTCCTAATTTAAGCCCAGTTTTTTCATTCTTGAACGTAAGGTGCTAACGGGAACACCTAATATTTCCGCAGCTCCTTTTTTCCCGCCAATTACTCCATCTACCTGTTTTAGTGTATGGATAATAAATAATCGTTCATTTTCTGCCAATGTAAGTCCAGTTAATGAATCATACAATATAGAGTTGCCAGAATTTTGTACATCCTGAGAGAGCATGGTGTTTTCTTTATTCATTGGTAATAAAGCATCATCCACTTCTACAATGTTACTCTGTGACAAAATTGCCGAGCGTTCAATAATATTTTGTAGTTCTCTAATGTTGCCGGGCCAATAATAATCCATCATTAAGTCCAGGCTTTCTTTAGAAACAGAGTCTAGTTGTTTATTTAATTTTTTAGCAATTAATTGCAGAAAGTGCTTAATTAAAAGCGGAATATCACTACGTCTATCACGTAAAGGGGGAATTAATAATGGAAAAACATTAAGTCGATAGAATAAATCCATACGAAATGTTTTGTCATCTACCATTGCTTTAAGATCTCGATTGGTTGCAGCAATAAAGCGTACATCAACATGAATAATTTCCTGACTACCTACGGGTTGAATTTCCTGTTCTTGTATAACGCGTAATAATTTAACTTGTACTTCTAAGCTCAGCTCCCCGATTTCATCTAAAAATATAGTGCCACCATCCGCTAACTGAAAATGCCCCATTCGGTCATTAATTGCACTGGTAAATGCACCCTTTACATGGCCAAATAATTCACTTTCAACTATGGATTCTGCTATAGCCCCACAATTAACTTTTATTAAGGGGCGATCTTTACGCAAACTGCGCTCATGTATTGCCCTGGCAATGGCTTCTTTCCCAGTACCTGATTCACCATTTATTAATACCGTAGTATCTGTTTTGGCTACTTGCTCCAGTTCAGATAAAACTTTAGTTAAGGCTTTACTTTCACCAACAATTCCTGTGAAGTTTTGTTGATTTTTAATTTCTTGCTGCAGATAAATATTTTCAGCTTGTAATTTTTCTTTTAAATCTTCTACCGTTTGCAATGCCTGTTGTAATTCTTTATCATTTTTTTTCCGCAAACTTATATTTTTAAATAAAATAAAGGAAGTACCTAGTTTTTTAATCTGGGTTTTATTAGCCGTTTTATTTATTGATTCCTTGTTTTTAAACAATGGAGTCATGGTAAATTCAACAGGAAAACAATTTCCCTGTTTATTATAAAAATACAGCTCATCAGACTGAATACTTTCCCTTTCACGTAAACCTTTGTAAATTATTGATTTATTGCGAATTAAACGTTCACCATGGGCATTACTATGCTGAATTAAAGAATGAAAATCCTGTCCCAGAATTTCATTTTTATTCCATCCCAGCATTTTTAGGGTTGCTTGATTGGCATAACGTATTTTCCCGTCTAATGCTAATTCTATTAAACCTTCACTCATGCTATGAAGAATGTTAGCATTATCTAATTCTAGTTGTTGATTTTTTTCTTCCAGATATCTCTCAAGATGATAAATTTTTAAGTGAGTTTTAACTCGTGCTATTACCTCAGATGATTGGAAGGGTTTGGCAATATAATCTACGGCTCCAAGTTTTAATCCTCTAACCTTATGTTTAATTTCGTCCAGAGCAGATAAAAAAATAACTACTGATTGTGCGGTGTTTTCATTACTTTTAAGCTTATTTAAGACTTCAAAACCATCCATACCTGGCATCATAATATCTAATAAAATTAATGCCGGTTGGCTTTTATTTGCTAGTTCTAATGCATCTTCTCCATTTTTAGCAATTAAAATTTTAAAATTTAGCCCTTGTAAGGTTTGATACAATACTTGTAAATTAGTTGGATTATCATCTACTAATAAAATAATATCAGCTGATGAGCCAGTATTACTGGGAGCTGAAGTCAGGCCTTTAATCATTATTATTGTATATCTCTAACATTATTTTAGTTGGCCCTAAGATTTTTAACATTTACTCACTATTTCCATATTGCTTTATTAGATCTTCTGCAAACTGTTCTATTTTTTTAAATTCAAAATGACCAATTAAACGTTCTAGTTCATTTTCACTTGTGTGTGATATCTGACAAACACTTTTGTATTCATCAAGCATTTTATTTAGCATTTCAATATCACCAAAACTACTGGCAGCTTTAAGTTTATCAACAAAAGCCATTAAACGCTCTGATTGAATACCCTCTTTTAATTTATCTCGAGTATTTTCTATTATGGGTAAATCTTCTTGCTTAAATTTAATATCCATATGTTGTCTAATTTTACCAAATAACTCACCAATACAGACAGGTTTATTAATAATATTATTAAATCGTGCCTGGTAAATTTGCTTTCTTAGTTCTGGTAAAACATTAGCAGTAATAGCAAAAATTGAGGTAGATTGATATTTTTTAGTTTTTCGCAAATATTGTGTTACTTCAATACCACTCATTCCAGGCATTTTAATATCCAGTAAAATTAAAGAAAAATTTCCTGCCATGGCTAAATTAATAGCTTGTTGTCCATTACTTGCCTGCTGCACTTCAAAACCTGAAATTTTCATAAAATTAACTAGAATATCAATATTAATTTCCCTATCATCCACCACTAAAACACTTAGATTTTGATCATCACATAATTTTGGAATTTTAATATCAGCCCAGCTTTTTTCTTCAGCTACTTCTACTATTTCAATTTCGGGTAAAGGCATAGAAAAAGTAAATACACTCCCTTCTCCCATTTTGCTTTGTAATTCAATATCTGAATACCCTAAAATTCGTGTTAGATGACGGCTAATAGCTAGACCTAAACCAGTTCCACCTGCTTCGATACCCTGTTTGGTTTGCTTAAATGCATCAAAAATTTCAACTTGTTTTAACTTATCAATTCCAACTCCTGTATCTACAATTGAAAATACTAAGTGATTGAGTTCATTATTACTGCTTCTTTGGCTAGTTATAGTTAAATTCACACTGCCCTGATGAGTAAATTTAATGGCATTACCCATTAAATTAATTAGAATTTGCCTTAATTTAGTTGCATCAGTTTTAATGAAATGAGGTAAATTACCTTTTAAATCAAGATTTAACTTAATACCTTTAGATTCAGCTTTAGGTAATACAATATTGTAGACATCATATAAGAACTTATCCAAGCCAAAAACACTTTCTTGAATATCCAAAACACCACTTTCAATTTTAGATAAATCTAAAACATCATTAATTAAGGTCAGTAAATGCCTGCCACAGCTTTCAATTGCATCTAAATTCTGAATTTGGATGGTGCTATTACCTGGATTATTTTGTAAAATTTGAGCATATCCTAAAACGCCATTCAGGGGGGTTCTAAGTTCATGGGACATATTTGATAAAAAGTCAGATTTTGCTCTATTGGCTTTTTCCGCAGTTTCCTTTGCCTGAATAATTTCCTGTTCAGCCCTTAAACGAATAGTCATATCATGAATAATTCCAATATAAAATAAGGAGTCGCTAACGGTTAATGCGGTAATACTCATTTCAGCAGGAAATATTACTCCATAATTGGTTTGCAGACTGATTCTTATTTTCTCATTTTTAGTTAAGTGAGCCTTAAGCATTGCATTGGAAACAAGATCCATAGACTTTTTTCCATCAGGTTGTAGATCGGGACAAAGTTCACATGGGGAAAGATCCAGAATTTTTTCTTTACTTGAAAAACTAAATAGTTGTAAAAAAGCATGGTTACAATCAAGAATATGATTATTATCAAAAATTAAATTTGCCTCTGATGAGCTTTCAAATAAAACCCTGAATTTTTCTTCTTCTTTTTTTCTTTCGGTTATATCGTGAGCCATGCCTTCTACAGCTATAATATGATTATTCTCATCCATAACAGGAACTTCTATAATCTCTAAACGATGTAATTCACCTCTGGCACTTTTAATTTCAATTTCTACAGGCTGTTGCTGTCGGCCATTTAATAACAACCAGGTTTTTTTAGTTGCATTATAATTAATAGGATTATCGGTTAAATATTCACGATAATTATTTTTAATTTCTTCGCAGCTATATCCTAAAATTTTGGTAACTTCACTACTGACATAAGTAATTTTGCCCTGACGATCATGAGAAAAATAAAAATATCGCCCTCTTAAATGGGCTACAATATGGCTAAACCCCCGCGAACGAGCCTGACGTAAATCTTCCCCTCTTTTTTTAAGCTCAAACTTCATTTGTAAAAAGTTATTTGCCAGGATTCCAATTTCATCATTGCCTCCTAACTCTACAATTGAATCCATTTTTCCTTCTGAGAACTCTTTTACATTTTTTGTTAATCGGGCCAGAGGAGCAGTAATTCTACCAATTACAAACCAAATGACCAGAACAACAATAATTAGTGAAATCAATAGAATAAGAGATATTTTTAATCCTTCTTCTCTTGATTTTTTAAGTATATTCTGCTCTTTTACCCGAACAGCAAAACTCCATTCGGTCATAGGTATTGGTCGATAAAATACCCATTCACGGTGTTTATTCTTGCCCCAATCAGTAATTTTAATCATGCCTGTGCGTGCTGATAACATCGCATCCGCTAATTTTTTAATCTGTTTATTTCCACTTTCTTTAAAATCATCATAAATTGAGCGACGTAGAATACTATTTGTATCAGAACTATAAAGGTAATTGCCCTTTTTAGTGAGGATTATAAACTCTAAATCGGCAGCGAGTAATTTAGACACACTTTGCTCTAACGGAGACAATTCAACATCAACCGTAGTTACTCCAATCAATTGATTTTTATCAAAAAAAGGAACCGCATAAGTTGCCATTAGGATATTGCCTCGCTCCTTACTAAAAAATGGAGCAGTCCAGATGGGTTTATTATCTTCAACCGCTCGAATCCACCATTCCCAATCTGATTTTGTATAATCAGAAACCGTTGCAATATTAACGGTTTTAATATTTTTTTCAGTTCTATAGGCATAGGGTGCAAAAAATAGGTTTCTATTGGATAATTTTTCATAATCAAATGCAATGGCACTGCCAAATACCAGCGGATTAAGTTCCACATTATTTTTAACCATGGTATAAAGCTGACTTTTGCTCATTTGCAAGTTTTGTTGTAAAAACGAAGCAGAAGTATTTGCAATTTGCATGGTTTCACGCAAATTGCTAGAATAATATGTCGCATAATACTGTGTATATTGAAACATCTCTTTAGTCATGTTTTCTGTTTCATTATGATTTACTTTATTCATACTAAAAAACAGAATACTAAAGTATATAACTGTAGTAGGTACTATAGTTAAAAAGATAATTTTAAAACGGAGTGAGGATAGCACTATATACTCTTAGGTAAACTATAAAACATAATATATAAAAGGCTGTTTTTAAAAACATTTAACAATAAACTATTATCAATAAGCAGGCATAAAACAAGCTTAAAAATATTAATCGTTTAATCAGACAATAGTTTGATTATAATGCTTTTTTGCATTATTTCCCAATTGAAATTTGCTTACCACTGCAGACAATATTACAATAGCCAAGTTTAAAGCATGATTACTGCTTTATAATTATTATAACTTTAGAGCTTAACACTGAACAAATGAATACCGATCACTTACTGCAACTTATTCAACCTGAAATGCAACAGGTAAATAAGTTTATTGAAAAACATTTACACTCCGATGTAGTCTTAATAAATCAAATTAGCCAATATATTATTCATAGTGGCGGCAAGCGTTTACGCCCTATTTTAGTCTTACTTAGTGCCAATGCATTAGAGTCTACTATTGTTGATGCTAAACAACATGCAATTCAACTCGCTGCTGTAATTGAGTTTATACATACTGCTACTTTATTACATGATGATGTAGTTGATGAATCGGAGCTCAGGCGCGGCAATAGCACAGCAAATGATTTATGGGGAAATGCTGCCAGTGTATTAGTGGGTGATTTTTTATATTCTCGTGCCTTTGAAATAATGGTAAGCGTTAAAGACATGCGAGTGATGGAAATTATGTCACATTCAACCAATGTTATTGCAGAAGGTGAAGTATTGCAATTATTAAATTGTAATGATGCTTCCACTACTGAGGCTCGTTATTTGCAGGTTATTCATTATAAAACTGCAAAACTATTTGAATCCGCAGCTCAACTAGGTGCAGTTATTAACCATGTGGATAATGAAACTGAATCAGCGATGGCTAAATATGGAATGCATTTGGGAACAGCTTTCCAAATTATTGATGATGTTCTGGATTATAGTGCAGATGAAAAAGATATGGGTAAAAATGTAGGCGATGATTTAGCTGAAGGCAAACCTACCCTGCCCCTTATTTATGCAATGAATAAAGGCAATAAAGATCAAACTGCATTAATAAAAAAAGCGATTGAAAATGGTGGATTAGATAAGATCTCTGAAATTATGGAAGCTATAATTGATACAGGTGCTATTGATTATTCACGTAAAATTGCAAAAAAAGAAGCACAACTTGCAATTGAGCAATTATTGCCAATAAAAGATTCTGTTTACAAACAAGCTTTAATTGATTTAGCCAATTTTTCAGTTCAACGAGGTTTTTAGTATTAGTAAAATCTAAGAGCTATATTAACAAAAAGCTCATAATGGTATTAATTGGTTTTGGAGTAACTTTATGGATAATAATATTCAGCCCGATAAAGTAATCACCAAAGAAGTAACAAAAACTGATAATACGATTAGTACATCCACTAAAACTCAGATTAATAGCCAAAATAGCCCTATAAAAGAGCCTTTAGCGGTTGGGCAATTATTACAAAATACCATAAAACTCCTTTCACAGGAAGGCCTTAATAGCATTAATGTTGCTAAGGCAATGCATTCTCTTAAAGGCATATTTCCAACGGAATTTAGCCAAATTCAACTCCAGCAACGCCAGGCACAAATTGATAAACCTGTGGTTAATAGCGATATTAAAGCCACATCCTTTCCCCCTATACCCGAAACAACAAAAAAAAACTGGTTTAATAGCCAAGTTTTACACGCTAAGGTACTCCAGGCAAATAGTGATGGTAGTGCGACCCTGGTAATTGATAAACAATCTATTGAGGTAAAAATTGATAGTAATAGTGTATTAAAACTACAGGTTGGGCAAAGTTTAGCTCTGGTTGTTGAAAAATCATCCGATCAAAAAATATCCTTTAATCTGGCTTCAATCCCTGAACAAAGTGCTAAGTTAATCCAGTTAATACAGAAGATGGTGAGTAAACAGCAAGCCATGCCAGCATTATTAGCCTCTCTGGATAGTGCAATACAATATACTAATGCACAATCTCAAAATAATAATACGGCTAATACCCATACAGCTAATATGGCAACAAACACAGAAAGGAGTATTCCGCCAGTAGAGCCTGTAGTTAGTCAAGAAAATAAAGCGATAAAAACATCTGCTGCTACAAATATTCAAACTAAGGCTGATGTAATAGCAAGCAATAAGCCTGTAATGATTCCTGTTACTAGCAATATACCCCAAAACTCTACTGCAGTTGAAGCAATAATCAATAATAATGTACCATTAAAAAAAGTAGAAACTTTATCTGCGCCTCTGGTCAAAGCCATTGAACAATTAATTGATAAATTTTCATCATTACAACAACTATCATTAGGAGATGGGCTAAAACAGGCTATTAGTAACTCAGGCTTATTTTTAGAAAATCATCTGCAAATACAAAAAACAGAAAGTGTTAATTTAGATAGATTATCCTCTGCCATTTCAGCTGATAAGCAAACACAAAATACTCCTGCTATAGCTAATATATTATCCAAATCTATAGAGCAATTAGAACAAATAAGCCAAAAGCTAAGTGTCCAAGTTAATTCTAAAATAAGCATTAATGCTGAAAACGTACAGCTATTAGATAAAAGTCTACAAATGATTAAAGAGCAGCTGCTTGATTTAAAGCCTCAACCAGCAGAGAATAATAAAACCGAATTATTATCGCTATTAAAAAATATTCAGCAGCTAGTTAAAAACCAACAAATATCTGCAACAAATCCCCAGCTTCCACAATCTACCCAAAATCATTCTCAAATAGCAATTCAGAATCAGCTGCAAACACAAATTCAGCCACTACAAAATCAAACTTCCTCACCAACAATAGCCAATTCAGTTCAAAATATAGCCCAACAAATTAAACAAATTAAAACCAACCAGGTAAAACTAAGTAATGAGCAAATAAAACAATTAGCTACAAACATTCAAAATATTATTAAACAAAGTCAAGAGATTAGTCTTCCTGCTCCATTATTAGAAAAATTGCAGCAAGCAACAGTAAATGCAAGAGATGTTACAAAAGCAATTGAACATATAAAAGTGCAATTAGAAGCCAGCTCTAAAGATAATAGCAGTGAAGTTGCAAAACAAAAATTGGTCTCTCAATTACTTGAGCAATTAAGTAAAACAATTTTAGCCTCTGATAATAAGAATCTTAGCCAATCAACAATTAATGAATTACAACAGCCTCTTAATATAAAACAAACACCCTCAGTAAATAAATTATTAGCAAGAGCAGAGCTTATTAGCCAAATAGTTGAAAATAAACCATCTACTCAAATAAATTTGCCACTGCAGCAACAGGTGCAGCAACAAAACCAATTAATACAAGCTATTGCCAAGCAATTAACTCATTTACATCAGCCACCATTAGCCGTAAGCAGCCCTATGCAACAGCAGTTTAAGCAGCTCATTCAGCAACCTGCTTCATTAGCAAATATTAATAAATTATTGGATTTAATGAACCCCTCCTCTGCATCTAGCAATTTGCTACAACCCTTATTGCAAATACCTTTAAGCCCTTTAACTTCACAAAATATTAAGCAATTAGTTGAAACAACTATTAACAACAATGTTGCAGCTAATCCCAATAGCCAATTAACCGCACCGGATACCAACCTGAAGCAGCTTCTTAATGAATTAAAATTAATGAGCCAAACCATTGAACAACAACTTAAAAATCAGGCCAATTCTACAGAGCAGACTATAAACAAGAGTATAAATTCATACCCAAAAGCATTTAGCCAATCCATTCATCAGATTTTAGAACAGGTTAATTATCAATTTAATAGTAATAATAAGTCCTTACTTAATAATAACAATCCTTCCGTAGTACAATTTCAGGCACAACAATTTATCAAACAAATTCAGCAAGTTACGCAAACTATTAATCAGGCAATGAATAATAGCAGTGAAAGCTCACTAATTAATTCACAAATTAATAACGACCTTAAATTAAATATTCAGCGCTTATTATCCATTTTGCAAAATATTGGAGTTTCAGAACGAGTAGCATCACAAACGGCTACAAATTCTCAATCCACAAGCTCCTTATTGCAAAATATAATGCCCCAGGATTTAGAATTAGATCGTCAGGCACTTCCTACCAGAAATAAACATGCACAGGTTGCAGCAGCACAACAAAATCAATTATTACAAATGGCAAATCCCGTGCTTTTTCAACAGATGTTGCTTGAACAACTCGATGGAGTTATGTCTCGCATAGTGGCAACACAGGCAGCAACCCGAGAGCAACCTGAATCCAATATTAATATGGCATTAGAGCTACCCTTTAAGTTTCAAGATAAATCACAGGTTTTACAGTTAAAATTTACTTCTGAAAATAAAAATAAAAATAAGAATACTTCAAATGAAAAAATATGGACTGCAAATTTAGCCTTTGAATTGCAATCATTAGGAGCAATAAGAATTTATATTGTTTTAAATGGAAAAGATATTGCCATGCAATTTTGGACAGAAAAACCTGAAACTCAACAAATATTTGTAGCAAATTTTAATAGCCTTAAAAGTCGTTTAAAACTTGCTGGTTATAATATTAGTGAAATGACCTCATCAATGGGTATTCCAGAAGAAGCAGAGGAAGAAATTAAAGTAGATAAAAAAGGGACTATTGATGAGCGAGTTTAACTATATGTACTACTAGCACAAACTAAACTATTAACTTATAACTTTCCAATCAAAACCAGCTGACTGATTAGCTACCTCAAAATGTGAAGGAAGTGAGCCTAAAACCTGTGTAAATGCAGCCTTAGTTTTTGCTATGGTATTATTCTCACCGCTTAAGTGTGCAGCTATTAAATATTGCAAAGATTGGGTATCAAGTTGTGCAATTAAGCGGGCTGCCTGATGATTATTTAAATGACCAAAGTTTCCTGATACGCGTTGTTTTAAACTATGACGGTAAGAACCCGCCCATAACATATCATAATCATGATTTGCTTCTATAATTATGGCATTTAAGTCTTTTAATACGCTGATGATATGTGGAGTTATATGTCCCAGATCGGTAACGATTGCTAATTTTTTTTGTTGATCAGAAAAAATAAATTGCACTGCCTCTTGCGAGTCATGTGGAACAACAAAAGGTTTTAGTTTAAGCCCATTAATAACAAATTCTTGATGGGAATTAAATAAATTTAGCTCTGTAAGAGTGCCTATTTTTCTGGCACGATAGGTACCCAAATTCATCCATACAGGAACTTTAAATTTTCTTGAAAATGTGCCTACACCAGAAAGATGATCATTGTGCTCATGGGTAACAATAATTGCATCAATAGAAGTGGGATCCAGATTAAGACGTTGTAATCGATTTACTGTTTCTTTACAACTAAAACCGCAATCTAACATTACTGCCGTTTGACTGGTTTGAATTACAGTGGCATTACCAGAACTGCCACTGCCTAGGGATGCAAAACGCAAAATACTATTTATACAAAATAACTATTTTAATTGTTCATGTAACAAAGTTAAAATTCGATACGCTGTATCCGTTAGCACTTCTTTGCCATTTTCATCTTGTACCTGAATAAGCGTTTCATCTTCTTTTGCTGTTAGCTTAATCTGGAATTTAGTTTTATCTTTAGTTTTGTTTTTATCCCAGAATTTTAAAGAGCTAAACCAACCGCCTTTGGTTTCATCTGCTAAAGGATCAGCATATTGCACATAATAAATACCCTTGCTTCTGTCTCTATCTTCCACAATAAAGTTGATCCTATCCAGAGCAGAGCCTGTTTTTCTCCAGGTTCTGGGAAAAGTCTCTTTAACTAATAACAGAGCCTGGCCCTTATTGTTACGCGCAATAGTTGCTTTTTCCTGGCGTTTTTTTGCTTTATTAGCTAATAACAGCTTAGCTTTTTGCTCTTCTAAACCAAAAAATACCATCATAGAACCCAGTATTTCTGCTTCCAGTTCAGGATCTCTGGGGCGTTTTATCCAGATAGTTCTTTCACCTTCATGACCTTCTAATACTTCTTCCATACCATAATGGGTTAAATATAACTCGCTATATCCAGCTTCTGTACTTTGCTCTATACGCACACGATATTTATCACGCGTTCCTGCAGAATAAAGCCCATCAAACACTGTACTTAAGACTTTTCTCACTCCATCTTGTGGAATATCCGCGCGATTTTCAGCCCACTCTGTTTCTAAAATACCAGTAGCAGGTGTTTCACGTTTAATTAACATGCCACGACTTAACCAGAACTCTCGCATTTTATTCCATGCTTGTTCTTTGCTTCCTTTTAAACGTAAATACCTTACATTACCCTCTCTAAGCAACTCGATATTTTCCTGAGTGGGTAATACTTGCTGGCTTAGAGGAATTTGTCTAACCCGAGTATTAGCTTTAGCCAGGCTGGAAATCTGAGTTGGATCTTCAACTACATCAGGAATCACCATCGCATTGCTGATTTCAGAGGTAATTAATTGTGGTGGTACTTCAAGGCTTTCTATAGAGCGACTTTGCTTTTTATAATCAACTTTTCTACCCGCAAAGGTATCATTGATATCAGGCATAGAATCACAGCCAAGTAATATAGTAGAAATAGATAAAACAATCAGTTTGCTTCGAATTTGCATAGGATTAAATAATTAATTGATAATAATAGTTATAAAAATAATAGTTAGAATTGAATTCCTGCACTTGATAAAGACTGCCTAATTGTTTCATGGTATTGCTTATCTAAAACAGTTAGCGGAAGTCTTATCCCTTGGGAAATATAACCCATTTCAAATAGTGCCCATTTAACAGGGATAGGATTAGATTCAATAAATAAGTTTTTATGCAGAATATCTAGTTTTTCATTAATAGCCTGCGCTGTTTCTCTATCATTATTCAGCGCAGCCAGACACATTTCATGCATTAACTTAGGGGCAATATTTGCAGTAACAGAAATATCTCCCTTAGCTCCAGCTAAAATAGCTTCCATTGCTGTAGCATCATCACCAGTGTATACATTCATTTTATCATCTAGTTCAGTTACTAGATGGCGAATACGGTCAATATCACCCGTGGCTTCTTTTATGCCCATAATATTACTTATTTCAGCCAGGCGAAACACTGTTTCTGGCAGCATATCTATTGCAGTACGACCAGGAACATTATATAAAATTTGCGGCAGAGCTACAGCATTTGCAATATATTTATAATGTTGATATAAACCTTCTTGAGTTGGTTTATTATAATAAGGAGTAACCAATAAAGCAGCATCGGCTCCATTATCTTGCGCACATTGTGTTAACTGTACCGCTTCATCTGTTGAATTAGCCCCTGTTCCCGCAATTACAGGAACCCGATTTTTGCAATGATCAACAACAAATTTAATAAGTTTACAATGATCTTTTTCATTTATAGTAGCTGATTCACCTGTTGTACCAACAACAACTAATGCATCTGATTTATTCTCAATATGAAAATCTACCAGTTTTGCAAGATTATCATAATCAATATCACCATTTGCTTCCATTGGGGTTACCAAAGCAACCATACTGCCTTGAAACATTTCAAGCTCCTATTTTTCTATTACGTTACTAAATTTGACAGATTATTATATTACTTATCGAAAAAAAAAAATACCAAAAATCTTCAATTCTGGGATAAAATACAGGCTGATAAATTTAACAAGGTAACACTTATGAGTAAAATTGAAATAGGTAAACAAGTCCCCGAGTTTAATGCGCTGGCAACTAGTGAGATAAATTTTAAGCTCAGTGATTACCAGGGCAAACACCTTTTATTGTATTTTTACCCCAGAGATAATACCCAGGGTTGTACTCAGGAGGGGCAAGCTTTTAGAGATAATTATGATAAATTCATGAGTAAAAATGTAAATATAATAGGTATATCTCGCGATGGCATTAAGGCGCACGAAAATTTTAAAGCTAAATATAATTTCCCTTTTGAACTTATTTCAGATAAAGATGAGACCGTTTGCCAACTTTTTGATGTAATAAAAGAAAAAAAGATGTATGGGAAAACCCATATGGGCATTGAACGTAGTAGCTTTTTAATTGATAACAAAGGAGTATTGGTCAAACAATGGCGAAAAGTAAAAGTGAAAGATCATTTACAACAAGTTTTAGATGAAATTGAGGATTTAAACTAAAGCCAGGATCTAGTTGCAAAATAAGCAGAGTTGTTTTATCTGGCAGAAATGGAAATATTGTTCTAAAGTATTAACTACTATGAACTTACCTGATAATCTAATCCTGTCACCCTGGCCATTATATGCCCATTGTTTACTTGTTCCTATTGTTATTTTGGCTCTCTGGACTGCCCCATGGTATAAAATTAAAGCGTCTGACTCACAACATGTTTTTTTTGGAGCGATTGTTATTTTATCGTTTTTCTGGAGTATTAAGGCGGGAATTACCCCCGGACTAAATTTTCACATTCTTGGAGTTATGCTATTTTATTTATTATTTGGCTGGCAATTTGCACTTTTTGGATTATTGCTGGTTTTACTTATAGCAACCATTTATGGCAGTAGTGGCTGGGATACCTATTCCATAAACGCTTTATTTATGGGAGTAATACCCATTTTTATATGCCATCAGTTGTATAGTTTTGTAGACAAAAAATTACCCAATAACTATTTTATTTATGTAATAGTGAATGGTTTTTTAGGTGGCGCATTAGCCTTATTAAGTTGCATGCTAAGCAATATTGTTTTTTTAATACTTACAGAAACGTATAGTTATAAATATCTTGCTTACGAATACTTTCCATTTATGCCTCTATTACTTATGCCCGAAGCATTATTAAATGGTTTATTAATTAGTATTTTTGTAGCCTATCGTCCAGCGTGGGTAAGTACCTTTGATGATGAACGCTATATTAAGGGTAAATAGAGCTTACATTCTAGCGGGTGCTAAAGGATCTAAGCCGGGTTTTATTCCTGGCTTTTCAATCGGATGTACTGGTTTAACAGGATAATGGGGAGGTTTTATAATAGGAGGATAGTACCATCGACCTCCTCGATAATAGCGTCCCTGATTGTACTGCTCTGTATTCTGCCTATCTAATGATTGTTGTTTTAATTTTTCTATTTCTTGTTGTTTTTGCAGGTTTATTAGTCGTTGATTATCCAGTTGCTGTTGTAGCTTTACCCGCTTATCAATTTCTTTATTTTGCTGGCGTAATAGTTCCAGTTTTTCTTCACGTTGCGCTTTTTCAGCCACTGTTTCCTTATTAAATTGAAATTGTTTTACCGGTTTTTGATTATTTTTAACTTTATCTGTAAACTCAACCAGCCCCTGTTTATCTTGATACTGGTATACATCTTGTACAGCATAGCTTTTATAACAGAAAAATAATAAAACAATGTTTATAGCTATAAAAGATTTCATAATATATCCTTAATTAGGATTCTTAGGTTTAACTAATAAGTTAATTTATTAAGTTGTAGTATATAAAAAAATATTTTCAACTCCTCACATTTTATTTAATAGAAGAAGAGCTGTCAATATGTAGACTATAGCCATAGGCTATATCAGTTCAGCAGGTATTTTAGATGTTTAAGAAACTAATAAAAAGTTCATATGCTGAGTAAAGAGAATTTCCTATAGCAGGAAAAGAAGACGAAAAAATCTTGGTTTCATGTCTATATAGCAGCCATTTTGCGGTAGTAAAATAATTTATCATTTCAATGATTATTGAAATGGTGAGATTGAATCCTATCACAGTCACCCTAGCTCAGTCATTACACTATCGTCCCAAACCGGTTATTTGACATAGTTTTATAGCTTACGGTAATTTTGAAAAAGCAGTAGTTCAGGAAGGTTAGAGTTAAGGGGCTCCGCGTCTTTTTGCGACGTCAATTTTGAACGACTTGTTATAAACATGTTACTCCGGAATATGGAATAACATAATAGCTAGTTTAACTTCTCTGTTTTTATCATCATCCATATGAAATCTATAGTGATACCAACCTTCTTCTTGCTCGGATACATAACTCAAATAATTTTGATGCTCTGGAGTAGATTCTTTCACCATTTCAAGTACCGCTGAAAAGTCTTTGTTTTTTACAAACATAACAACAGCTACTTTATAATCCCTCCATGTTAAATAACCTAGCAGTTGGCTTATTGTTTTCAAAAAAGACTTTTTACCTCTCCAAAACTTTAACTCAGCTATAAATACATTGTTACCTTCATGCCTTATAAGGATATCGGTTTTGCCAGATTTATTAAATGTTTCGCCTGTGGCGCTACCTTCGAAGTTTGGCTCAAGAGTTAAAAGCAAATGGTCTCTTAGATGTTCTTCTTCTTTTTCAGAGTAGGTACTAGGTAATCTTTCAAATTGTTTGCCTACATCATAAATTTTGGTAAGTATTTGTTGATAGATTGAATCATCAGTAACACAAGTTATTTTTTCAACTTTCAATAATATATTTTTCCGTATACCAGATAATTTCTGTAGTAATGATATCCTCTCACCAGCAGACACCATATCATAAGCATTTAGAATTACATCAAGTATTACTTTTTGATTAAGACCATACCTGTTTTTTTTAGAAATTAGGGTTAATGTATCCTGAAGGTATTGCTGTAATAATTCTGTTGAAGGATCACCACGGATAATATCAATTTTTTTCTGAGAAATTAGTCGTAGTACTCTCTTTAAAGATTGAATTTCAGCATGAAATCTTAACAGGTGTAGTCTGAGATTTCTTATATCAGATAATTTATATTTTATATTAAGCGACTTCTCAATATACCATATGTGAAGTTTTTTCCCTGGTACATTAACTCTTTGATAACCTAAATTTATTCCTTTTAAATTAATTGGTATTTTTTTACAAACAGAAGGCCAAGTACCTCCCTTTGTTTCTTTATACTCAAATAATAATATAGGTTCACCAGAAGAAATCCACCATGATTGTAATTCTAGAATTTCTTTGGTTTTAACAGTTGTAGATTTAAGGTATAAAGAAGATAAAGCTTCACCAGCACAAATTAATGGACATTTTACAGTTTCATGAATATTACGAGGTGAAACAATGCATAAAGCTTCAGAAAAAGAACTAATAGTTTTAAACCAATCAGATTCTTGTCGGTTTACTTTACCAACTCGCTTTGATTGATTAAAACCTAGCTCTAACTTTGCAACACTTCGCCCTTCAAAATAAAATCTTCTCAAAAAGAGATTATGAAAAACATAAAATAATTTTTGTTTCTCAACAATAATTCCAGCTTTATTATCTAACTGAATTGCATGGCGAGCTTGACAAAAAATTTCTTCACCAGCAAATGTTGAAATTCCACCTCGGTTACGATCTTTAATAATACCAAATTGCCTAATAAATTCAGACTCTGGTTCTGGAATAGGCCATGAAGGCCTATTTAAACGAGCAGTGTTACCTGGGATATATTGACGAACATCAATAATTGGAATTTGAAATACAGTAAACATAAAGCCCCTCTTGGACTAGCCTTGAGGGGGAGCCCCATCAAAAGCCTGACAATGACCTACTGTCACATGGGAATATCCCACACTATCATCGGCGATGACACATTTCACTTCCGAGCCCATAATGCGTTCGGATGAAGTCATGTCTTCTATTGTCATCAGACAAATTAATGTCCACTTCATTTTGGAACTTGTTCCATAAAGTTAGTAGACCAACTATGTAAATTTATTACATAATCTCTGAGACGTATAAATGTTAATCCAATGTCAACAAATACTCTACAAACACAACTTTTTAGAATTTAAGTTGGAGGTACCATATGAACCTAGACTTAATGATTCCCAAAAGTACTAGCACCCAAATAGTGAATTGGTAAAAACCAGAGCCATAATATCTCTAGCAAGCACATATAATAGGAGAGTAACATGAAACACAATACCTTATTTTTTATCGGGATGGATACCCATAAAAAATTTTCTAAAATTGCTTATACTCTGGAAGGAAAAACCATCAACACAACCACCAGGGAAAAATAATTTGTTTTCACCTTCAAACGAGGCTTTTTTAATTTACCAAGTTGTTATATTCTTAGTCAAACTTAAATTAAAGTTTTAAAAGAGTTAAAACAAATGGGTAACAAAGTAAAATTATTACCTAATTGCAAGTTGTATATGCTTTATGGTGTCATTTATTCACAAATTAAGAGGATTAGATTATGGCTTTATATGCATTTGATGGTACAGGTAATGAAGATGATAACAATGAAGTGACCGGAGTTTCTGAAGATTCTAATGTTAGAAATTTCTACGAAGCTTATACAGAAAAAAAGGAGTATATAGCAGGTGTAGGTACACGTTATGGAGCTTTGGGAAAATTCTTTGGTGGGTTATTTGGAGCTGGTGGTGAAACTCGCATAGAAGAAATGTTTTCTATGCTTGAAACAAATTGGAAAAGTGGTGATAGGAATATTGATATCATTGGTTTTAGTAGAGGAGCTGCACTTGCTGTTCACTTTGCAAACGTCATTAAAAATGTGGGGCTTAAAGTTGATGGTGATACTGTCATACCGGAAGTACGTTTCCTTGGGTTATGGGATATTGTTGGCGCTTTTGGTATACCAAGAGATATAGTATTCAAGTTCCAAAGTATAAATATAGGTTATGACCTAACACTTGCAGATAATGTTAATAACTGTTTTCACGCAATGTCACTTCATGAACGACGTGACTGTTTCAAAATTACACGCTTGAACAAAAAACATATTATCGAAGGAGCAAATGAAACTTGGTTTAGAGGAGTACACAGTGATGTTGGGGGTGGATTAAAAAACAGTGGTTTGGAAAGCATATCCCTATCCTGGATGTTTGATAATGCAATAAATTGTGGCTTACCGATTAGTGAAGAACATATGGAGTTGACAAAACAGCAACATAACAACATGGCACCAGTTAGTCATAATCCTGACATAATTATTGGTCCACGGCGCAGAATATTACCAAAAGATGTAATTCACAGTACTGCAACAGGTAAAAAACTTGATGTTGGTGAATCTTCAATTTTCTTAGTTGATTCAAAACAGCTCTACAATTGGTCTGGAGTCAGTCTCGAACAGGGTTTCTACTATACCTTTGAGCCAAAAACAGGGCAAGTATGGTGCGACGCTTCTATTGAATGTGACACAACTGGATGGAAAACTGAAAATGAATTATCAGGAATAAAAGAGTTTATTGTTGAGCATTTTGAAGATAATCGTCGCTGTACAGATGCAGATTGGTTTGAGCTAATTGGTACCATAGGTGATGATGACAAGAAACTATTCCGCATTGGAGCAGGTGGAGCAAATAAAACCTACCAAGCTATCGATGATGGAGAATTATACGCCTTTGCGAATGATATGCTAAGCAAATATGGAAATAACGAAGGTGTAATTGAGGTAACAGTAACACGTGTTGCCTCGCCAGGAAGTTCTGGAAAGCTACAAAATTGTTGTTAATGTGACTACCTAAAAATTTAATGTTTAATTACACATTAATAAAGGAATTAGAGAAATGGGTAAGAACATAGTCGTCTGTCTTGATGGCACAGGAAATGAATTTGAGGAGAATAACTCGAATGTTGTCAAACTGTTTCGTGTTATTGAACGTGATACTTCTCAAGTGGCTTATTATGATCCAGGGGTCGGTACTTTGGCTGATCCTGCATACAAAACTCCTGTGGTAAAAAAAATCAACAAACTACTTGGCTTAGCATTTGGTCGGGGCATTACACAAAATGTTGTGGAAGCTTATTCCTTCATAATGGATCACTTCGAGCAAGGTGATCGATTGTTTTTGTTTGGGTTTAGCCGGGGAGCCTATACGACAAGGGTCTTAGCAGGATTAATTCACAGTTGCGGGCTTCTTGAACCCGGTTGTCAAAACCTTATTCCCTATGCAATGAAGTTATACAAGGCAGAAAAAGTTGATTTCAAAACGATGAGCCGCTTTAAATCCAGTTTTGGAAGAAATGTAAAAATTGACTTTTTGGGACTTTGGGATTCAGTCAGCACCATAGGCTGGATTTACAACCCAGTATTCCTTCCTTATACGACGAACAATAAAAGTGTACATATTGTCCGTCATGCGCTTGCAATCGATGAGAAACGATCATTTTTCAAAGAAATGCGTTGGGGAAAAAGCTATAAGGATAAACAAAATATTAAGGAAGTATGGTTTCCAGGAGTGCATTCAGACGTGGGTGGTGGTTATAGTGAGAAGGAATCTGGTCTTGCAAAAATATCACTTGAATGGATGATCAAAGAGGCCGTTGGCCCCAATGCTGGAGATAGAGAAAACCCACAACAATTCGGCCTCAAAATTAAGCAAGGAAAATTTGATCGTTATGTATTTGGCAAAGGAACTAGCGAGTATGTGGGACCAGACAGTGCCTCTAATATGCACGAATCACTCATAGGACATTGGAAGCTCGTGCAATGGATACCAAGAAGCGTATGGTTAGTTGATGAAGGACGTGAAGCTGTGCGGAAGCCTCCATCCCATAGAATGATAGAGGTTGGAGAGACCCTACACAACAGTGTACTAGAAAGGATACAAAAGTGCGATTATCACCCGCCCAGCCTAAATGGACGTTCTATAGAGGAAATTAAAAAGGACTTCAATTTTGAACCATAAAAAAACTCATTATAAAATGTATAAACTGGAAATAAACCTGAAGTTTTCTCTAAACCTTAATTTCTGCAGTAGGTCAATATTCAACATATTGTCAGATTGAATTTTAGTAAAAGTGAGTAACCAATACTATAAAAATCAAGAGAGAATATATTATCTATCTGTAATTATTTCATTATGTTCAGATGGTATGAGTTTTAGAAAAGATATGAATAATAACCACACCACTGACTATCAATGCCATACCGATTACAGCGGGTAAATCAGGAATCTGTTTATAAAAAATAGCACCTACTATAGCTACTAATATTAACCATAGTGTGGAAAGCTGATAGCAAACGATGTTGATATTCATCCGCTTGTTTTTCTCCCCATTTATTCAGTCCTCGCAAATAAATGTCTATTAAATCCTGCTCTGCTGCGGGTGAAACTTTATAGATTGCCACGATTTTTGGCTTCTTTTTTGATATGAGCCATTAGAGCTTCATCATCCCAGGCTTTAGCTTCACCTTTTTCACCTTCAATTAATTGGCTTAATAACCATTCAGATCCTTGCGATTCTTCCATTTTTCGCAAAGCATCTCTGACAATTTCACTTGTTGAAGTATAGCGACCACTTTTGACAAGTGATTCAATAAAGTGCTGTTGATGTTTGCCTAAAGTAATGCTAGTTGTGCGTGGCATAACGATAATCCTATTAAAGGTTAATAACTATATAACACATATTAACACAATAGACGTATATATCTATATCACTCTGCCATAATCAAAGTGCTTACTTAAACTAGCGAGGTATTAATTATGGAATCATTATCTAGTAAAAATAAAAACAAATTAAACAGTTTTTCTTTTAACACCATAAAATGCAAGGAGTGCAGCTAAAAACAATAATCCCCATATTGATATAGTTGGGATTGGGTTAGGATTAGAGTTAGCATTTAATACAATAGGCAATGCAGGATCAATTATTTGAGCATCCTCTCCATCCAGTTTATCGTCTCCTCTTATATTGTCCTTCATATAAACAGTTAGGGTTTTACCCTTTGCAGATATTTCATAACCCGTTCCTTCATATACCCCACCTACATGTGAAGCTAAAGTTCCAAAATCATACCAATGTTTTGAGTCACTGATGGTTTCAATACCATATTTCCAGAAACCCGTATAAATTGCATCCGAAGCAGGTGAAATAGTAAAAACAATAACCAGAGTGTAACCATTGTTAGCAACTGAGTTGCTACTTATATCTATTGCTCCTGTTAAACTCATAGCAGCTTCAGTCGGTGCTGGAGGATTGGAAACCGATGAAACAACAGCTAATGTAACATTAGCCACATCTCCATTGGTTTTTTTAGCAGTAGATGTGTAGCTTATTTGTTGATCAACACTGCCAACAGGAGAAGGTGTTAAATTAACAGAACCCTGAGAATCTTTAGGTGTAACAGAAACAGATGATGATGCACTGCTGTCTCCTTGTGCATTGCTGGCAATAACAGAGCAATTATAAGTTGAATTATTCATTAAGTTTGTTATTAGCAGTGGAGAAGTTAATCCTGTTGCTGGAGTTCCCCCGTCACAACTTGCAGTAAATCCAGTAATTACTGAACCGCCGTCGGCATTCGGCGTAAAAGAAATACTGGCAATGGTATTTCCAGCAATTGCACTTACAATTGTGGGTGCATCAGGTGCAGAAGAATTTAAAACCAGATGCAATGTAGATTCTTTTTGAATATTATAATCAGATAGAGTTCTTCCATCGTCAAGCACTTTCCCAGCAAAAATTAACCGCTGCTGGTTGGGTGGAATACCTTCTTTGTCCTGAATTTTTGTTTTAACATTTTCTATTGTATCCGCTGGTTCAACGTCTAATGTTATGGTTTTTCCAGTGAGTGTTTTAACAAAAATTTGCATTGAAAAAGCAGAATTACAAAATAATAGTAAGAATAAAACTAAAAAAATCTGTTTGTTCATAGTAAAAAAATTATATATTTAGAATAAATGTGAAAAGCAAAAGTTATAATTAAATAAACAATAAAAAAGTGATAAATTTATGCAATATTTAACAATAAAAATGATACTTATTAAGGTTAACGGTATTATGATAAAACTATAGGAGTATTACAAGACCATAAGAGATAAAAGTGCTACTAACTCAGCTACTAACACAAATAACTAATTCTTACAGCCTTATATATTGTTAAGTCTAAAACTTATAGTTAATCTCTGCACGTAAAAAATGAGCTGTCTTATTTAAAGAATTCGCATAATAATCACCAGGGTTCAAAAATTCAGCAACTAAATGTCCATACCAGCTTTTATTAATTTTATATTTTAATTTTGCAGTAACTAGATCGCCTCTTTTATCCCCTAAACCTGGATGGCTCACTTGATCCGTTTCATTTGCACTTATATTAAAATAGCGTAAATCAAATTTAGCGCCTTTAAATACATTTAAACCAAGACCTATCCAGGGCATACTGACATTATTCCAGTTACCAATTCCATGACCACCTGCGCCATCAATAAAAGAATATAAGTATAATTCACTAAATTGAGGCCAGCGTGATAATACGGGATTCCATGCTTCATCTTTTGTGGTACTGGCATCATCACCAGAGAGATAATAATAACCAATAGACAAAGTAGGTTTAAGACTATTGGATGCCATAAAGTTCCAGTTAATAACGGAGTCAAACATCATACCTTCTTTACTATTTCCATTTTGACTACCCCATTGGCTGGCTAATTCAAAATTAGCATTGAGTGTGGCAGTAAATTTAGGCATAAAACGTGCACCAATAGTATTTAAATGCACAGGGTTTCCATCTGCAATACTGCGTTTTTCATCTTTATAGACATAATAATATTCAAATGGGTAATTATTAAAGTCTTTATTTTTAGCGTAAATTGCAGCTCCTTCTTCTGCCCATTCCATTAAGTTACGCTCAGAGCTATGGATGGCAAAATCATCCTGTTTAGGGTTATTAAAATAAAAAACATCCAGGCTATTAGTTGGGTTAACTTTTAGTACCGCTTTTGCAGCATTATGGTAGATAGTACGTGAACCATCTAGAGGGCTGGCTTCCAAAAATACTTTGCCTGTTCCATAGATTAAACCCTGTCTACCCAAACGAAGATCTAATTTGCCATTAAACTGATTATTTATATCTAAATATAATTCATCAAAAACAATTTCATCTAGCGCTTTCCATGTGTTAGCATGGTTGGGTTTACCATTGTCGTAATTTCTAAATTCATTCACCGCACGGACTTTTACTTTATAGTCCTTATTAAAAACATATTGCCCCCAAATCCGAGTACGAAAACGGGTGAACAATGACTGATCAATTTTAGTGCCTGCATTCCTTCCCGCTTCTAATGGAATATCTTTTAGGCTGACTATACGAAAACGAAAATCCCCACCCCATGTAAAAGCAGAATCTGCCGCACTTTGTTCTGCTAGTACATTAGAACTTGATATAGTCATCAATGATGCAACCACCACCCCGAGTTTATAATTCGTTTTCATTTTGTCACCTTTTTTAATTTTAAGAAGTAAAATATTCTATTGTTATTGTTATTGTTATTGTTGCAGTTAATATTGATATTTATTGTCATTACTTATTATTGTTATTTAGCCTGGTTAGCAGCATGTCCCATAGCAAAAGCCTCTTCATTAATTGCTACTAATTTGGGTTTATGCTGTTTAAAGCGTTGAATAATATTGTCACGCACGACTTCTGATGGGAAAGGTAAAAATTCTGAAACGGCTCCTAACATAATAGTATTTACCAGTTTCATATTACCTAATTCACGAGCGATGGCTGTTGCATCAAAATAAACTATTTTCTTTGAAGATTTTTTAAGCTGGGCAATTGGATCTTCCGGATAATCAAATAAGCCAAGATTCACCACGGGAGGCTCCATTTTATTATTGTTTACCAATATCACTCCATCGTCTTTTAACCAATGTTCCCAACGCAACGCTTCTGCTACTTCAAAGCTAAGCATAATATCAGTCTGGCCTTCGGCAATAGAGGGTGATAATACCTTTTCACCAAAGCGTATATGAGAGGTAACTACCCCTCCACGTTGAGCCATGCCAGCAACTTCTGTTTTTTTAACATCAAAACCCTGATCAATTGCGGCTTCAGCTAAAATCTCTGCGGCGGTCATAACTCCCTGACCACCAATGCCTGAAACCAAAATATTTGTTATAGTATTTGTATTCACATCAACTCCTTAGGCTGAAAAATTAACAACGGGTGCTACTTCTGAAGTTTTGGGCACAATACAATCAGGAGCACAAGGCTTTGTGCATAAGTTACACCCGGTACAAACATTTGAGTCAATACGAACAAAGGCGAGTTCTTTTTCTTTACCATTGGCTTTTATTACTGTTTCACGACGTGTTACAAAAATAGCAGGACAGCCTGTATCTAAACAATTTCCACAACCTGTACAGTCCTTATCTACAACAGTTAATGGAATTCTGGGATTATATGCATCGACTAAAACACAAGGTTCGTTAGTAATAATTACTGAAGGTTCGTGAACTTTAGTTTCTTCACGTAAAACTTTCATAACAACAGGCAACTCGTATGGGTTTACTTCACGAATACGTTCTTTTTTAACACCTAATGCTTCCACCAATTTTACAAAATCAATACGAACCGTATCTTCATTATGCAGATCTTTACCCATACCTGGATTATTCTGCCCACCGGTCATACCTACTGCACGATTATCTAATAAGAAAATAGTTACATTGCCCTTGTTATAGGTAATATCCACCAGCCCCTGCATTCCCATATGTAAAAAGGTAGAGTCACCAATTACCGCCACAATGGCTTTTTTCTTGTCTACTTCTCCACGACCTTTGTCCATTCCTAACGCAATGCCCATAGATGCCCCCATAGAAACGCAGGTATCTAACGCATTCCATGGCTCTCCAGCTCCCAGAGTATAACAGCCGATATCTCCAGTAATATTAATATTACGCATATGCGCCAAAGCAAAGTATGGACCCAGGTGTGGACATGCTACACACATAGTTGGTGGACGCGGAAATACTTTGTTTATTGACGATTCATCTTCTGCTTCTTCAATGCCAAGAATTTTATTTACAGCGGGTTGTAGTATCGCAGGTGATAATTCACCAAATTTAGGCAGGAAGTCTTTGCCAAAAACATTTTTAACCCCTGCTGCACGAATTTCTGTTTCCAGTAATTTTTCAGTTTCTTCCACTATAACCAGATGTTCCACCTGAGCAGCCAATTGTTTAATTTTTTCCATTGGCGCAGGATGGCTAAAGCCTAATTTAAAAATAGGGGAATCAGGAAAACTTTCCAGTACATGCATAAAGGCTGGACCAGAAGTAACAAAACCTAATTTTTTATCCGTTCCATCATGTAATAGATTAAGTGGCGATATTTCACTATATGCTAAAAGTTTATCTTCACGTTCAAACATAAAGGGTAAACGTTTTTTTGCAGCCACTGGAGTCATTACAAAACGAGCAGGATCTTTAACAAAACCACCTACTTCTTGTTCTACTCTATCGCTTTCAATTTTTAAAACCGTTTTTACATGACAAACTCGCGTAGTCATACGAATAATCACAGGGGTATCAAATTGTTCTGATAGTTCAAATGCCTGTTTAACCATTGCATAGGTTTCTTGCGAATCCGCAGGTTCTAGTATGGGCAAGTGAGCAAAACGCCCCCAATACCTTGAGTCTTGTTCATTTTGTGATGAAGATAAACCTACATCATCCGCAACAGCAATAACCAGACCGCCTTTTACACCAACCAGAGTTTGTGTCATAAACGCATCAGAGGCAACGTTCATGCCTACATGTTTCATGGCGCAGAATGAACGGGAACCAGCAAGAGATGCGCCTATAGCCACTTCTAATGAAACTTTTTCATTCACCGACCATTCGGTGTAAATTGTTTCATATGCACTAAGGTATTCAATAATTTCTGTGGATGGAGTGCCAGGATATGCGGCGGCAACATTTGCCCCTGCTTCCCATACACCTCGTGCTATTGCTTCATTGCCCGAAACCAGACAAGAATCTCCTTTTTTTGCGTTTACTGCTGAAATCATTATGCTTTATTCCTATGATCTATAACCCGAACAGCCTTGCCTTCAGAGCGAGGAATTTCATTGGGTTTTTTAATAATAATCTTACATGACACACCGATAAAATCTTTTATGTCATGTTCAATTTTTGCTGCTACTCGTTGTAAAGCCTCTTCCCCCTGTGTTATTAGTGGAGGGCTGCCTTCAACATTTACTACCATACTGTCCATATTGCCCTGACGATAAATTTCAATTTGATAAAATGGAGAGAGATTTTCTGTACGCATTAAAATAGATTCAACCTGAGAAGGAAATACATTTACACCACGTATAATTAACATATCATCCGAACGACCCGTAATACGTTTTAAACGAACGTGGGTTCTGCCACATTTACATGGAGCTGCATCTAAAACTGAAATATCCCGGGTGCGATAACGTAAAATGGGAAATGCTTCTTTAGTTAAGGAAGTAAAAACAATTTCACCTTCCTCACCATATGGCAAGGGTTTGCCCGTATCTACATCCACGCATTCCACTATAAAGTGGTCTTCAAAAACATGTAGGCCATTCTTAGCCTCAATACATTCAACTGCTACTCCTGGGCCAATGATTTCGGACAGGCCATATATATCAACTGCTTCAATACCTAAACGTGATTCTAATTCATAGCGCATTTCTTCAGTCCAGGGTTCTGCGCCAAATAAGCCGTGTTTAATACTGGAGTTGCGGATATCAAAGCCCATTTTCTCAGCAGCTTCTGCTAAATTTAGAGCATAGGATGGAGTACAACAGAGAGTATCCGGTTCAAAATCCTGAATTAACATTAATTGCTTTTGAGTTTGCCCTCCAGATATTGGAGTAACCATTGCACCTAATTCTTCTGCACCATAATGAAAACCTAAGCCACCGGTAAATAAACCATAGCCATAGGCGTTATGTACTCTATCTCCCTGTCTGGTTCCTCCCGCATGTAAAGAGCGAGCCATTAGTCGCGACCAGGTTTGAATATCACGTTTGGTATAACCCACTACAGTTGGCTTTCCTGTGGTACCAGAAGATGCATGCAGCCTAACTACTTGATCGGTTGGCACTGCAAACATACCAAAGGGATAATTCTCACGTAAATGCTCTTTTTTAGTAAAAGGCAGGATTTGTATATCTGCAATTGTTTTAATATGTTCGGGCTTAATACCCAGCTCATCCATTGCCACACGATAGGGTTTTACCGTATGGTAACAACGCTTTACAGTTTCTTGCAGGCGGTGCAATTGCAGCTTTTCCAGATCGTCTCTGGGCATGGTTTCTTGTGAGATATCAAGTATCATTTATCACCTCAGTGTTAATTTTTAATAACTATTCAGTTTGTTTTACATAAACCTGTAGTTATGTAGTTATGTAGTTATGCAATTAATTTATCTTTTTTGCGTAATACCGTTCCCGTAAATAACGCAGTTAAAGCATTATCTGAGCTCCGCCTAATTTCTACCTGATAATTAGCTATGGTTTTACCCAAAGAAATTTCTGTAGTAGTTGCAATTATGCTATCCCCCACTTTGCAAGTTTGCAGATATTTAATATTGCTATCTATGGATAAAGCAATACGGTTATGGCTATTGGATGCAATAGCTATAGCAATATCGGCCAGGGCAAACGTAACAGCACCATGTAACAACCCAGCCCCATTTAATAATTTTGGCTGTACCTTCATTTTTAATAGGAAGTTATTATCTGCACACTGCTCAAACTGAACATTCATCATTTTTGCTACGGGATCATTTTTACAAACCCGCATTGCCAGCTGTTGTCTTGCATTTAATTTGTTGTTAGTTGCATTATCTATCGCTAGTGGAGTATTTTGTGAATATTGCTCGGCAAGAAAATTTTCAGTTAAAATTTCTATACCCGATTGCTTTAATTGTTGATCGAGTAAATGTGGATTATCAGCATAATAGCGGATAATACAGACTCTTTTGCCTTCATCATCTAACTCTGTAGGAGAAACAATAGTTGAAATATAACCACCCAGTTCATTTACCGCATCCATAAATTGGCTTAGGCTACCTTTTTTATCTGATATTTTTACTGCAATTCGGGTAGCATCCGTTTGACGACAGCCGGTTAGATCTAAAAAGAAATCCAGGATATCTTCCATAGTAACAATGCCTATTAATTTATTGTCACTCACCACGGGTAAGGAGGAGATACTATGCTCTCGTAAAATTTGCGCGGCTTCTTCTATTAGGGTGGTAGGTTTACAACTTACCACCTTATTTTGCATAATTTGTTGGGCGGTTATTTTTGCTAATAAATAATTAGATTCACCTACTGATAGAGTGGTAATTGCAGAAGGAGCAGCTTTTTGAATATCCTGATGGGAGACAATGCCAATTATTTCTTCGGTATTATTTATAACCGGTAGATGTTGTAATTGGTTTTTATGCATTAGTTCAATCATCTCATTAATGTGAGTATCTTCACTTACAGAGATGACCTTAGAAGTCATAATTTTATCGATATACATACCCTACTCCTAGCTCTCATTTCCTAAATAGGCTTTCTGAATAGCTTCATCATTTAATAAATCAGATGCCTGTCCACTAATAACAACTTTGCCATTTTCTATAACGTATGCTCTATCAGCAATTGACAGGGCCATTTTTGCATTTTGCTCAACCAGTAATACGGTAGTACCTTGTTGATTTAGTTTTTTAATTACATTAAATATTTCTGCAACTAATAACGGAGCCAAACCCATAGAAGGTTCATCCAGCAATAATAGTTTGGGTTCGCTCATTAGGGCTCGTCCAATGGCTAACATTTGTTGTTGGCCACCCGATAAATTACCAGCAGCCTGGCTTTTTTTCTCTTCTAAAATGGGAAATAATTGATAAATCTCTGCAACTGCCTGCAGACGTTGTTGTTTGGATTTTTTTAAAGAAAAAGCCCCTAAAAGCAAATTATCTTCAACGGATAAGGGAGTAAAAACCTGACGCCCTTCTGGGCTTTGACTAATAGATAATTTAACAATTTGATCCGCTCGTAATTTAGAAATGTCCTGTCCCAAAAACTGGATCGCACCATCATTTATTGGCACCAGACCACTAATGCAGTGTAATAAGGTTGTTTTTCCTGCACCATTGGCACCAACCAGAGCAACTAATTCGCCTCGGTTGACCTCTATAGATAAATCACTTAAAACCTTTACCGGGCCATAGCTGGAGTAAACATGTTCAACCAATAGTAATTTTTCACTCATCTATAGTTCACCCCCCAAATACGCTTGTATTACTACCGGATCATTCTGAATTTCTTGCGGGCTTCCCTGCGCTAATAAACTACCAAAATTTAATACCATAATCTGATCCGAACTTTGCATAACTAATTTCATATTATGCTCAACCAATAAAACGGTAATGCCCAGGTCGCAAATTTTTCTGATTAATTTGCTTAGATCACGTGTCTCTGAATCATTTAAACCTGCGGCAGGCTCATCTAACATTAACAATTGAGGCTTTGATGCTAATGCTCTGGCAATTTCTAGACGTTTTAGATCACCATAAGGAAGGGAGTCTGCAGACACATCGGCAAGCTTTTCTAATTGGCAAAATTCCAGAGCCTGATAGGCATTCTGGCGAACCAGTTGTTCTTCTTTTTGCACTGAAGCTAAGCGAAACAAGGCAGGTAAAAAACCAATTGAAGATTGTAAATGGCAGCCCACTAATACATTTTCCAAAACACTCATATTATAAAATATTTGTAAATTTTGAAATGTTCGGGAAATACCACATTGTGCAATCTGGTCGGTTGGCATATTTTGCAAACAAACAGGCAAAGAATTAGGCTGTCCGGAATCTAAATGGATAGAGCCATTATCGGGAATATAAAACCCACAGAGCATATTAAACAGGGTTGTTTTACCTGCTCCATTAGGGCCAATTACTGAGTATACAACGCCTTTGGGCACATTAAATGACAGTCCAGCAATAGCTGTTACCCCCCCAAATGATTTTTCCAGTTGTTTAACTTCTAACAGGTTCATTTTCTTAGCTCTGCCATTTTTTGAGTTAAACCAACAAATAAACCCTGTGGCATAAAAATCATAACCCCCATTAAAATGCCACCAAAAATGAGCATTTCATAATCTTCAAAAACAACTAATAATTCAGGTAAAAAAGTTAATAATATTGCCCCAAATACTGCACCATAGGTTGAAGCCATACCACCTAAAACTACCATGGTTACTAACTCAATAGAAAAGAAAAAGCTAAAAGAATCGGGACTGACAAAATTTTGTTGGTGGGCAAATAAGCTGCCAGCAAAAGAAGCTAATATAGCAGCAAATACAAAAATGGATACTTTTGTTTTTGTGGTATTAATGCCCATCATCTGGGCTGCAAATTCAGAACCATGTACCGCGCGAATAGCACGCCCTGGGCGAGAATCAATCAGGTTTAGTGATAACCAAATGGTTAATAGGGCAAATATCACACTAACAAAATACCAGCGTAAATCACTGTCTATTTGCCAACTTCCAATAGCAAGCCCAGGAATTTCGCCTAATCCATCTGGCCCGCCCGTTAAAAATTCTGTCTGCACAAAAATAATATGCACAATAATACCAAAACCCAGGGTGGCCATTGCAAGATAATGGCCCTTAAGTTTAAGAATGGGTCTGGCGATAAGGTTGGCAATAATAAAAACTAAAACCATGCCGGACAACATAGCAAGCCAGGGATTAAACGAGTATTGGGTAGTTAAAATTCCAGAACTATAGGCTCCAATACCAAAAAAAGCTGCATGTCCTAAGGAAATTTGCCCACAATACCCCATTAATAAATTCAGACCAACAGCAAGAATAATATGAAAAGCGGCAAAAACACCCACAACGGTTAAATAGTAATTTTCAGGAAAAATTACCGGTAAGATAAGTGCTATAGCAGTGAGTGAATAAAAACCCGATAATCTCTTCACACACGCTCCAGAGTGGTACGTCCTAATAAACCACTGGGGCGAATAAAAAGCACTAATAAAATGATAGTAAACGCTATTGCATCCTTATAACCTGAGGAGATATAACCTGCACCTAAGGATTCTAAAATACCTAATAACAAACCGCCAACAATTGCCCCAACGGGGTTGCCAATACCACCTAATATGGCAGCAGAAAAACCCTTTAAACCAAGCATAACTCCCGCATCATAGGAAGTAAAAGTAACCGGAACAATAAGTACTCCTGCAAGTGCTCCAAGCATGGCTGATATACCATAGGACAATAACAGCATCTTACCCACATTAATGCCCACCAGTTGTGCTGCATTACGGTTACAGGAACAGGCTAAAACTGCTTTGCCTAACAAGGTGTAATTAAAAAACCATAACACAGCACTAACCAGAATAATGGTTGTACCTATAACCCAAAGATTTTGCGGAAGAATGGTTGCACTGCCAATTTGAATAGGCACTTCACCACTAAATGCAGGCAAGGAATAAAAATCCTTACCCCAGATGAGTAGCGCTGCACCACGTAAGAAAATAGAAGCACCTATGGTAATAATAATAGTGGTAACAACCGAGGCACCTTTAGCGGGTTTTATAGCAAATTGGTTAAGAGCTAAACCAACTCCGACGGTTACTATCATTGCAAAAACAATGGCTAATAATAAAGGGATTCCTGATATAGAGAAAGTTACCGCACTAATGGCTCCAATCATTACAAACTCACCCTGAGCAAAATTCACCACATCGGATGCATTGTAAATTATGGTAAAACCCAATCCCACTAATGCGTAAATTGAACCAACAGTAATACCCGTTATTAAAAATTGTAATAATAAATCTGTCATAATAAAACCAGTTATTTAACTATTTGCCAATTACCATTTACAATTTCTAATAATTTAAATGAATTAAGTTTTAGCCCCATATGATCATCTGAACGCATATTAAAAATACCACCTGCACCAATATAGTGAGTGGTTTTTTCAATCTCATTACGAACCGCATTTTTATCAACAGACTTAGCACGTTTGATAGCTTCAACTACAATCATTAATGCATCATAAGCATGTGCACCAAAAGAGGAAACCTGGCCGTATTTGGATTCATAGGCTTTTTTATAGGCACTAGCCACTTGTTTCTGCGGGTCATTGTCTGCAAGATTGTCTGCCACAACAATAGCTGCTGCGGGTAGACGTACACCATCTGCTGCATCCCCGGCTAAATCAATATATTTTTTAGAAGCAACACCATGGGATTGATATACGGGTAGTTTAATTCCTAATTGTTTGATATTTTTAGTTACAATTGCCGGGGCTTTACCAAAACCAAAATTAAATATGGCCTGGGCATCTGAGGAGCGAATTTTGGTTAATTGTGCAGTCATATCCATGTCTTTATTTCCATAGGATTCATCAGCGACGATGGTTATGCCATATTTTTCTGCTAATGCAAGGCATTGCACTCGACCTGATTTATCAAAGCCCCCACTACCACTGATCAGAGCAATTTTAGTCAATCCTCTTTTTTTCATGTTTTCAAAAACTTTGGCCGCCGCCATACGATCCGTATGTGGTACTTTAAATAACCATTTTTGAGTGGGTTCGATAATTTTAATTGAACCGGCTAAGGAAACCATTGGAATTCGAAATTTCTTAACCAGTGGGGCTACAGCTAAGGTAGTTCCAGAAGTTGAACCACCAATAATTAAATCTACGCGATCCTTTTTAACCAGACGTTTAATAAAGTTAACTGCTTTTTTTGGATTTCCTGCTGTATCATAGTGAATCAGTTCAATTTTCTTACCTAATAAACCACCCTTTTCATTTAACTCATCAATATACATTTGCAGAGTCTTGAGTTCAGGATCACCTAAAAAGGATGCGCCTCCTGTTACCGCTAAAAAGCTACCAATTTTAATGGTATCGCCTTTAGCATAGGCTTGTGTGCTTAGTACTGTAGAAAAGCATAATGCTGTTATGGATAATAAAGTAGTTAATTTATTCTTCATGTCCAGAGTCTCCTATTTTTGATTGGTTGGATTCTATCTTTAAATTTCCCGTAGGATACCTAGGAGAATTACTAGTCAAGCAGAAAAAATTGATATATATCAAACTATTCAAACTATTTTGTTCGCGACTTGGCTTATTAGTTCTGATAAAATGGATATTTATTTTTAACCCGATAGCGAAAACAGAAATGAATATAGACGATATCAACAATACCAATATTGCCCATGAAAGGGTGCTAGTTACCCCTGCGCAGTTTAAATCCACTATGCCAATAAGTGATAAAGCACAAGCTACGGTATTAGCTGGGCGCCAAACCATTCAGAACATTCTTAAACATAAAGACCATCGCTTGCTGGTAGTGGTTGGTCCCTGTTCAATACACGATATTAAATCAGCTAAAGAATATGCATTAAAGCTTAAAAAATTACATGATGATTTAAGCCAGGATTTATATATTGTAATGCGTATTTATTTTGAAAAACCCAGAACAACTATAGGTTGGAAAGGTTTAATTAATGATCCTAGATTAGATGGCTCCTTTGATGTTGAAGAAGGTTTAACCAAGGCTCGTGAACTGCTGTTATGGCTTGCTGAACTGGGCTTGCCAGCGGGTACTGAAGCACTGGATCCAATCACGCCTCAGTATTTATCTGATTTATTCTCCTGGTCTGCAATTGGAGCCAGAACTACTGAATCACAAACACATCGTGAAATGGCCAGCGGTTTATCTATGCCAGTTGGATTTAAAAATGGCACCGATGGAACCTTATCTACAGCCATCAATGCCTTACACTCTGTCTCTGCATCACACCACTTTTTAGGCATTAACCAAATGGGACAAGTTACCCAAATTCGCACCAAGGGAAATGCCTGCGGTCATATTATTTTACGGGGTGGTAAAAAACCTAATTATGGCGATGCAGATATTTTAGCTTGTGAAAAATCATTACAACAGGCCAAGCTTTCAGAAAATATTATGGTTGATTGTAGCCATGGTAATTCGAGCAAAAAACCCGAGCTACAACCTTTAGTAATGCAACAACTGGTATCCCAGATACAGGCAGGTAATCGCTCAATTATTGGACTAATGATTGAAAGTCACTTATTCCATGGAGCACAAAAAATACCTGAAGATCTTTCCCAGTTAAAATATGGTGTTTCAGTTACGGATGCATGTATAGATTGGAATACCACCGAGAAAGCATTAACTGATATGTCAGAACAATTACAGCATGTGTTAAAAACACGATAATTTAACTCATCCATTCATAAATAATGAATATTGAAAATGAATTTGGAGATTTAATAGAGAATTATACCGAGCAGGCTCCTGGCTTTTTTTATGCAAAGGATAAAACAGGTAAATACATTTATACCAATGAAGAATTTGCCATGTTTGCAGATTGTGATTCTCCCAATCAATTAAAAAATAAACGAGATAATGATCTTCCCTGGCGAGATCAGGCTCGTTTTTTACAATCTATTGATCATAGAGTTATTTCATCTTCCAATTATTTTCAGGAATTTATTAATATTCATCACCCCAAACATGGCACATGCCAATTTTTAACCACAAAAAAATGCCTTTATGATATTCATAATAGTATATCAGGGGTTATTGGTATGTCCGTTTGCTTAACTGGCAAAAAGAAATTTTTAGGTAAATATTATTTTCAGGATGGAAGACTCTATCTTGGTGATGAATTTGCTACAAATTATCTCACTTCACAAGAAATTCGAGTATATAAAACGGTTTTAATGGGGTATTCTGCTAAAGAAGCGGGCGTTTTATTAAAAATTTCTGGAAAAACAGTCGAATTTCATATTGAACAGCTTAGAAAAAAAATAAACTGTAATAATAAGGGAGAATTAATACGCAAAGCCTATGAGCATTGTTTTTCCTTTATGATTATTAATCACCAATTAGCTCGTTAGAGAGGCATTAAGTGAACAAAAAAAATCAACTTTTTATTTTAGACACCAATGTTTTAATCCATGACCCTAGTGCCATATTTCGTTTTGATGAACATGATATATACTTGCCAATGGTGGTGCTGGAAGAGCTGGATAACAATAAAAATGGCCATTCAGAAGTAGCCAGAAACTCCCGTCAGGCCAGTCGTTTTCTGGATGAATTAACAACCAACCTTAGCCCCGAGCAAATTAAAAAAGGGATTAGC
>JASFYQ010000015.1:0-5966 GCA_045047105.1 Pseudomonadota bacterium | reverse complement strand
TCAGCACTTTGTTGATTCGGTGAAAACTGAATTAGGGTATCGTGCAAAAGGACGTGACTGTTTTAATGAAGATGATAAGTTTTTACTTAAAGAGTCAGATGTTTCTTATACGGTCGATTTTGATACCAAAAAGGTGTGTTTAAGGGAATAAAACACCTATATTTCTGATGTTTTATTATATATTTTAATGGTTTAACCTGGTTCAACCCCTGAAGCCGCTTAATCATAATAACGTCTTAACTTACTGACATTGTGTACGACCCCTGAAGCTTTTATCAATCCTGAACTTATTAAAAAAACGTGCGCGTCTTATTCAAACATTAGCTTCGGATATGAATTTCTTTTAATGTTTTAATTCTCAAGTGAAATACTCTGGATAATTTTAGAAGAGATCCAGAGAGCCAATTATTAATTACTTGAAAACATGGTTTGTCATCAAAATGACTTTTTAATGTCATTCATTCGTCATAAAACTTGCGTATTCTTTTTTCACTGTTAGTAATCAAAAAATGACTTCTTAATTTAGTCCTGTATTCGGAGTATATATAATGACAGAGAAAGTAATACTCATTGTTCTTGATGGTTTAGCGTATAAAGTTGCCGAGCAATGCATGGGGTTTGTTCAGTCGTTAGGTGAGCAAGGCTCGGCGACCCTTTACAAAGTACAATGCGAATTACCCTCTATGTCTCGCCCACTTTACGAGACCATTCTAACGGGTGTAACACCCGCCGTTAGCGGAATAGTTCACAATCAGGTAGTGCGTAACTCCAACCAGAAAAGTGTTTTCAGCCTGGCTCGCGAAGCGGGATTGTCCACCGCTGCCGCAGCCTTTCACTGGTTCAGCGAACTGTATAACGAAAGCCCTTACAACGCGATACGAGACCGCCATACGGTTGATACCGAACAACTCATTCAATATGGTTCATTTTACCACGACGGGAATTATCCTGACGGTCATTTGTATCTTGATGCTGAATTATTACGCCGCCGTTATGACCCTGATTTTTTATTGATTCATCCTATGAGTATTGATGAAGCCGGGCATCGCTCTGGACTTGATAGTTCTCATTACCGCAACACCACTCGGCAATCAGATAAAGAGCTATCCGAATACCTTCCAGCCTGGATTGAGGCAGGTTACCAAATTATTATTACCGCAGATCATGGCATGAATACGGATAAAAGCCACGGCGGCTCTTTAGCCGAAGAGCGAGATATTCCCTTATATGTCATTGGTGATCGTTTCTCTCACCAGGCAGGTTGCGCACCAAAACAAACGGAAATTTGCGGCATTGTCTGTGAACTACTGGGACTGCTCGATCATAGTAAACCTGTGACTGAAAATTTATTACTGAATGAAGAGCGGGAGCGCTCTAAACACAAAGTCATAATGGGTGCCTGGTAGCTGACCCAGAAAGACTTCGGTAAATTTGAAGGGGTTGTTGATTATATGAAAGTCTGAGTCAGGCTTCATCCATCTGTGATGGAAAATAATATTACGGCACAACAAGTTTATTATCCTGAATCAAAAAAATAGCTATAAGGTGCAGTTGTATGACTGATTTTCCGCTACGCCCCAAACCAGCCACAATGCACGGCGTTAGCTGTGTATTGTGCCGATCAAAATATTGAAAATCATCAAGGAAACAAGTATTGAAAATTGAAATAGTAACAACTCACAATGAGAACTTGAACGAAACTGGATTTGGAGCTCTCAAGACTTGCAATAGTATATTTGATTCTATTGAAAGGATAGGGTATGACGTAAATTTAAACATATGCAAATCTAAACGAGACCTGGAGGATGTTGTCAAGAAAAATCCAGATCTGGTTATTTTAGCCGTAAAATATATTTCACTTCAAAATGGAAATAATATTTGGTTGAGTGAATATTTTTCTCGACATGGAATTAATTTCACAGGCTCATCAAGAGATGTGTTGAGGTTTGATTCTAATAAAATTAGTGCTAAATTATATTTATCAAATAAAGGAATTAAAACTGCAAGATATTTTACGGCAGTTCCCGGGCAGTACCGATGTTCAAATGAACTTCCGATTAAATTTCCATTATTTTTAAAGCCGATAGATGCAGCAAATGGAAACGGAATTGACGACTTATCTTTCACGACAAATTTTTCGGAGTTTGAAAGTAAAGTATTGTCATTATATAACAGATTTAGTACTCCTGTTTTGGTTGAAGAATATTTGGATGGGCGTGAGTTTACAGTCTCAATAATAAATACACCAAACAACGAACTAATAATTTCTCCTATCGAAATAGTCCCGCCAGAATCAAAAAATGGGCTTAGAATTTTAGGGCAAAAGGTAAAAAATGATGATTCAGAAGAACTGAAATTAATTGAAGATGATGAAATAAAAAATAAAGTGATAAAACTTGCCATTAATTCGTTCTCGACTTTAGGTGTGAGGGACTTTGGCAGAATAGATATTAGAGCTAATAAAGCAGGAGATTGCTTTTTTATTGAAGCCAATTTGGTTCCAGGTATGGCATACGGTTCTAGCTATTTACCTAAATCTTGTGAAATTGAGCATGCACTAACCTATGATGAAGTCATTCAACTAATGTTAGCAAGTGGTCTTTGTAGAGCTGAGCCAAAAATACCACCTAATAATTGCATTAATACGGATTATTGAAAGTGGTGCTGGTGTAGTGATCCAATAGCACCGGATCACTACAATCGTTACCATGCAACGGCAATTGATAGTGAAAAATACTTTATTCAAAACTAAAGCAGAAACTAAGGCAAGGGTCGCCCAGGCCAACTCTTTGATAACCAAAAATAAATGATCAAAAAAAGACTGATATTTAGTCTTAAATACACTATTTCATGGCCAAAAACATAACTTTAAGAAAATACTGGTATCTGTTCCAGATTTTATGTTAACTTATGTTTCAAATACATTAAGAAGTAGACAAAATGTCAAATATTCAATATGCCACTATCTGTCTAATTAATTATTAGAAATACAATAATGAACTATGTAATCAAAGTTTTAATGATAAATACTGTAATACTTGTGTTTCTATTGTTCGGAACATTTAGTACTTTTATCATATCAAATCACTTAAGTAAGATTGAAGATAGGAATAATTACTCAGAAGCTATCGAAAAAATTGCAAAAAGTGAAGATATAGACTGGTTAAGAAAATCTTTTATTTCTACTGTAAATCTTAGGAAAAACACTAATTCAGGCTTAGTTAAATGGCATAAGAAAACAATTTACTTTCTTATAATATTAAGTGTGTTATGCGTTTTAAATTTTTACTTTTTATTCAAATTAAAGAAGCAGCTAATTTATAATGAGTAGCTTAATCGGGTCTACTAACCCTTAACTTCTACTACATTTTCGGGTTACATTACGTATTACTACAATAAAACTATAACTACTGGCTTAGCAGCCCTTTAATAAAACGTTATGTTTAAAAAATTATGAACCAGAAAAATGAAATACCAGAAGAAGTTGTTGAAGCAATACTCAGCGACAATTGGAAAAAAGTTCATGCAGTACTTAGCAAACTTGCTATAACGGGCAATGCAAATGCAGAGCATTTTATGGGTTGGTTTTATGAACAAGGGTTAGAAGTAAAACAATCTGATAAAAAAGCATTTGAATGGTGGTCAAAATCAGCATCAAAAGGTATTGTAGAGTCGCAGTCAGGTCTGGCTCAATTATATGAAAAAGGCAGAGGCACAAACACAAATTTTTCTGAGGCATATTATTGGTATAGTCAGGCAATTTTAAACGGTGACCAGGAAGCTCAAATATTAATTAGCGTGTTATCAAATAAAATGAGCACTACTGAATTGAGTAATGCACGGACATTATTACAGACTAAGACATAACCAGATGTTTCAAGCTCGCTTAGCCTGGACGCGCAAGCGAAGCTCAGTACTTACCTAAATGTTAGCTGTTAAAAACAACGGATAAATGTATGAAAGAAATAATAGGCATCAATCATATAGGTATAAGGGTTACCAGCCTTGAGACAGCAAGAGCATTTTATGAGCAGTTAGGCTTTATTTTTATCGCAGGTCCAATGGGGCCTGAACCAGTTGCAATAATGAAGCACCCATCAGGTGTAAATATAAATTTCATACTTAATGCCAATACAAAAACAGATAAAAATATTCTTATGGATGTTACCGAAAGATACCCTGGCTATACACATATCGCCTTAGATGTTAACAACATTAAATCAACGCAAGACTCTATAAAAAAACTAGGTATCCACATCACAGAAGGGCCAATAACATTACCAAATGGTGGAGTGATGTTTTTTATTAGAGACCAGGATAAAAATGTAATAGAGTTTCATCAAAATGGCTAATGTTACAGCTAACAAATAGCTAAAGATCGTAAAAACTAATTATTCTCAGGTAATCGAAATATATTGTGAAAGATAACTGTTTCTGTTTTTTATGAATACTAATAGTAAATCAGCATAGTTTTTTGTTACTGCCTGTTTAACCGAGTTTCTTTGTTGTAGTTTAAGTCGCCAGTTATTAATTTTTGGTGTGCTTTCAAATATGTTTAATTTTATTGTTTTTTCAAAAACATCAAAATACCTGAATATAGGTGCATAAACTGCATCGACGACCTGGAATCGATTACTTGAAAAATAAACCGTTCCACTTAATTCTTTTTCAAGTAGTTCAAATTTATTTTTGATCTTAATTTTTATTTCTTCAAAATCATCTTTATTTACGGTGTTATATAAATTGCCGATGTCATCAAGTATACCTGAACCAAACTCTATCCATGCCCGGTGATATGCTTTATCAAGTGCTTTATTCGAGTGTAATGATCCGGGTGTAATTTCGTTTATATATTCACAGATAACAGCAGACTCGAATAACGAACTGATTTTATCTACAATCAACACGGGTACTTTTCCCAGTGGTGATATTTTATTAAACCACTCTGGAGGGTTAGTCAGATCAATGTCTGTTCTTGTGTAAGGAATACCTTTTTCCTTTAATACGATAACTGATCGTTGCACATAAGGGCAGAGAGTATGTGCAACAATGTTCAGGCTGGGTAGATTTATCGTTTTCATTTTAATCTGACTTGAAAGACGATAAAGCGTATTTACCATCACCCAGGCCAACCTGAGCTATTGCCATTACAGCCAGTATCAGAGGATATTCCCAACCACCACCTGCATTTGTAAATAACCATCCGCTAGATGAGTGTGCCCAGGTGGCACCGAGTAAAACGGGTATTACCAGTGCGGAAAATAAGCGCGTTTTAATACCCAGTATCAGGGCTATACCTGCAATGGCCTCAATAGCAAAAACTGCATAAGCCAAAATGCCGGGTAATCCGATAGATGTAAAAAACGCAGCGGTACCGGGAAGGGTAAATATCATTAACTTAAGGTAAACACTGTGGGCAAGTAAAACACTACCCAGTGAAACTCTAAGAATTAATGTACCTGATTCAGGTGAAATAACGCTGTGCCCGCGTTGTGTGGGTGATTCGTTTATGAGAGTAGTCATCTGTTACTTCCGTTTTTTGGGTTGTTTAATTAAGGTATGGTTAGTATGTTGCTTGCATAAATGAATGTATATGGCAATATATGCAAGCTGATATTGCAATTATGCAAATACATATTGGAGTGATAGATGGACTGGAATGCATTAAAGCTATTTTTAGCGATTGCAGAAAACGGTACACTCACGGGCGCTGCAAACGCACTTGAAGTTAATCATTCAACTATTTTTAGGCGATTAAACGCTTTTGAAGATGAAATAGGCGGGCGATTATTTGAACGCTTAAACCATGGTTATGAGCTCACTACTATGGGTGAAGAGCTGTTGATAAAAGCCAATAAAATAGCGATTTCATTTGAAAATCTTGAGCGTCATATTGTTGGTAAGGATATTCAGCCTAAGGGTACGGTAAAAATTACTGCGCCCAATAATATCGTTTATCGTTATCT
>JASFYQ010000014.1:0-8920 GCA_045047105.1 Pseudomonadota bacterium | reverse complement strand
TAGGAGAGTATATCGATGTAGCTGCCGAGCCCGTTCACACAGAAGCCAACGAAGAAGTTATTAATATAGGTGAATTTATCGATGTGGACGCATATCTCCAGTAATCTTATCGCAGTATTTAAAGGCTATCTTAAAATCCATAAAACACATTATATCAACAGGACATGTTAAGGGGCTAAATGTCACACTCTAGCCCCTATGTGCATGAATTAGCAGTTAAATACTCTTTTAAGCCTTAGTTAAAATAATCTATGGGTAATTTTAACTGATTATTTACCTATTCCGAGGGTAAAATATAAAGAATTTGCTTATCACCATTAGGGTAAACTAGCTCAAAGTCATTAACTCCGTCATTATTTTGATCATCAATAGCATTAAAATACAATACTTCACTGGTAGACGCCCCACCTTTTATGACACGATAATCTACTATAGCCTTATAGGTTAATTGATCGACAATTACTTTTATTTCTCCTACTGAATTTATAAAAACCTGGTCATAAGCTTGATTTAATACTTCTTTTAAACTATCCCAGTTTGCAGGAGAGGGGTATAAATATTGTCTATATAAAACATCTTGTATATAAAATTGATGAGCATATAATACTGTATTTTTCAGGTATTCAGATGCTATAGAAATTAGTCCTACTCTGTTATCCTGTTTGTCAATAAGGGGAGAACTTGAACTTGCAACTTTTGAGCTAAACCATATTGTTTCACTTGTTTTAGCAATAAAACGTAACTCACCATATGGCCCTTTTTTAGTATTAAAGCCTGCATTTTCAAAAAATGCTATAAGGCTATCTAATTGTTGTGATTCTGGTAAAAAGATTATTTGTAATCCAGTCTTTGTTACCATTCTTATTTTCCCATCAGAAGTAATCGAAGTCCCAGCTAATGTACCATCAGGAGCTTGGGAGAATTCCACTGGTTTTAAGAAAAATTGCTTTTCAGCCAACTTAATTTCCAGGACATTGGTAGTACTATTTTGTAATATCGTAAACTCGTTGTGGTTGCCAACTATTTCATCGGTACTGAGTATTTCTTCTAAAATAGTTTTGTTGCCATTGAGAGTTGTAGATAAATTAATATTATTTTGGTGGGGTAAAATATAAAGAATTTGTTTATCACCATTAGGGTATATTAGTTCATAGTCATTAAATCCATCATTATTCTGGTCTCCAACAGCATTAATAGTTAATACTTCTTGGGAAGTGTTGGCTCCAGTTATAACACGGTAATCCACAATAGCTTTATAAGTGTACTGATCGATAAGTACTTTTATTTCTCCGTCTAGATTAATAGATACTTGATCATAAGATTGTTGTAAAACTTCTTTTAAACTGTCCCAATCAGCAGGAGCAGGGTATAAATATTGTCTGTATAGCGTATCCTGTTTATAAAACTGGTGAGCATACAATATAGTATTGTCAAGTTGTTCAGATGCCAAAGAAATTAAGCCGACTCTATTATCCTGCTTATCTATAACAGGCGAACTAATGCTGGAAATTCTTGTGCTAAACCAGGCTACTTCCGAGGCTCGACTAGTTGTTTTAAATGTTAAGCGAAATTCACCATAAGGACCTTTATTAATATCAAAACCTGTTTTTTCGAAAAGTTCTTTCAAGCTGTTTAATTGCTGTGATTCTGGCAAAAAAACTATTTGAATTCCAGCTTTTGTTACCATTGTAAGCCTTCCATCAGAAGTAATATAAATGCCTGCTAGGGTCCCACTATGAGCCAGCGATATTTCTATTGGCTTAAAGAAAAATTGGTGCTCTCGTAATGTAACTTCTAAAATATTTGTGCTGCTATTTTGTACTATGGAAAACTCACTATTTTTACCTACAATTTCGCGAGTATTTAGAATTGCATCTAAAACACTAGTAGTACCATTTAATATTATTGATAAATTGAGCGCTCCATCAATAGCTGTACTGCCAGGAGTTGAAGGCGTTGAAGGCGTTGAAGGAGTTACTGGTGTTGCTTCTATAACGAGAGTCGTACTTGCCGCAGGAGCAATAGAAAGACCTGATGAAGTTAAGTCTGAGCTTGTACTTGTGTAGCTACCCACAGTAGCTGATGTGGGTATCCGCAATATTAAATCAAAGCTACAGAAACCACCAGCAGGGAGTGAACCATTTACCAGGCCAACTACTGAGGAAAGTGTTACTTGTGAGCCTGTGCCACAGCTACCAGCAGGTGGTAAAGTGTGTACGGTCATTCCAGGAATAATAGAATTTAAATCCAAATTAAAGGCAAGAGCAGCTAATCCAGCTCCTGTATCCGTATTTTTAAGCACAAATGTTAAGGTGACAGTACCTCCCGCAATAGCGCTACCTGAAAATGACTGGGTAAATTCCTGGGTGACTACTCTAAAACTAGCAGAAGCTGTATTATCATAATCGGGTAGTTTTGAAGTGCTGGTATAAACTCCAGCTGTTGCATTGCCTGGAACAGTTAGCGCTACTTTAATAATACAGCTATTGCCAGCAGGAAGTGTGCCTGGAGCATAGTTTAATGAGCTAGTGCCTATTCCAGTAAGTGTGCCACCACAAGTATCACTGCTGATGCTTTTTAGTGTTAAGCCGGGTAATAATGCATTTAGATCATTGGTAAAATTAATAGAGACAGTATTAGCCGCAGCACTGGCAATATTTGCTATGGAGTACTCAAGCTCAATTGTTTCTCCTGGAGATGCTACTGCAGGAGTAAAAGTTTTTGTCCACCTTAAAAAGTCAGTAGAAATTTCTAATAAGGCGCTGGCAGAATTGTTTGCAGTATTGCTTCCATTAACTGTTGCATAAACAAGGCTGGAGGTACTATTATAAGTATTTATAGCTGCATTTGCTGGCACTAAAATCGGAATATCAAAAGTACACGTCTCGCCAGGATTTAAGCTTCCCGAGGTAAAAATAATAACAGTAGTACCTGATAGAGCCGAGCTGCTTCCACAGGGGGTAGATGGTAAAGATGTTGCGGCTAGTGCGGGTATCACTGCATTCAGGTCATCGGTAAAAACAATATCAGTAGCAGCCAGGGCCGTAGTACTATTGCTAATGGTATATCGGAGTATCTCTGTAGCACCAGGGTAGCTTATATTATTGATAAAGGTTTTGCTAAAGCTTAATCCAGAAATAATGAAAGAATCAGTAACTAAGCCAGATGTATAGGGGCTTCCCGCTATAGTAGCAGAGATAATACTTGTTTGCAGGTCTATCTTACCAGAGGGGGTTGCAGCTGGCACTTGCACGCTAACACTAAAAGTACAGCTGCCACCAGGAATAAGAGTTCCTCCAGACAAAGTTAATGTATCCGTACCTGATAAGCTGGATCCAGAACCACAAATATCTGTTTGTGTACCAGTTGTTGCTATCATTCCAGTTAATGCACTATCCAAATCAACGGTAAAGCCAATGCCAGTTGCATTAGTTGGCGCAGCAAGGCCGTGAGTCAGGGTGAATTCGAGGTTCACTGCATTATCTGGTGCAATATATTTATTGAGAAATGACATTTGTAAAGCTGGAGCAGAAAGTATAGAAAGTGTAGCGCTAGCTGGCTGACCAATAATTGCAGAGCCGCCTGCCACGGCTGTAATTTTAGAACTGGTACTGAGCCAATCAAATGTTCCCCCCGTTGCTGGCATGGTTAAAACTAAATCAAAGGTACAACTTGATCCTGCTGTAAGGTTTCCTCCTGAAACATTAAAAGTGTATAGATCATTATCTAATGCAGTAGAAAATATGGAACCCGTACCACATGAGTTAGCATTAGGCAGGGTTTTAACAACAGTACCAGAATAGATTTGGTTGATTGCATCCGTAAAGGCTATAGCGGTCATATCCACTGTACTGGAATTGTTAATTACATATCGAAGTATTACGTCACTGCCCAGAGCGGTGGAGCCAGGAATAAAGCTTTTACTCAGAGATGGAGTGGGTTGCACAATTAAAAAAGCGGTTGCAGTGTCTGTATTTTGAATGGAGTCAACATAACCTTCAAAATCAGAAACAGTGTTTTCATAAGAGCCTACCGCAGCACCTCCAGGTACCTGGAGTGATATGCTAAAAGTACAAGACTGTCCTGAGCTAAGGCTGCCCCCAATTAAATTAATGGTATTGGTCCCCAGCCCGGTAATTGATGAGCCTGAACCACAGGGTGGATTATTGTTAAGGCTTGCAGAAATCGTACTCAGCCCTGCAATATTGGTATCTACAGTATTACTAAAACTGATATTTGTGGCATCGTTGCGGTTAGCATTGTTGATGGTATATTCAAGTGTGACTATGCCCCCTGCTTGAACAGGATCATCGGTAAAAACTGCTGCTATAGATAAACCCGATGTAGAATAGCCCAGAGTAGCGATTGCTGAGCCAGATGGATTCGATCCATTTTGAGAGAGTGCTCCAGTAATATTTACAAGTGTAGCAGAGCTTATGCGGGTAACATCAACTGAATAAGTACAAGAAACACCTGCTGCAATTGAAAAAAGTAAAAATGATATTGAATTACTATCAGGGGGAGCAGTTAATGCGTTAGTCTCACAAGTTGTACTTAAATTGGGGGTACTGGAGACTAACATTCCACTTGGAAGAGTATTGGCAAATACTAAAAAAAATACCTGGCTACTATTACTCGTATTATCAATGGTATAGGTTAAGGTACTACTATTTCCAATATCTATGGAGCTGGGTGAAAAGGCCATACTAAATCCAGGGCGGCTTCCATCAACTGTAAGAGTTGCTGTTGCTGTACCCGCGCTACCAGCTGAGCTACTTAAGCTGCCTGTGGTGCTTACATATGAACCTGCTGTTGTGTTAGTGACATTTACGCTAAAGCTACAACTCTGACCAGCCCCCAGTCGGTAATCAGAAAAGTTAATAGTGTTGCCGCTCACAGTGGCTGAAAAATTACCATTTATACAAGAGGTTAATGCCTGATTAGGATTAGCGACTACAAGCCCAGCGGGTAGCGTATTACTAAAAGTAAGTCCACTAACTCCAGATGCTTCTGCCGAGTTATCTATTGTATAGGTTAGTGTGGAGAATGTACCAGGGGCTATTGTACTTGGGCTAAAGTTCATTGAGAAAGTAGGCGTAGCTGCAAATACAGAACTATTTAAAAAAAATAAAAAATAACAGAAGAATATTGGCATTTTTAGCATTCTTTTGGTGTTATTAAAATACATGTTCATTTTAACCTCTGATTGTAAATGTTATACATAGTGCTTAAAAAAGCTAATTCATTTGCTCTATAAGGTTTGAATTTTATTGAGCTGTTATTCAATTTAAAAATTACCTTGGACTTAACATATTATTTTTTTGATCAATAATATAACTATTATTAGTGGGTACATCTTTAATGGTTTGTATTTTGCCATTAGGCCATACTACTTTAATATTTGCATTTAGGGCCTTTCCCAGCCCAAAATGCTGTATTTTAGGGTGTACTGATAAATAGCCTGTACTACTATGTACTTCGCGCCAAATCTGGTGTTTTTGGTTGCTGGTGACCACTATACGTGCACCAATGGCGTCACGACTTGTTCCCTTATCTGGATCGCCTAATACGCGTATTTTTATCCAGTTATTCCCTATACGTTGCCTGGCACTGTTTTGAAATACGACAGCCTTTGCATGGTAGTTATTTAAAATAATATCTAGATCTCCATCGTTATCAAAATCAAAATAAGCCGCACTTCGAGAATTGCCTAATAAATCCAGCCCACTTTGATGGGATAAGTTTTTCAGTTTGCCACCATGATTAAGAAAAAATACATTAGATTCTTTGGTAGAAACCGGGATATACACATTTTTTTTCTCATTGTCTTTGGGATCGGTATAATACGGGTTTTTACTGCTATAGAGATTAAACTCATTCATACCATTCACTACATAAAGATCATCGTCTCCATCTAAATCGGCATCAAAAAAATCAGCATCCCATGACCAGCCGGTTGAAGAGTAACCACGGCCAACGGCATCACTATGCTGGTAGCGAATTTTCCCTTGCTTGTTAGTATAGGATAAAAATAAATCATTGGCTTCGACTACACGCATTTTTGCTAATTTATCGCTATTAAACTTCATTTGGGTATTTTCATTAGGCAGCACATATTTCTCATCTTTATTCATGGTAACAATATTAGAAATATATATATCCGGCAATTGGTCGCGGTTAAGATCAGCAACCGAGGTATTCATAGTATAAGAGGGTTTGTCTGTTCCCAGTTTGCTGGCATAGTCGGTAAATGTTCCATTTCTATTATTTATATAATACACATTAACACCAAAATCATTACCCACAATTAAATCCTGCCAGCCATCGGCATTGATATCGGTATGGGTTAATGCCTGGCCCCAGCCCGTATCTCCTACACCCGCTTCTGCGGTAACATCCTTAAATTTAAAGTTGCCCATATTTTTAAATAATTTATTTGCAATACCGTTATGATTTCGGCGTTTTAAGGTGGGTAATACGCCATGGATATAATCACCAAAATAGCTGATATAAATATCTAATAAGCCATCATTATCATAATCAAATACGGTAGCGGGCCCTGCTACACTGTTCTTGCCGCCAAGTTTTGCGATTTGGCTCATATCCTGAAATTTACCATTGCCCATATTCTTATAAATGCGCATATCGTCATTAACATAGGTAATTGCAATATCCTGCCAGCCATCGTTGTCAAAATCATTGATTAGGGGTTGCCTGGGTTCACCCGGGTGTTTATCTTCTGTTCTTTTCCAGGAAATTCCTGAGCTTTGGGTAATATCAATAAATTTACCCTTGCCATCGTTTAAATAGAGTTTATTACCCAGGCCGCTAAGAATTAAAATATCAATAAAGCCATCATTATTAATGTCTTCTGCCGCGATGCCTGAGCCACCAAAAGCAGGGGGAATGGTAATAATGCCTGTGCTTGAATCTTTTTTAAGATAACTGCGTAATAAACGATTTAACCAATCGGAACTGCGATGCATGCTATTTATTCCAACTTCTTCTGTTACATCAGCAAAAAAATTGTCGGTCTTAAGTTGTAAGTCGCTGGATGCCAGCAGTTGAGCGGGTTGTTTAGTGGATTGGGGTTGATTATTTAAAGTACTAAGAGACTGGATTTTTAACTGAGCCTGTTGTAAATGTGTTGCTTGCAAGCGTTCATCACCTGCTTTTATACCGATATTTCCTGCAATACGTAATAATAAAACTGCATATTGAGCAATATTCTCGCTGATTATTTCAGCTGCAAATGGGTTTGCATCAAATAGTGTAGGCAATTGTTTAGAGCTAAGGGCAAATTCTAAATATTTCCAGTGCAAGCCGCTGTCACGAAATGCATCCATATCATAGGCTTCTATATTAATTTGCTGTGTTTTTTCTAGATTAGGGAAAAATATGGCATCTTCATAATCATTAATAATATGGGGTGCTATATTTGCAGCAAAAGTGGTAACATCTGCTTCGTTAATTACTGGGTGTTTATTTTTTACTGCTAATTGAGTTACACCTTGATACAGTTTAAGTGCAAATTCTGAGACTAAATCAATAAAGGTATTTTTTAAATCTTTTGCTTGTTGTTTATCTTTAGGCCAACTGAGTCGAGCAAAATACACCTGTAAATTTCGAATAAAAAGTTGATTGTTTATATCATTATATTTTTTATAAGAGGCTATTTTTTGTTTAATTATACCCAGTAATAATAGCGGTTTATTTTTTGATTTTTCAGTGGGGCTAATATTATTTTTATTAATTAACAGGCCTAATTGTTTTTCAGCATATTGTAAGTCACTAATGGTTAGCTGATAACGATTTTCCTTTCGTGTATGTTTATCTGCTATTTGTATTAAGGCAAGGGTTAGTAAATCCAGCTTTTTCTTAAAGCTATTAACTGCTTCTGGAGCAAGCTCAGTGAGTTCTAAATTATCTTGTTGCACTGCTAATAGAGCACGTAATGAGTAAGCAATGCTCCCATATTGGCGCACATCCACAGCTAGAATATCTACTGTTTTTGCAGTTGTAACAGAAAATTTAAGCAACCAATTTTCATTTAAGCTCTGCTCAAAGGATACCCATTTATTGAACGCTTGAGAAATAAGTTGTTCTGATAGCGTGGTCGATTGTTTATTATTCTGCTGAGTTGCTGAAACCCAAATTTGAATTACCATCTGTTTTTGCCAATTATTTTTATAAAAACGAGCCGTTTCTGTGAGAGGGGTACCATACATAAAATCTTCCAGGCGAGAAGCGGTGGCATAACACTTTGGATCATTTTTTTCTTCTAAAATCTGTATATCTTTAAGAATACTATAAATGCTATTTTCATTAGCTTGAGATAAAAAGGGACAAAAAATAATAAGGAGAAAAAGACTTACTTTAAAAAATGGCATATAAAACTCATTAAACTAAGATAAGAAGTGGTGTTTGATTTAAAGATAGCATATTTTTATACAAAAATATTGATAAATATAAAAAAGGGTGCTTAAATTATAAGGAGAGAGTAGGTTAAATATTAAAATAATTAAGTATGTTTAAAGCACTGCTTATATTATATACACCTTGTATAAAGTGCTATTTAATCTTTTTTAATGTGTTGTTTTGGACTTGTTTTTAAGCGTTGCGTTAGTATTGGATGCTGCTGTTTTACCTTGTTTAAAATATTCTATTGGCTATGTTTATAATATTGTTTATTATGTTTGGCAATGTGTTGTACCTGTTTTAGGAGAAAAAAATTGAAAAAAAGCAACCTTATAGTGGCAGTATTTCTTGCAAATGGAATTACTGTCACATCCATTGTATCCGCATCACCTAATGATGCAGATACTTTAGCAGAACAAATTGTTGATGTTCAAAAATCCAACCATTCGTTTTCATTTAATACACTTAAAAGTATGCGTAATGTATCAGTCACAATTAAAGG
>JASFYQ010000013.1:0-56226 GCA_045047105.1 Pseudomonadota bacterium | reverse complement strand
GTTATAAAAGTAGTTATAAAAGTAGTTATAAAATAAGTTACAATAGTTAAATTGTTGTGCTATTTTACCTTATTCTTCTATTAAATCATATTAGCTCGTCCAACCTTTATAGACTAAATATTGAGACAAAATTATTTTTATTAACCTTTTTCATTAACTTATTTTAAAAACCAGACATGCAAAAAATTAGCCTGAGCGATTACCTTAAAAGCTACCCCTTTTACCTATTACCCAAACATTTCCTTTCAGCTTTAATACATCGCTTTATGCGCATTAAAAATGAACTGGTAAAAAATAATCAAATCAAGCTGTTTATCAAAGCCTTCCCAGTTAATATGCAAGAAGCAGTAAGAACTCAAGCAGAAGATTATGTTGATTTTAATGATTTTTTTACCCGTTCATTAAAAGCAGATGTTCGAGATTTAACTCAATATAACGATAAAATCATTTCTCCTGTTGATGGTCAGATAAGTGAGTCAGGAAAAATAGAAGATGAGCAACTAATTCAGGCCAAGGGTCAGCATTTTAGTTTAACAGAGTTATTAGCAGGAAATGCAGAACTGGCTAACCAGTTTAAAGAGGGAACTTTTTTAACCATTTATCTCTCTCCCAAAGATTATCACCGTATCCATATGCCGCTTAAAGGTAAATTACAGCAGATGGTCCATGTACCAGGAGAGCTTTTTAGTGTAAATAATTCTTCAGTTAAAATCGTTCCCCGATTATTTGCCCGCAATGAACGGGTAATCAATATTTTTGAAACAGCAGCAGGTAGCATGGCCCTAATTCAAGTAGGGGCTATTTTTGTTTCCAGTATTGAAACCGTATGGCATGGAGAAATTAGTCCTCCACGCAAAAAGTTTATCCAAAACTGGAATTATCCTAATAGCACAATTGAATTATCCCAGGCAGAAGAAATGGGACGCTTTAATATGGGGTCAACCGTAGTTTTATTATTTGCCAAAAACAGGATTAAACTTTCTGAGCAATTAACTAAGGGCGATAATATTCAGTTAGGCAATATTATTGGTGATATTCTTTAAATGAATAAAACACTCTGTATTGCAATTTCTTCACGGGCCTTATTTGATCTGGAAGAAGGCCATAAGATTTATATTAATCAGGGGATTGAAGCCTATTGCAAATACCAGCTGGAGCATGAAAATGAATTCTTGCAACCTGGCATTGGTTTTTCTCTGGTTAAAAAATTATTATCACTGAATGAAGAAGGCGCCGATCAAAATCGGGAATATGAACACAGCTCTGCACCACGGGTAGAGGTTATTTTATTATCGCGCAATAATTCAGACACGGGGCTGCGTATTTTTAACTCGATTGAACACCATAAATTAAATATTGTTCGAGCGGCCTTTTCAGGTGGAGAAACCCCGCTACGTTATGTACAGGCCTTTGGCACAGATTTATTTTTATCCGCCGATCCCAAAGACGTGACTGAGGCACTGGAGCAGGGTTTTGCAGCAGCAACTTTATTACCCTCTGTGAGCATTAATCAAAACAATAGCCAGTTACGTATTGCCTTTGATGGCGATGCAGTATTGTTTTCAGATGAATCTGAACGAGTATTTTCAAAGGGCGGCTTAGATGCATTTGATAAGTATGAAAAAGATTCTGCTGATACGCCCTTATCCGCAGGGCCATTTAAAGAATTTTTAAGCATGTTACATCAGCTGCAATCCCACTTTTCTGAAAGCTCTTTTCCTCAGGGGAAGTCCCCTATCCGCACTGCTCTGGTTACTTCACGAGGTGCTCCAGCACATGAGCGGGTAATAAAAACTTTACGCCAATGGGGAATCCGCATTGATGAAACATTATTTCTTGGAGGAATGCCCAAGGGGGAGTTTTTAAAAGCATTTGGTGCAGACATTTTCTTTGATGATCAAACCAAACATTGTGATGCAGCAGCCAATTTTGTTTCTACCGCTCATGTGCCGCATGGCATAAAAAATAAATAAAAAGTAGAATAAGGAATATTTATGTCGGTTTTTTTATCCTGGATTTTCAGAATGCCATTGATCAAACGTTGGTCATTGATGTTTACCCATCGCAGTGAAGATATTGCTCAGCATAGCCATCAGGTAGCGGTGGTAGCACACTTATTAGCCGTGATAAAAAATAAAAAATTTAATGGTCAGTTGGATCCCAACAAAGCCGCGGTAATTGGTTTGTATCATGAGGCCAGCGAAGTGATTCATTCCGACTTGCCTAATCCAACCAAATATTTAAATAAAAATATTACTAGAGAATTTAAAAAAATAGAATTAGAAGCTGAATATATGTGCTTAAATGCTCTGCCACAAGAGTTACAAGAGGATTTTAATGATATTATTCTTTCAGAAAAAATTGCTCCAGAGTATCAAAAAATAGTTAAAGCTGCTGATTTATTCTGTGCTTATATCAAAACCTTAACTGAACTCAAACATCACAATTATGAGTTTGAACACGTTAAATCTAATTTAATTTTAAAATTAGCAGAGCTTAAAAAAGACATGCCAGAGCTACAGTATCTTGAAGATCACTTTAGCAACCATACTACTGCAACTTTGGATGAGATATATAAACAAATGTGAAGAGCAATAGATAATTATTTAGTTTCTACGCCATCAGGAGTTCCAACCAATAAAACATCTGCCGGACGTGCCGCAAATAAACCATTAGTGACCACTCCCACTATACTATTGAGCTGGTTTTCAAATTTAACTGGTTCCATAATATCCATACTATGGATATCTAAAATGATATTTCCATTATCGGTAGTAAAACCTTCACGTAAAACTGGCTCGCCTCCTAATTTAACAATTTCTCTGGCAACATAACTTCTTGCCATAGGAATAACTTCTACAGGTAAAGGAAACTTTCCTAAAACACCTACTTCTTTAGTCTCATCAATAATACAAACAAACTTCTTTGCTACTGCTGCAACAATTTTTTCGCGAGTTAAAGCTCCGCCTCCGCCTTTAATCAGGTGCATGTGTTTATTGGTTTCGTCTGCTCCATCAATATATACAGACATTTGATCCACCATATTGAGATCAAAAACCTCAATCCCATGTCCTTTAAGACGTTCGGCCGTTGCTTCTGAACTAGCAACAGCCCCTTTAATTTTATGTTTAATGGTAGCTAATTCATCAATAAAAAAATTGGCAGTAGAGCCTGTCCCCACCCCAATAATTGTATCTATTTCTATATATTTTAAAGCAGCCTTTGCTACTGCCTGTTTCATTTCATTTTGATCCATTGTTTTTCTTATTCCTTTTATAGGGCTAATTTATTCTTAATAACTGCTTAATTTTGTATTGTAACATAATTAATTAAGGCAAATTTTAGACTATTAACAAACTTAATATTTGCATAGCTTAACATTATTTCATAATTAAAACAATGAGATATATATTCCATTATAAACAAAGTGGTTGATTTAACAGCACTTTTTACTTGAATTTTAATCATTATCATCTATTGTTAACTGGATGGCTTATATTTTAGTTGATGAAATAGACCACTACATTAAATATGTGAGGATAAATCAGTGTCAAATAATAAAAAAATACTTATGCTAATTTTAGCTTTAAGTTCATTCTTATATGCAACAACAAGCATTGCAAAAATCACTCCCTCCGATGTTTATGCAAAATTAGATCTGGCTGATCAACACCTGGATTCTATGCTGGATGAAAAAGGTTTAAAAATGTCAGAACAGCTGTATATTGAAAAAAAATTAAAGCCCATGCATGTATATCAAATGATAATGGCCTGTACTGATATGCTTAGGAAACTGCAAATTAAAGAAGGTTTACGCCCCTTTCCTATTATGGCAGTTGCACCAATGAAGTATTCTCCTGCTGATGTTTTATTATTGGTTGAGATATTAGAGCAACAAATCAAACGCGTTACTAATATACAACAACTTGAACCAGACTCAAGTTTACTTACTTTTTTTCAGAAAACGCCCACGGATGTATTTAACAAGTCCATGGATGTATTTATAAAGCTACGACTTATATTAGGTAAAAAAAATATTTCTCCCAATGTAGCCTATGCTCAAATGTCAAGAGCTGTATCAGATGCAGAATATATTTTAATTAATATTGATAAATCTAGCCGTTACCAGATTAATGCTCCTCAGAGCCAATCAGGATTAAACCCTACCGATGTATTTAAAATTTCGCTTAAGGTTCGCCGAACACTGAATAAAGTACGTAAGTTTTATCAGATGCCTAGCACATCAGTACCAGCATTTGATGGTAAAAAGAAAAGCCCACAGGATGTTTATTATCAAACCCAGATTATTATTGCAGAGTTAAATTTAATAAAGTTAGCAAGTTTTACCACAAATATTACTCCTATTGCTATTAAAGTAACGGGGAAAAAACCCAGCGATGTACATCAACAAGCAAATTATATTAATTATTTAATGGCTCAGGTTGATACATTAACAAACATAGTGCAAAGTAATTCCGATAAGTAAATTAACTTAATAGATGCATTTTTAGAAAAGGAAAAAATGAATGAAAATTAATATTCGAGGCAAATTATTATTAGGCTTTGCAGGTGTTTTAATTATTATCTTATTAGTGGCAATTAACACCTACTTTGAAATTAACTCAATTAATCAAACCCAAAACCAGCTCATTGAATTACGCCAGCCTACTGTTATCAGTGGCTTACATTTATTAAATGGTATTAATAGCTCTTTGGCCGAACTTCGTGGTTATATGATTTTAGGAAAAGATCCTCAACTTGGCAAAAAATTAAAGCAGGGGCGAAGCAAAGCCTGGACTAAAATTGAGCAAAGCATAGGTGAATTTAAACAATATGCTAAAACCTGGACAGTGCCAGCTAATATTAAACGCCTGGAAGATTTACAGACCTATTTAAACGAATTTAAGCTAGCCCAACAACAGGTAGAGGATATTTCTCATACATCCAAAAATATTCCCTCCATTGAAATGCTACTCACTCAGGCTGCCCCAGAAGCTAAAATTATTATTACTTCACTAAGTGCTATTATTAATGAAGAAAGTAAACTACCTGCAACTAACGAGAGAAAATTATTATTAAAACTATTAGCCGATAGCCGTGGTTCATTTGCTATAGGCCTGGCAAATATACGGGCTTATTTACTTTCTGGTGAAATAAATTTTAGTAAAAATTTTGAAAAAACCTGGGAAACCAATAGCCAGCGTTTTTTACAAATACAAACTCTCCAGCAACTATTTACCCCAACACAACAGAAACTCTGGGAAACTTACCAGCAAACCCGTAAACAATTTACCTCTTTGCCTTCTCAGATGTTTGTGCTACGTCAGGCTAAAGACTGGAATCAGGCAAATTATTTTTTAGCAACCAAAGCGGCTCCAGCAGCAGCTAAAATTAAAAAAATATTAACCGAAATGCGTGCCTCACAAAATGCTCTGGCTGAAAAAGAGACTCAACTATTAAATGACAAAACTCAAGAATTAATAGCTGTGCTATTAATAGGCAGTGCTCTATCTATTATTATTGGTATAATTATTGCTTTGTATATCAGTAACTTAATAGGAAAACCTTTAGCCAAAGTAGTAACTCATGCTGAGAATATTGCTCAGGGAGATTTAACCGGACATCTTGAAATTAAGCAGTCAGATGAAATTGGTGTATTAGCCGATGCTTTAAGCGAAATGCAAAATAAACTCAGTGAAGTAGTAGAGGAAGTTCAAAACTCTGCAGGCAGTATTTCTCAAAGCTCTAGCCAATTAAGTGAAAGCATTCAGGATTTATCTACTGGCTCTTCACAACAGGCAGCCAGTGTGGAAGAAACCTCCTCTTCACTTGAAGAAATGAGTGCCAATGTATCTCAAAATGCAGACAATGCCAAACAAACTGAAAAAATGGCTGAATCTGTTTCAAAACAGGCAGTTGAAGGTGGAAAAGCAGTTCAGGAAACGGTTAAAGCAATGAAAGAGATAGCTGAAAAAATAGGTATTATTGAGGATATTGCTTATCAAACTAATTTACTGGCCTTAAATGCAGCCATTGAAGCTGCCCGTGCAGGAGAACATGGCAAAGGTTTTGCTGTAGTTGCTGCAGAGGTCAGAAAATTAGCAGGACGCAGTGAAGAAGCAGCAGGAGAGATAAGTAACTTAGCTAAGAGCAGTGTTTCTGTATCTGAAAAAGCGGGGGAATTATTAGCTGAAATCGTACCTAATATTCAAAAAACAGCTGATTTGGTTCAGGAAATTACGGCCTCTAGTGAAGAGCAAGCCAGTGGCATTAGTGAAATTAACGGAGCTATGACCCAATTAGATACAGTAACTCAAAATAATGCCGCTCTATCAGAAGAACTTGCTTCCACAGCAGAGGAGATGAATTCACAGGCAACTATGCTAGAAGATTTAATGAATTTCTTTAAAGTTAATAAGTAATAAGCCGACTAAACTACTCAGTTGTAACAGTAAAAGATATCTTATATTCTATTCTTTTATTCGCTATTTATCAGTATACAATTAAACTAAAGAAATCATTATGAGGAAGCCATCATGCCCAGTTTAAATAATGTACGTATAAAGCCAAAATTAATCAGCCTGTTTTTATTTGTTGGTTTAGTGCCTCTAGCCATTGTCGCCTGGTTTTCTTTGCAAAAAGCAGAGCAAGCACTGGAACAGAGTAACTTTAATCAATTAGAAGCAGTACGAGACATTAAAAAAGCGCAATTAATAGATTATTTTAAAAGTGTTGAAAATAGCATTGATGGCTTAGAGCTTACCGTTAAAAATATTAAATCCGAGGCGTATAACAAACTGGATGCCATTTCCAGCATAAAAAAAGCACAACTGGAAATGTATTTTAAATTTCGTGAAGTTGATATTAAATCATTATCAAGCAATGCCAATGTCATAAATGCCTTAGATCAATTTTCACGCGCATTTAAAACAGAAGATGAAAACCCAACCAATAATGAAGCCTGGAAAAAAGCAGAAAAGGAATTTGGTCAGTGGTTTAAAAACTATGTAAAACTATATGGTTATTATGATGTTTTTCTCATAACCGCTAATGGTAATGTAGTATACACCGATGCTAAAAAAGCTGATTTAGGTCAGAACCTAAAAAAAGGACAACTAAAAAATAGTGGCCTGGCTAAAATGTTTAATAAAGCTTTACAAAGCTCTGGATACAGCATTACCGATTTTGCACCTTATGCCCCTTCCAATGGCGATCAGGGCGCGTTTATTGGTATGCCAATTATAGTCAATGGCTTTGCTTTTGGCATAGTGGCATTGCAATTACCAGATAAACAAATTAATTCCATTGTACAACGTCGTAATGGTATGAGCCCTTCTGGTGAAAACTATCTTGTTGGTAAAAGTGAAAATGGCAAAACTTATCTACGCAGTGATCGAGTAGTTAAAAAGGGCAAAATGGGCAAGGAAAAATCAGGTAAATACATAAACAAAGTGCTCAATGGCGAGAAAGGTTTAACAATTAAAATAGGCAGTACAGGTACGGTTGAATTAGTGGGTTATTTTCCATTAAAAATTAAAGGCTTACAATGGGGCTTAATTGCCAGTGTCTCATTAGAGGAGACTTTAGCGGGACAACTTGACGAAAATAAACAAGGTTTTTTTGATCATTTTATGAAAATTAATGGTTATTATGACATCTATTTAATCCACCCCAAGGGCAGAGTATTTTTTAGCGTGACCAAAGAAGCTGACTACCAAAGCAATATGATCAGTGGCAAATATAAGGATAGTCCTTTAGGCAAAGCAGTGCAAAAAGCACTACAAACAAAGTCACATGTAATATCTGATTTTGAACCCTATGCTCCTTCTAATGGGGCCCCCGCTGCGTTTATTGTCCAACCGGTAATGGATGAAAAACAAAATCTCGAATTACTACTTGCTATTCAATTACCTCAGGAAAAAATCAATGTAATTATGCAAGAAAGAACAGGCATGGGAGAGACAGGGGAAACTTATCTGGTGGGCAGTGATAAATTAATGCGTTCAGATTCTTTTTTAGCTCCCGAAACACATTCAGTCAAAGCTTCTTTTGCTGGAACTATTAAAAATAATGGTGTAGATACTGAGGCTGTGGCTCTAGTTGCTGAGGGAAAAACAGCGAGCAAAGTAATATTTGATTATAATGACAGTGAAGTATTATCTGCTTTCACTCCTATCCAAATTGGAGAATTCACCTGGTCTGTTATTGCAGAAATTGATATGGCAGAAGTAGATAAACCCGTTGATGCATTAGTCCAGATTATTCTTATTATAAGTATCGTTATAGCCATATTAATTGCTATTCTGGCAGTTTACCTGGCAATTAGTATCGCCACGCCAATGATAAAGGGAGTTACCTTTGCTAATGCTATTGCCGAAGGCAATCTAACCGAAGAGTTGGACGTAGATCAACAAGATGAGATTGGTCAACTAGCAAGTGCTTTACGAGAAATGCAGGAAAAACTCAGAAACATTGTTGCTGATGCAAAATCTTCAGCTAGCAATATCGCACAAGGTTCCTCTCAACTTAGCGAAAGCGTACAGGATCTTTCATCCGGAGCTTCCGAACAAGCAGCAAGTGTAGAAGAAACTTCATCATCACTAGAACAAATGAGTGCTAATGTAAGCCAAAATGCAGACAATGCTAAACAAACTGAAAAAATGGCTGAAGGTGTTGCGGTACAAGCACAGCAAGGTGGTTCTGCAGTTAAAGAAACCGTACAGGCAATGAAAGGTATTGCTGAAAAAATTGGCATTATTGAAGACATTGCTTATCAAACCAATTTATTAGCACTTAACGCAGCCATTGAGGCAGCTCGAGCAGGAGAACATGGTAAAGGTTTTGCTGTGGTTGCAGCAGAGGTAAGAAAACTTGCTGGTCGAAGTGAAGAAGCTGCAGGTGAAATTAGTGCACTGGCTAAAAATAGTGTTTCCGTTTCAGAAAAAGCAGGAGCATTATTAGATGAAATTGTACCCAGTATCCAAAAAACAGCGGATCTAGTACAAGAAATTACTGCTTCCAGTGAAGAGCAGGCCACGGGCATTAATGAAATAAATGCTGCAATGACACAATTAGATACCGTAACCCAAAATAATGCAGCACTGTCTGAAGAACTTGCTTCCACTGCCGAAGAAATGAATAGTCAGGCAATTGCAATGGAAGATATGATGGCCTTTTTTGATCTCGGTGATGGCAATAAACAGCAGTACAAAAATACAAGCAATCCCCCACCTAAAAATAAAGGCAATAGTCAACATAACAAAACTGTTACAAAAATAGCCACACCCGTACCATCAAAACCACGGGCAAATATTAGAAAAGCACCTGCTAGCAACGATCAATATGATGATATTCCAGATGATTTTGAGCGTTTTTGATCGGGGCTTTTAAGGAGAAAATAAAATGTCCGAAATTACCAATATTGATTTAAGCACGGTAGAAAGTGATCAGCATCTGACCTTTGTTCTATCGGATGAAGAATTTGCTATTCCAGTGATGACCATTAAAGAAATCATTGAATATGGGCACCTAACTAACGTGCCCATGGTACCTGATTTTATTCAGGGAGTAGTTAATTTACGTGGAAATGTAGTTCCAGTTATCAGCTTAGCTACTAAGTTTGCTCTAAAAGTAAAACCCGTTGATAAACGTACCTGTATTATTATTATGGATGCCCAATTAGATGGCGAATCCGTTGTAATGGGGGTTGTGGTTGACAAAGTACTTCAAGTAATTGAAATACCTGAAGAAAATATTGAACCCTCTCCAACACTTGGAGCAACAATTCGCACAGATTTTATAAAAGGTATGGGAAGAATAGATGAAAACTTTATTATTATCTTAGATGTAATACAGGTATTATCTGCTGAAGAAATTGCTTTTATGAGTGATATGAACAAAGAAGAAAAACCAGATTAAATATAGAGAATTGTATATGGTAATTGAAACAAAACCCGTAGAAATGATGATTGGTAATTTATTAGATGAAGGTTTGGATATTGAACCATTAGTTGATAAACCGCTTGATAACATTAGAGAAACGACAATGACTGCTGCAATACACACCATAAACTTAGAACATGATTGTACCATTTATGAAGTGGCTGAAAAACATAATCAAATTATGCAACAATGGGCCGGACAAGATTGCCCCATTGTGCTTAATATGCAAGCTGTAACCGATATTGATGTATGTTTTTTGCAGCTATTAATCAGCTGTAAAAAAACGGCACAAAAAAATAATGTCAGTTGCCAAATACTTAATCTGCCTGATGAAATAATAGACAAAATTAATGATGCTAACTTAACCGAACAATTGCTTGAAATGTAGCATTATTGAACACTTAGAGTTTGGGACAAATTATAATGGATGAATTAGACGAAAACGTACAAATTTTCATTTCTGAAGCAGTAGAATTACTGGAAGAAATGGAGTCAGCCCTATTAGAGCTTGAAGACTCTAATGGCGATGAAGAAATACTTGGGCTTATTTTCAGGGCAGCACATACAATAAAAGGTTCAGCTGGCTTATTTGGTTTTGATCACATCATCGAATTTACCCATGTAGTTGAAAATGTACTTGATGATATGCGCAATTGCATTATTCCTATTTCATCAGAGCTAATTACTACTTTGATGCGTTCAAAAGATCAAATGGGTGAATTAATTGACGCTCTACCAGAAGAAAACAACTTTGATCCAGCCGAAGAAAAAGAAATTATTGATCTATTAAAAGCCTTTCAACAAGGGGGAGCAACAACTAATAGTTCAGAACCATCCATTGAAAATAATGATATTCCCCTTGCCCCTAAAGTAGATAATGAACAACAAAACAGTGCTGAGATTGCCCAATCTGATCATTACCATATATCCTTACGTTTAGGTCTTGATACTTTTCGTCAAGGTTTTGATCCTATTGCCATGTTCAGACAACTAAAAGACTTAGGCAAGCTAAAAGAAATTATTACCATCCAAGAAACAGTTCCCACGCTAGATAAAATTGATGCAGAAAGCTGCTATTTAGGCTGGGAAATAGCATTAGAAAGCACTGCAGAGAAAGAGCAAATCAGCGAAATTTTTGAATTTATTGATGGCATTAACTGTAATATTTTACCTCCAAAGAGCCATTTTAGTGCTTATCAACACATGATAGAACAATTATCTGATGAGGATGATCTTGCGATAGGACAAATATTAATAAAAACAGGGACACTAACTGAGCAAGAGCTACAACAAGTTTTAAACCAGCAGAAAGGTACACCTGAACTAGTGGGTGATTTACTGGTTGAAAACAAAATGGTTCAGGAAGAAGTAGTAGAACAAGCGCTGGAAAAACAGAAAAAGGTAAAAGCCAAAAAACAACAGGCCCTAAATTTTGTAAAAGTTGACTCGGAAAAATTAGACAAACTTGTGAACCTGGTTGGAGAACTGGTTATAAATGGCGCAAAAATGAGTCAATTATCAGAAAAATTTGATGATGATGATTTAAGTGAAACCATGGAAAATATGATGTTATCCTTGGAAGAGTTACGAGAAACCGCACTGGGTTTGCGTATGATTCCAATAGGAGCAACCTTTAACCGCTTTCATCGTGTGGTTCGTGATATATCAAACAATCTGCAAAAAAATATTCGCCTGGAAATTTATGGAGCAGAGACCGAATTAGACAAAACAGTAATAGAAAAAATTGCCGATCCATTAATGCATTTAGTCAGAAATTCATTGGATCATGGCATTGAATTACCAGATGATAGAGAACGCCAGGGCAAAGAAAGAGAAGGCCTTATCAAACTCAATGCTCATCATGAAGCAGGGATGATAGTTATTAAAATAACCGATGATGGCAAAGGTCTTGATGCAGACAAATTATTAGAAAAAGCCATTGAAAAAGGGCTGGTTAAAGAGGGACAAAAATTATCCCGTACTGAAATATTTAACCTCATCTTTGAAGCAGGATTCTCTATGGCAAAAGAAATAAGTAATATTTCTGGACGAGGGGTAGGCATGGATGTAGTTAGACGTAATATTGAATCATTACGTGGCAGCATCAATATAAACTCTGAAAAAGGAACTGGCACCACTATAAGTATTCAATTGCCTCTCACTCTGGCCATTATTGATGGCTTCCATGTACAGGTTAATTTCGAAGATTTTATTATCCCCTTAGATATGATTAAAGAATGTGTTACCCTAAATGAAACACAACTTGAAGAAACTTCAATACACGATTACATTACTCTTCGAGATGAAGTGTTACCATTAATTAAACTTACTCAGTATTTTTCTATAGAAAGAAATGAAAAGAGAACGACTTCCCCTGCTCCTGTAGAGGAAAAAGCCGTCCATAAGAGAAGGCATGAAAATGTTGTGGTAGTGCAATTTGGGAATAAAAAAGTAGGCATGACCGTAGATACTTTATTAGGCGAAACTCAGGCAGTAATCAAACCTATGGGCAGAATTTTTAAAGGCCTGAATGGTTTTGCTGGATTTACTATTTTAGGCAGTGGTCATGTTGCACTGGTAATGGATGTCCCTGGCCTGGTTAAAGACGTAGTAAGTAATGAGAAGAGACAATTTATGCAGGCAGATAAAAATAGTATTCAAATGCAACCAAGATTTCATTAATTAATACTATGATTATTTCACCCTCACCTCTTAGCGATCATGAATTTAGAAAATTTGCCCAGCTTATTTTTAAATTAGCTGGCATTAATATGAACCAAAGTAAAAAAGCGCTGGTTGAAGGACGCTTAAGAAAACGCCTGGTAGCTCTTGAATTAAATAATTACAATAGCTATTATCAGCTTATAAACACAGGTAATAATCCCAGAGAACAGCAACAATTTATAGATTTATTAACCACCAATGAAACCTGGTTTTTTCGTGAAGAAAAGCATTTTGACTTTGTTGCCAAAGTTATAGAAAAAAGCAATCCACAACAACCAATTTCCTTTTGGAGCTCCGCCTGTTCTAGTGGACAGGAACCCTATAGCATAGCCATGCTACTGGCTGAAGTTCGAACGCTTTCACGCCCTTGGGATATTTTGGCAACCGATATATCTACTGATATTTTAAAAAAAGCCAAACAAGGTGTTTATTTAAAAGATAGAGTGAAAGGATTAACAATACAGCGACAAAAAAAATACATGCTTAAAGGGGTTAGATCACAAGAGAACTATATTGCTATTGTTCCAGAGCTAAAGGAAAAAATTGAGTTTAAAGCATTTAATTTAATGCATAGCAGCTTACCAACTAAAAAATTTGATTTTATTTTTTGCCGTAATGTACTGATCTATTTTGATACAGAACATAAGTTAAAAGTGGTAAAAAGACTGGCAAGCTGCCTTAAAACTGACGGCTACCTATTCACTGGTCACTCTGAATCCCTACATGGTCTATGTGATAACCTAAAAGTAATCCAACCATCAGTATATCAACAGATATGATTTTTATATTTTTATATTTTTATATAAATTTAAGGGCACTTAAGTGAGAGGAAAGATTAAGGTTTTAGTAGTTGATGATTCAGCATTAGTTCGCAAGGTAATGACCGATATATTAACTACCGATAAATCTATTGAGGTAATTGGGCAAGTACGAGATCCTATCTATGCAATGGCGTTTATTAAAAAAAATCGTCCAGATGTTATTACTTTAGATATTGAAATGCCCCGCATGGACGGAGTAACATTTTTAAAAAAAATAATGAGCGAAGACCCTATTCCTGTGGTTATTTGCTCCAGCCTTGCAGAACAAGGAGCAGAAACCACTCTGGATGCAATGCGAAGCGGTGCAGTTGAAATTATTACCAAACCACAAATTGGTGTTAAAGGTTTTTTGCAACAATCTGTTGATGAAGTAATTCTTGCAGTAAAAGCTGCCGCAAAATCCAAAGTACGCAAACGACGAGCGCCAGCATTAAAAGTACGAGAGAAAAATTCTGCCGATGTGGTATTAAGTAAAACAGCCACGGCAATGACAGAAACAACAGAGAAAATTATAGCAATTGGAGCCTCAACAGGAGGCACTCAAGCATTAAGAAAAGTGCTAGAAAAAATGCCTGCAATTTCTCCAGGCATAGTAATTGTTCAGCACATGCCAGAAAAATTTACCACTTCCTTTGCCCAGCACCTAAATGAACTGAGTGAAATGGATGTATATGAAGCAAAAAAAGGAGATAGAGTAATTCCCGGTCGAGTATTAATTGCACCTGGAGGCAAGCACATGTTACTTAAACGCAGTGGTGCACAATATCAGGTAGATATTATTGATGGTCCATTAGTCAGCCGTCACCGCCCTTCTGTAGATGTTTTATTTCGCTCAGTTGCACGTTATGCAGGAAGAAATGCAGTAGGATGTTTAATGACAGGTATGGGCGACGATGGGGCCGAAGGCTTACTAGAGATGAAACAAGCGGGTTCAACCACCTATGCTCAAGATGAAAAAACCTCCGTTGTTTTTGGTATGCCTAAAGAGGCATGGAAAAGAGGTGCAGCTAAAGAAATGATTGCATTAGAAAATATTCCCCAGGTATTGCTTAATGCTTGCAAAGGGTAAATCAGATAATAAAAAATTAAAAAAGATAACACCATGAAAAAATTAAGCATTTTATTATTAATATTGATACCGATACTCATTAGTCTGAGTAACCAGCTTTTTATTGATTTAATTGGAATAACTACAGCCCTTTTAATTGGTATTTACAGTTTTTATCAATTACATAAAACTGAGCATAATTTTGATGATATTGAAGCAGGTAGTATTGCTCAAATAACCGATAATAAAGAAAAACAACTCGCTGCACATATGGTGTTAGACTATACAGCCAAAGCACTACCAGTACATAATGAACAAATAAATGATGTTATAGCTGCAACAGGTGAAGCCGCACTTTCCCTGGGGAATAACTTTTCTGATTTATTAGATAAAATAAACCAGAGTGTCAAAGTGTCTTCACATATTAAAGAAGAACTACTAGGATCGGGTGAAAAAGGTTTAATTTCGCGATTGAATGACAATGAAGAAGTAATAAAAAGATTAGATGAATGTATAGAAATACAAACAGGTAAATCACAAGCGCTATTAAAGCAGTTTGAAGCATTTAATAAACAAAATAAAAATATTAATGCACTAGCAGATCATATTCAGGGGATTGCCTCAACCACTAATCTCTTAGCTCTTAATGCAGCTATTGAAGCGGCCCGAGCCGGGGAGCATGGTAGAGGATTTGCAGTAGTTGCAGATGAGGTTCGCAATCTGTCAATGCAATCAACTCAGACAGGTGATGAAATTCGCACCAGTTTGGATAATCTACAGACTAGTATCGTCGCTCTAGAAAAAACCGTTAGCTCCTTTGTTGAAGAAGACATCGCAACCCTTGATATATTTAGAATGCATATGAACACCGTAGCATCTGATATTGATAAGGATGTACATATTTTAGATACCATGATGACCGAATTGGTAACTGATACCGAAAATGTTCAGGCAAGTACTTCAGAAATTATGGTATCGCTACAATTTCAAGACAGTACCAGGCAAATTTTAGAGCACGTACAAGAAGACTTAGTTAAAATAAGCACTGATATTACTTCTCTAGATACCTTATTGAGCATAGACGATTTAGAGCAATCTCATCAGTTAGAAGACGATATAAATAAACGCTACACAATGGAATCGGAGCGACAAGCATACTTACGTGCCACAGCAAAACAAAAAGACTCCGTAGCAAATATCGATAAAAAACAACCAAAAGAAACTGAAAAAAAACCTAAAACTGAAGTAGATGACGATGATGAAATTACATTTTTTTAACATCTGTCTCATTACGCAGCTTTTTTTCAATAGTTTATACTATACTTAAAGCTGATTTTATTAACACCTTTGTAAATTGGAAACATATATTATGGGAAAAAAAATACTCTTTGTTGATGACTCAGCATCTATGCGCCAGGTAGTTGGCATAGCGATGAAAAATGCAGGTTTTGAAGTTACAACTGCAAACGATGGACAAGATGGAGTTAGCAAACTTAGCGAACGCTTTAATGCTATTATCACCGACTTAAATATGCCTAATATGAATGGCATAGAGTTTATTAAAGCAATTAAACAAAATGCTAATAATAAATTTAGCCCTATAATTATGCTCACCACAGAATCTTCAGCAGAGATGAAAAAGCAAGGTCAGGCTGCGGGTGCAAAAGTTTGGATGGTAAAACCATTTAAGCCGGAGCAATTACTAATGGTATTAAAAAAACTATTAGGATAAACCTGAATGTCTGATTTTCATGATGCAAAGAATACCTATTGGGATCCCCGCTTTAAACGCCATACGGTAAAACTACTGCCAGGAGAGTACCACACTACTACAGGAAAAGAGATTTTAGTTACCGTATTAGGATCATGTATTGCCGCATGCATTCGAGACACTCGTTCAGGCATTGGGGGCATGAATCACTTTTTATTACCTGAGCAAAAAAAGAAACCAGAAACCAGTAATTGGGCAGAAAATTATGAAAGTTCGGAAACTCGTTATGGCGATCTGGCAATGGAAATGCTGATCAACGATATTATAAAACGTGGAGGCAACCGAAGTTTCTTTGAAGCAAAGATCTTTGGTGGTGCGCAGATGTTTGAATCAAATATGAAAGTGGGTGAACGAAATATCGAATTTGTTTCCAACTATTTAAAAGTTGAATCTATCCCAGTAGTTTCTAATGACGTAGCAGGCTCTCATGGAAGAAAAATATATTATATTCCCGAAACTGGGGATATTTTTCTTAAACGTATTATAAGTATTCACAACAATACCATCGAAAAACGCGAAAAAGCCTATCTCAAAAAAGCCAAACAAAGCAGAACCGAAGCCGAAATTGATTTTTTCTAGAATAAAAGCGCTCACTATTAAACATTTATGGTTCAGTTAGTGAATATAGCTATAATCCTTTATTTTGAATGGAAAAAAAACATTAAAACAATATATGCTTTAATGTTATAATTATGGCTTAACCTTAATTATTTCTAACTACTCCATTACTAATGAACAATAAGCCAACATTGTCCCTTTCACCTTCCCCCTCTTCTACGCTTAATACGCCACAATCAATACTCAATAATTACGTAAAAAAGATACTACAGGCACATATTTACGATCTGGTTAACAAAGTTCCCTTAGAAAAAGCAATAAACTTATCTAGCCGTTATGGAAATAACATCAGTCTTAAACGTGAAGACCTTCAAGCTGTTTTCTCATTTAAGCTGCGAGGAGCCTATAATAAAATCTTACAACTCAGTGAGCAGGAAAAAAAATCAGGTCTGATTGTTGCCTCTGCAGGAAACCATGCCCAGGGCGTTGCTTTATCCGCAAAACGTTTAGGCATTAATGCACTCATTGTTATGCCAAAAACCACACCGGAAATAAAGGTTAAAGCGGTAGAATTTTATGGTGCTTCCGTTAAGTTACGCGGAAATAGTTATGATGAAGCATATGAGTATGCAAAACAAATAGAAACCGATACAGGCCGCATTTTTATACACCCTTATGACGATGAAGATGTTATTGCTGGGCAAGGTACGATTGCTATGGAAATTATGCAACAATGTGACTCCATACCTGATGCCATATTTGTCCCCGTTGGTGGAGGTGGTTTAATTTCTGGCATTGCCGTTTATATTAAGTTTTTATATCCACAGATAAAAATTATTGGAGTAGAACCTGATGATGCAGCATGTATGCATGATGCACTAAAAGCAGGTGAACGTATTATTCTTGAGCATGTAGGAATTTTTGCAGATGGCGTAGCAGTAAAACAGGTGGGTGAAAAAACCTTTCACATAGCACAGAATTTTGTTGATGAAATACTCCTGGTCAGTGCGGATGAAATTTGTGCTGCAATCAAAGATATATTTGATGATACCCGAACAATAATGGAACCAGCGGGTGCATTAGCTGTTGCTGGAGCAAAAAAATATATTAATCAAAAAAATATTAGCAAACAAAATTTAATAGCCATTACCAGTGGTGCAAATATGAATTTTGATCGCCTGCGTCATGTTACCGAACGGGCAGAAATAGGAGAGCATAGAGAATTATTATTTACTTCCGTTATAGATGAGCGACCAGGAAGCTTTAGAACTTTTTGTAAAATCATTGGACATAGAGGTATTACCGAATTCAATTACCGCTATTGCGATTCCAATAAAGCTCAGATTTTTGTTGGTGTTAAAGTAAATAATCTGGGTACTGAACGAGATAAAATTATCCGGTCTCTTCTTGATAAGGGTTATGAAACCCATGATATGAGCGACAATGAATTAGCTAAATTGCATATTCGTTATATGGTTGGAGGCAAGAGCAAACAGGTTGATAATGAAAGACTATTTCGTTTCCAATTTCCTGAACGACCCGGGGCCTTATTACGATTTTTAAATAAAATAGGGCAGCAGTGGAATATTAGTTTATTTCATTATCGAAACCATGGCTCAGCATATGGAAGGGTTTTAACTGGAATTCAGGTGCCTGAAGAAGATAACCAAAAATTTTCTAGTTACTTAGAAGAACTAGGCTATCCTTTTTGGGAAGAAACAGATAATATTGCCTATTTAAAATTTTTAGCAACTGATTAAACTTTTAGCAACTGAGCAAACAAAGAACAACAATAAAAATTGTACAAAAATAACATTTTATAATATACTTTAACTAAGTCAGCTAAACATTATAATAAATAACAAATTTTTAGTATATTTAGTAGTAATTTTATATAAAAGCGCAGATTCTTAAGATAGTATTTTTAGTTAAGCACATTGTTTAACTTGCATTTCCACTAATTATCTTAAGGTTTTATACTTTATTAAAATAAATCTCGGGGATAAAATGAGACGTTCTTTCTGGAAAACAATTGATCCACTTATGGTATTGGCTTTTATTGTCATATTTGGCGTTATATCAAGTACACTTATTATTGGTGTATAAAAACTAGTACCCAGGGTCATTGACAAAATAATTTTTTTATGTGGTATTAACACCCGTGTCAACAACCAAGCATAATTTTTGGCAAGAAAAATCATTTGCTGATTATACTCCACAGGAGTGGGAATCCTTATGCGATGGCTGCGCAAAATGCTGCACGCTAAAATTAGAGGATGAAGATGATGGTGTTATTTATGATACCAATGTAGTTTGCCAATATTTAGATCTTGAAAGTTGCTCATGTCAATGTTACACCTCCCGCAGCAAAAAAGTACCCACTTGTGTTACTCTAACAAAAGATAATATAGACGAAGTTTATTTTATGCCCCCGCATTGTGCTTATCGCCTTATTGCAGAAAAAAAGCCCCTGCCCCCCTGGCATCCTCTTATTTCACATAAAAAACAAACCATTCACCAAACAGGAAATTCAGTAAAAGGCAAAGTTATCAGCGAACATGATGCGGATGATGATTTGTTTTTACATTTAACAGGCAGGTTATAAGTCTCAATTATCCATAGATTTTAAACCATCCTTAAGCTTTTTTACTTCCTCATCAATAAGATATTAAGCTATCTACTCTTACCTTGTGAGATACACATCAGCCCTGTAATAAAGTTACTATAATTTAAATTATTACTACCAGACAGGTTTCAATAATCATAGCTCTGTACATAGAATAAAAAAATTGTTTGTAGTAATAGCATTACAGGTTAAAATAGCAGGCTTTGATAGACTTTAATGGGTAGTGAAATTGAAACAGCAACTCGAACACATGGTACAACAGGCAATACAGAAACTTATTGATGACAATAGCTTAGCGGTTACTATGCCACAAATTAAAATTGACCGCTGTCGAGATAAGGCCCATGGTGATTTTGCAGTTAATGTAGCAATGTTATTAGCCAAACCCGCCAAGCGCAATCCCAGAGAAATTGCCCAGTTAATTATTGAAGCTATTGGCGAAAACCCCATGTTAACTAAAACCGCTATTGCAGGCCCTGGTTTTATCAATTTTACGATTAATCAATCTCTTCAGTACAATATTATTAGAGAGATACATAAAAAAACCCAACAATACGGCGCGAATAATCTGGGTAGTTTGGTGGATGGCAAAGTAATAGGACAGCCTAAAAAAATACAAATTGAATTTGTATCTGCTAATCCAACAGGTCCTTTACATGTAGGCCATGGTCGTGGTGCAGCTTATGGAGCAACCCTGGCTAATTTATTAAAGGTATGTGGCTATCAGGTAGATAGCGAATATTATGTAAATGATGCAGGCCGTCAAATGGATATCCTGGCTACCTCTGTCTGGTTGAGATATCTTCAAGCTAATCAAATAGATATCAGCTTTCCAGTAAATGCATACAAGGGTGATTATATAGCTGATATTGCAGCACAGCTGAGTGAAGATAAAAAAGTAAATTATCTGTTTACAGCAGAGCAAGTACTCAAAGACTTACCAGCAGACGAAGATCAGGGCGGAGACAAAGAGTTATATATTGATGCCATGATCTCTCAAGCAAAAACACTGCTAGGACAAACCTCCTATAGCAATATCTTTGATTTAGCCATCCAATCCATACTAGCAGATATACGCGATGATCTGGCTGGTTTTGGAGTAGAATTTGATCATTGGTATAGTGAAAGATCATTAGTAGAAAAAGACTTGGTTAATACTGGAGTACAGCTATTACAGGATAAAGGTTTTATTGATAATAAAGACAATACCCTATGGTTTAGATCCACCGATTTTGGTGATGACAAAGACCGAGTAGTAATCAGGGAAAATGGCCAAAGCACTTATTTTGCTTCAGATATTGCCTATCATATGGATAAATTTAATCGTGGCTATGATCATGTTATTAATATCTGGGGAGCCGATCACCATGGTTATATTGCCCGGGTAAAAGCATCCCTAACCGCACTGGGAATTGATAAAGACCGTTTAGAAATACTCCTGGTTCAATTTGCTAATTTATATCGAGGCGGCGAAAAAGTACAGATGTCCACACGTAGTGGATCTTTTGTTACCCTAAGAGAATTGCGTAAAGAAGTTGGCAATGATGCAGCGCGATTTTTTTATGTAATGCGTAAATGTGAACAGCATATGGATTTTGATCTGGATTTAGCTAAATCTCAATCTTCTGACAATCCTGTTTATTATATTCAATATGCACATGCACGGATTTGCAGTGTAATACGACAATTAGACGAAAAGTATCCCGATTGGAAATCCACAGACTTTGATCAAGCTGACTATATTGATAATATTAATCTAGAAGTTTTAAACGAAGAGCATGAGCTGGAACTGATTGCACACTTGGGTAAATACCCCGAAACAATTGCCAGTGCTGGAGCAAAACACGAGCCACACCTGATTGCATTTTATTTACGTGAACTCGCAAATGCCTTACATGCTTATTATAATAAGCACCATTTTATTGTTGAAGAAAATAGTATTCGTATTGCACGTGTGATGCTTATTCTGGCAGTTAAACAAGTATTAGTTAATGGTTTAACTATACTCGGTGTCTCTGCTCCTGAGGAAATGTAATAGCTAATGTCCAGAGATTATTCTAAAAAAAAGCAAACTAAAAGAAAACCTTCAGCTACGCCTAAAAAAAAGGTCAATAACTCAAACTCGGCTGGTGTTTTAATCTATCTATCCGTAGGCTTAATTGTTGGTCTTTTTATTGCGTTTCTAGTATTTCTGGATAAGCAGCCAGCAGGCAATAGTAAAAAGCTGGCTCATCCAGCTAATCCAGTTCAGCAGACAAGTAAAAGTAAATTACCATTAGCAGCTAAGAAACAAAATAAACCCGTTGTTAAAAAATTTGCATCCACTACAAAAAATAAAACTGCAGCTAAAAAAAATAACGCACAAAAACCCCTAACTAAAACGAAAATACAAGTCCCTGAGTATGAATTTTATACCATGCTGCCAGATGTTGAAGTTGAGGTAAATGTGCCAGAAGTTGTTGAGACTAAAATAACTAAACTAAGCAATAGCAATAGCAATAGCAATAGCAAACAGGCTAGCACAATGAATAAAGCAACAGCTACAATTAAAACTAGCTGGAAAAAAAATAAAAACCTCTATCAATTACAGGTAGGGGCCTTCCAATCCAAACAAAAAGCTGAATCAATGAAAGCACAATTAGCTTTTATGGGAGTGCAAAGCCATATATCCAGCAGTTGGTTAACCAATGGAAAAAAAGTCTATAGAGTGAGTATTGGCCCCTCCAGTGATGAAAAAAAGCTAAAACTCATTAAAGCTAAATTACAAAAAATGAACATTCGAACCTTTTTAAAAAAGGCGTGAATACTCACAGCTAAAAAATAATTAACCATGGTAATAGATTTTGTCTGACTCTACATCCGAACAGAGCAATAATACTTCACATCAATACGATATTGATCATATCTGGCATCCCTATACCAGTATGAAAACACCATCCCCCACTTTTCAAGTTGAATCTGCCCAGGGTGTTTATCTTAAACTAGCTAATGGCCAACAATTAATTGATGGCATGTCTTCCTGGTGGGCAGCAATTCATGGTTATAATCACCCTGTTCTAAACCAGGCAATTAATACCCAGTTACAAAAAATGTCACATGTAATGTTTGGAGGTTTAACCCACCAACCTGCAATAGAATTGGCTAAAACATTAATAGAAATTACCGATCCCTCTCTTGATTATGTGTTTTTTTCAGATTCCGGCTCTGTTGCAGTAGAAGTAGCTATAAAAATGGCATTGCAATATTGGGTTGCTCAGGGAGTTAAAAACAAACATAAGCTATTAACGATTCGTAATGGATATCATGGAGATACCTTTGCAAGCATGTCTGTTTGCGACCCTATAAATGGTATGCATAGCATTTTCCAGGGAGTATTAAACACACATTTTTTTGCAGATGCCCCACAATGCAAAAATGATAAAGAATGGAATAGTGAAGACATTAACAGCTTTAAATTTTTGCTTGAACAGCACCAGCAAACTATTGCCGCAGTAATCCTTGAGCCTATAGTTCAGGGAGCTGGAGGCATGAGAATATATTGTCCTGAATATTTACGTCAGGTGAGAAAGTTATGTGATGAATACAATGTACTGCTTATTCTAGATGAAATTGCCACTGGTTTTGGACGCACTGGTACTCTGTTTGCTTATCAACAAGCTAATATAGTCCCAGATATACTCTGCCTGGGTAAAGCTTTGACTGGAGGTTATATGACCCTGGCTGCAACACTTTGTAATAAAAAAGTGGTAGATGGAATTCATTTTGATAATGGAGAAAAATCACAGGGAGTATTAATGCATGGCCCGACCTTTATGGCTAATCCATTAGCCTGTGCAGTCGCTAAAGCCAGTATTGACTTATTATTAAACAGTGAATGGCAATCCCATATAAAAAATATTGAACAGCAATTAAACAAGGAGTTAATAATCTGCCAGCATCTATCCATTGTTAAAGAAGTTCGTGTAATAGGAGCTATTGGAGTAGTTGAATTACACCATAATGTAGATATGAACTGGATTCAGGCTCGCTTTGTTAAAGCAGGTGTATGGATTAGACCCTTTAATAAACTGGTTTACTTAATGCCTCCTTATATTATTTCTAAAGAAGAATTAACTATTTTAACCACCTCTATTTTAATTGTATTAAAAGAGATGGAAAATTTTGAAAATTTATAAGTTTTTAGGAAACAAAGCTAAAATATTTTTTTCTAGCTGAGACTCAATTTCTACTGATGTTTCTTCTCTAAGAGATACAAACTCATTAAAAATCCCAATTATACTTTCTGGGCTATTGGCTGGAGCGGGAGTAGTTGCAGATTTTTTAATAAAGCAGGGTAACATATCGGGTGAATCCGTTTCTAATAACATAGCTTGCAATGGCAGATGACTAACCAGATAGCGTAATTTTTTTGCCCCTGGATAAGTAAATGCACCTCCAAAACCCAGTTTAAGACCCAGTTCTATATATTCTTTTGCCTGCACTTCACTGCCATTAAACGCATGGATAATACCAGTTAAGGGACGATATTTTTTTAATAACTGAATAATATCCTGATGTGATTTTCTTGCATGAATTAAAACCGGTAAAGAATACTTATGAGCGATAACAAGTTGTTGCTGAAAATAAAATACTTGTTTATCCTTATTTAAATCTTTTAAATAAAAATCCAGACCTATTTCACCAATTGCTTTTAGCGGTGTTTTTTTAGCATATTCCTCTAGCAGATTTATATCCTTTTCACTATGTTCTGCTAAAAAAAAGGGGTGCAAACCAAGAGCTGGAAGCATAACAGGAGTTGAATCTGATTTGGCTCTACATACTTCAAGTGTCTTCTCCCAAACAACCGCTCTAACAGAGGGAACAATAATTCGTTGAATATTTTTTTTAAGACAATTTTGAAGTATTTGCTTTCTATCTTTTTCAAATACTTCAAAATCAATATGACAATGTGTATCAGTAAACATAATTATGAATGGCTAATTAAATATTCATAATTGCTCTTGCTATTATTACACGGTAAATTTTGAAACCAGAGCCTGTAGATTGGAAGCGGTAGTAGATAATTCACTACTGGCAATAGCTGTTTGCTCAGAGCCATCTGCTGCCCCTTCAACAATTTGGTTAATGACTATAATATTATCATTAATACTGCCTGCCATAGTGTTTTGTGAATCTACAATAGTTGCAATCTGGGTATTAATTTGCAAGATGCTATCTGCCGCACTATTAATACGTTTTAATGATTGATCGGCCTCTGAAGATTTTTCTACGCTTTTATTAGCCTCTTCCTGACTTCTATTCATTACATTAACTGCTTGCTGTGTGCCTGTTTTCAGTTGTTCAATCATATTATGAATTTCTTCAGTTGACTCCTGAGTCCGACTGGCAAGTGTTCTTACTTCATCAGCAACTACGGCAAAACCCCGTCCCTGCTCACCTGCTCTAGCGGCTTCAATAGCAGCATTTAAAGCCAACAAGTTGGTTTGCTCGGCAATGCCCTTAATTACCTCAATAATAGAGCTCATTTTTTCTGTATTCTCTTCTAAACTTTTAACCGTTTCAGCAGCATTTTGTAATTCAGTAGCCACGGAATTAATAGACTCAATAGTATCTGAAACAATGCCCATACCTTGTTGAGATTCCTGATTACAGGTTTTAGCAGAATCAGTTGCATTATCCGCATTTTGTTTTACTTCAACCATAGATTGGCTCATATTACTGACTTCTAGAGTCACCACAGCCGTTTTTTCCTTTTGTTGCTTTAAACCCTCCTGAGTTTGAGCCGTTGTGGCAGAAAGTTCCTCAGCAGAAGAAGCCAGCTGCTCCGTACTATTTAATACTTCGCTAATCACATGTCTAAAATTAACCGCCATTTGATTAAACGATTTACATACTTCACCTAATTCATCCTGATAAAAATCAGTGATTGTTGTAGTCATATCCCCGTTAGCAAAATCATTTGATGCGGCTTGTAATTTTTTTACTGATACTTGAATTCCGCGGATAATCATAAAAGATAAAAACAATCCCAGCACTGTAGCTACAATAATCAAAATTATATTTTCTAATAATATATATTGATAATTTTCCTCACTTTTTTCAAAAATCGCTATAGCTTCATTATTATTGTATTCAATAAAATTATCTAATAATTTTTTTTCCTTTTGGTAAAGCCTTCTCATATCAGTTACTAATACTTTATCAGCTTCATAATATTTATTTTGTCTTATTAGGCTAATAGCCTTTACCGCTCCATTGCTTAAAAAATCATGATAAACCCTCTCAATATTTTTTATCTGCTGTAAACCTTCACCACCTCTCCCTGAATCAAAACGATTAATTGCCTCATATACCGTTGCAATTGATTTTTCAATAGATTGAATATCTTTATTTATAACATCCAGATGTTTATCAATAGAGTGGTTATGCAGATCCAGTACTTTTGAATCAGGGGCATGTTGAATTGCCAAAGCTATTTCACTTTCAATACTCTGAAAGGCACTCATTAGCACCCCCATATTTCGAGTGTGAGCCAGTGGACCATTGTACAATTCTTCTAATGACTTCTGAGTTGAACTCATACCAGTAAGGCCTAAAAACCCCATAATGATCATTAAAGCAACCATAACACCTGTAAGTATCCATAACCTTACACTAATTCTCAAATTATTCATCATCTTATCCTTATTCATTATCTAGTATTTATGTTGAAACTCTAATGCTCAAACTATCGGCAAAATTGAAACTAACTTTAGTTTTTTTATTTTATTTTTTGCAAGAAAAGCACAAAAAAAGCTAAACTCTTGACTTTAATCATTTAAATGATAAGCGATATCATTTAGAATATATGTACACTTAATTCAACTGAGGTATTTCCATGACTCTAAATCATCTGCAAAAAGGCCAATCTGCAACTATTACATCTATCGATGCCAGTAGAGAGCTAAAAAATCGCTTCAATTCTTTTGGCCTGGTAAAAGGAGTAACGGTATTTACTGAAGAATACTCTCTGACAAAAAAAACCATGGAAATACGTATTAATAGAACCCGCATAGCCTTACGTTGTGTAGAAGCAGAAAAAGTTATGGTGGCTTTGTGAACACCGTAAAAATTGCCTTAGTTGGACAACCCAATGTAGGTAAAAGTGCCTTAATAAACTCTGTTGCTAATGCAAAACTAAAAGTTGGAAATTTTAGTGGTGTTACAGTAAAAAAAGCCGTAGTTCGATTTAGCAGCAATGGTTACAATTTTGAAGTTATAGATTTACCTGGCTCATATTCATTAACAGAGTATACTATTGAAGAGCGGATTACGAAACAATATTTGGATACCAATAGCTACGATCTTATCCTCAATGTAGTTGATTCAACCAATATAGAGCGAAATTTATTACTTACTACTGAGTTGCTTGCTCTAAATAAAAAAATAGTAGTTGCTCTGAATATGACAGATGAAGCAATCAATGAGGGAGTGGAGATTAATCAGCAGCAACTCAGTAAAATATTAGGTGTATCTTGTATTAAAACTTCCGCTATAAAAAAAACAGGAATTGATGAAGTTATTCAAGCCATAATCAACTGCTATAATCATAGTGAAAATAATTTTCACCTGCAATTCAGTGAAGTTTTTGAACAGGAAATCAATCATATTTCTACCTTTTTAGAAGAAAAAAAGATCAACTACGAAACCTCTTTTAGAGTCCTGGCGATAAAACTCTTACGAGAAGATAAAGAAACCTATTTACACTTCCGTGAACAACCCATCTGGACTGAATTACAACCTATTGTTAATCAAGCCTACCAGCACTTATATTTACACTACGACACAAAAGATCTTGATGATATTTTTAATGATGAAAAAAATGCCTTTAGCAAAGGAACTGTTGCTGAAACAGTAAAATATAAAAAAATACAAGCGCAGACGATTACCGAAAAAATTGATCGTTTATTAATGAATAAATTTTTAGGCTTACCTATTTTTTTATTCTTAATGTGGGGTTTATTCCAGCTAACTTTTGAAATTGGCAGCATCCCCATGGATTGGATTGATGCTTTTTTTGCCATGTTAATTGATGGCACCAAAGTGTTTTTAGGGGATACTGAACTTGCCTCTGTAATTGCTGATGGAGCAATTGCAGGAGTGGGTGCAGTAATATTATTCCTACCCAACATCCTTATTCTTTTCACTGGCATTGCACTATTAGAAACAACTGGATATATGAGCCGCGTCGCTTTTTTACTGGATGGATTCTTCCATAAATTTGGCTTGCATGGAAAATCATTTATTCCTCTGGTAAGTGGTTTTGGCTGCTCCGTTCCTGCCTATATGGCAGCACGAACCTTAAAAAATGATCGCGACCGCTTATTAACTCTTTTTATTATTGGTTTTATGAGCTGTGGAGCACGCCTGCCCATCTATGTATTATTTGTAGGTGCTTTTTTTGCAGAGCAACACGCTGGTAATATGCTTTTTATTATTTACATCACTGGAGCCTTATTAGGTATTATCGCAGCAAAAGTGCTTAAAAAAACAGCCTTTAAGGGTGAGGATGAACCCTTTGTAATGGAAATGCCTAAATACCGCTTACCCTCTGTAAAATTAGTCTGGCATACTGTTTCAGGTCAGGCAATGATGTATCTTAAAAAAGCAGGAACATTTATTTTACTCGCATCAGTATTAATCTGGTTTGCCAGTAATTACCCTAAACTACCTGAAGCAGAATTGCTCTATCAAACACAAATTGAACAAGCAATTAATAAAGAAAAAGCACTACAACTTGAAAATGAGCTGGCCTTGTACAAGCTAGAAAATAGCTACCTGGGAATAATAGGCCATGCTTCTGAGCCATTTTTTGCACCGCTTGGATATGACTGGCGTATGGCTATTGCTCTGGAAACAGGACTTGCAGCAAAAGAAGTAGTAGTTGCCACGCTAGGTATTTTATATGGAATGGGTGGAGATGCAACCGAAGAAAGTGTCGGGTTGGTTGAAAAAATACGTAACAATATAAGCCTGCCCGCTGGTATCTCATTTATAGTTTTTGTTATGATATACTTGCCCTGCTTAGCTGCATCTATGGTTTTTATGCGTGAAGCAGGCGGCTGGAAATATTTGGGCTACTTATTTGTGTTTACTACAGCAACCGCCTGGATTTTTTCCTTTATTGCATTTAATTTAGCACAATTTTTCACTTAACAAAGCAATACCATATAAAATGAAAGAGCTGTTTATACAATTGTTAAACAATTTTTGGATTTTACTCAATTCAATCGCTTTTTTTATTTTAGTGGGCGTTATCATTGCGGGAGTATTTAAACTATTCTTGCCAGACTCCTTTATTAAAAAACATCTGGGGCAACACAATTTTGTGGCTAATATCAAAGCCGCATTATTTGGTATTCCCCTGCCCTTATGCTCCTGTAGCGTTATTCCTTTTGTTAGTGCTTTAAAAAAAAGTGGTGCAAGCAATAGCGCAATTCAAACCTTTTTAATTGCTACCCCAATTACAGGGGCCGATTCTATTCTGGCAACCTATGGAGTATTTGGCTGGGTATTTACCATCTATAGGCTTATCAGCTCCGTAGTTATTTCTCTGGTGGCTGGCCTATTAACACTAATGTTAGTAAAAGAAGATAATAACAATACTACAGAACTTAACAGTGAAACATCCAGCTGTTGCTCTAACGCCACAGAGAGTCGCCTGCCTTTAAATATTATAATAGCTAAAGCTGAGGATAAAAAAAACCTATTACAGCAAATCCTTGCCTATGCCTTTGATGATATATTTAAAGATATCGCTCGTGCTCTGATGATAGGTCTAGTACTTGGGGCATTAATAGTTACCTTTATGCCGGATAATCTAAGTAGTTTTATTTCTTCAAATTTATGGCTTAACTATATCCTGGTATTATTGGTATCAATGCCCCTATACGTCTGTGCTACGGCATCTATTCCCTTAGGCTTATCCTTACTTACGGCTGGCTTTTCACCTGGCGCAGCTTTTATTTTTTTAACTGCAGGACCTGCAACCAATACCATTACTATGAGTGTAGTATTAAAAACTCTGGGTAAAACCTCATTAATCATTTATCTTAGTTCAGTACTCGTAGGTAGCCTGGTTTTTGCTTATCTCTTTGACTCTTTGTTTGCAGATAGTATAAACTCCCTTCTGGTTTTTAATGCCAGCGAAGAACCCGCAGGATTTATATCAAATATTTCATCCGTATTACTTTTATACCTGTCTTTAAAATACATCTTTAATAAAAATGCTAAAATTATTAATTCATCAGGTTGTAGTAGTGGTGGTTGCTGTGGTTCATAGCTGAGATTAACAAGCTAACGCTAAGGTAAACAGGATGAGTAATCAGGTATGAACAAAAAAAAACGCATAGAGATATTTTCCCGCTTTAAAGACAATAATCCCAAACCACAAACTGAATTAAATTATAACAGCCCGTTTGAACTTTTAATTGCGGTAATTCTTTCTGCACAGGCTACCGATAAAGGTGTAAACAAGGCCACTGTAAAACTATTTGCTATAGCAAATAGTGCCAAAACCATTGCTGCTCTGGGTGAACAAGGTTTAAAACAGTATATTAAAAGCATTGGTTTATTTAATAGCAAAGCAAAAAATATAATTAAAACCTGTCAAATATTGCAACACCAATATGCCGGTGAAGTTCCAGACAACCGCGAAGCCCTCGAAGCCTTACCAGGAGTAGGACGCAAAACAGCCAATGTAGTATTAAACACGGCTTTTGGACATCTTACCATGGCAGTAGATACGCATATTTTTCGAGTCTCCAGACGCACTAAAATAGCCCATGGAAAAAATGTACTCGAAATAGAAAAAAGCTTATTACGCTTAATTCCAACAGAATTCTTACTGGATGCCCATCACTGGTTAATTCTTCATGGTAGATATATCTGCGTAGCCAGAAAACCACGTTGTGGCGCTTGTTTAATTGAAGACTTGTGTGAATATCCCAATAAAACAGAATAAAAATGGTTCATCACAGAAATGCATACTTAATTCTGGACAAGATATAAAATAAACATGCAGACTCCCCAAATTTCAACGCCAATCAAAAGCTGGAAGGGAATGCATGTCTACTTTTGATTATTAATCAGCAGTGGCCCATTAGTAATATTCATGGCTGTTTTCTCTTTCAATTACCATTAGAGTTTGATCACCATCATTTTATCCAATATCATTTCATCCATTGAATACGGTATTCCACCCACTCCCATTCCAGATGCTTTACGCCCTCCAAAAGGCATCCAATCCACACGAAAGGCCGTGTGATCATTAACCATAACGGCACTGGCATTTAATTTATTGACGGTATCTAATGCTATATTGATATTTTGAGTATATACCGCAGCCTGAAAGGCATAATCTAATGAATTTGCTTGTGCTATTGCCTGGTTGCGATCACTATAGGAGTATATACAAACGACAGGGCCAAAAATTTCCTGAGTGGATACACGAACATTTTTTGGTGGTTTTAATAACACCGTGGGTTGATAACATGTTTCTGATATTGCTTTACCGCCACAAAGACAAGTTGCCCCTGCATCAATGGCTTCTTTCACCCATTCATCAACACGCTGAACTTCTCGTGGTAAAATTAATGGGCCAACTTCCGTTTTTTTATCCAGAGGATCGCCCACAATTAATTTTTCTGCCATAACGGCTAATTGTTGTGCAAACTGTTCACAAATACTTTCATGAATAAAAATACGTTGCACAGAAACACAAACCTGACCCGCATGATAAAAACCACCTTTTAGTAAAGCAGGGAGCATCTCATCAATATCAGCATCAGCTTCTACGATAACTGGAGCGGCACCTCCATGTTCTAAAGCACAATGTGCACCATCTGCCAATTTAGAACGTAAGTACCAGCCTACCTTAGCCGAGCCAATAAATGAAAGATAACTAATACGTGGATCAGTTACTAATTTCTCAGCAATATCCCTATTACATAAAACCACCTGACAACAGGCTTTAGGTAAACCTGCCTCCATTAAAATATCCATAAAGGCCAGACAGGATAAAGGTGTGGTTAATGAGGGTTTAATAATGACTGGAGCACCCACTGCAATAGCAGGAATGGTTTGGTGAATGATTAAATTCAGCGGGTGATTAAAGGCACTAATAGAGGATACCACACCAATCGGTTCCTTAAAGGTATAAGCAATCCGATTCATGGAACTGGGTGTTAAGCCCATCGGTATTTGTTCACCCTTAATTTGGCTGATGTGCTCCATCGCCAATTTAACACCATTAATGGCTCGATCAACTTCAACCAATGAATCAACATAAGGTTTACCACCTTCCTGAGCTGCAATTTTGGCCAGCTCAGGTATACGTGATTGCATCAGAGTGATAACCTTAGTCAGAATAGTCATCCGCTCATGTGGAGCTAGCCAGTTATCTCGATTTAAAAAAAAGTCATGAGCCAGTGTAATTGCAGCTTCAACTTCTTCAGCTGTATTTAATTCCAACTCATTAATAACTTGATTATCGTATGGAGCAACTACCTTTATACTGGTCATATAAGTACCTTATTAAAATATCAGTTTTTGTAACTCTGGTTTATAACAATAGTTTATAACAACAGTTGATAACAACAGTTGATAAATACAGTTGATAACAACAGTTGATAAATACAGTTGATAAATACAGTTGATAAATACAGTTGATAAATACAGTTGATAAACACAATTATAAAATACAGGTTTTTTGTTTCAGTTTTACATTTAAAATCGAATGATTTAATGAATAATCTACGGCTAAATCAATTAAGTGCACACCTTCTGTGGTTAGGCAATTATTGAGGATAGATTTAAAATCCTCACAGCTATCGGGCCGATGCCCAAAAGCACCATAACTTTGTGCATATTTTACAAAATCTGGATTATTATAATCCAGACCAAAGTTATCAAAACCTAAACCTTGCTGCTTCCACTTTATCATGCCATAGGAACTGTCATTTAAAATAATCACAATCAAATTTAGCTTTAATCTAGTGGCCGTTTCCATTTCCTGAGAATTCATCATAAAACCACCATCACCACATACCGCAATGACTTTTTTATCAGGGTTAATTAATTGTGCTGCAATAGCAGAAGGCAGACCTGCTCCCATAGTCGCCAGTGCGTTATCTAACAACAAGGTATTAGGCTGATAACAAGGGTAGTTACGGGCAAACCAGATTTTATAGACACCATTATCGAGAGTTACTATACCATCATCCGGCAATTGTTCTCTAATAATACTTACCGCCCGTTGTGGCAAAATGGGAAATCGATTGTCATTAGAATATTTCGATAGGTTTATATCAACCTCGCTTTTAATTTTATTAAAGTAGCTAAGATCCCAGTTGCTATTATCTTCAATTTTATCAGCTATACGCTTAACTGAAGTTGAAATATCCCCCACCACATTTAATTGAGGGAAATAAACATCATCAATGCGATTAGGAAAGAAGTTGACATGGATCACTTTTTTCCCCCCTTCTTCCATAATAAAAGGGGGTTTTTCCATAATTTCATGGCCCACATTAATAATTAAATCTGCCCGATTAATGGCACAATGTAGAAAATCATGATCAGATAAAGCAGCGGTACCTAAAAACTGAGGGTGTCTTTCGTCAACCACTCCCTTACCCATTTGCGTGCTGAAAAAACGAATACCTGTGGTTTCTATAAAATAGGATAGTGCATCATGTGTTTGCTTTCTGTTTGCTCCTGCGCCAATCAGTAATAAGGGCATTTTGGCAGTTTCAATCATTTTAGCGGCATTACTAATAGCCACTTCATCTGCATCAGGGCGTTTATAGCTTATAACATCAAAAAGTCGTTCATCAACCTCTTCCGCTGCAATATCTTCGGGTAATTCAATGTGCACAGCTCCTGGTCTTTCTTCCATGGCGAGTCGAAAGGCTTCTCTTACAGATGAGGGAATATGGTTGCCATTAACAATTTGTTTGGTGTATTTGGTGATGGGTTTCATCATCTGCACAATATCAACAATTTGAAACTGGCCCTGTTTACTTTTTTTAATCGGCTTTTGCCCTGTAATCATCATCATTGGCATACCACCTAATTGGGCATAAGCTGCTGCAGTAACAAAGTTGGTGGCTCCAGGGCCTAATGTTGATAAACAAACACCTGGTTTACCTGTTAGCCTACCATAAGTCGCCGCCATAAATCCTGCGCCTTGTTCATGACGAGTCAGTATTAATTTAATGGATGAATGTCTTAAAGAATCCAGAAAATCCAGGTTTTCTTCACCTGGTATGCCAAAGATATATTCAACTTGCTCATTTTCTAATGCTTTAACTAATAAATCTGATGCTTTCATAACGGCCTCTTTGGTTATATTTACTTTTTTATGACACTATACAAACATTCTCTCCATCCACATTGGCATAACAGCGTTGGGCATGAAAAGTATCGGCACGGGATTCTTTCATTTCCTGTTCAAATTGTTCAGGATAAGGCTCTTTTAATAAACACCCCGTGGTAGTGTAAGGAAAGACTTGATCATATCTTAAAGTCTGTATTGCACTGACACGACGATGAATGTGTGAACGATTTAATAATCTGGTTTGATCTAAACCCGATGCAGCCAGAAGTTCTCGCACACTTTGAATGGTTTCATGATGAAAATTAGCCACTCGCTGCTTTTTATCTTCTACCACCAGACCTGCTGTAAATTTTGGATTTTGGGTGGCAATGCCTGTAGGGCATTTATTTTTATTACATTCAAAAGATTGAATACAACCTAATGCCAGCATCATACCTCTGGCACTATTGCACATATCCGCACCCAAAGAAAGGTTTTTAATCAGGTGAAATCCTGTAATCACTTTACCACTGACAATGACTTTAATATCTTTTTTTAAATCAAAGCCCATTAAACAATCAACAATAAAGGCAAGTGCATCTCTTAAAGGCACACCCACAGAATTTGAATATTCTAAAGGGGCGGCTCCTGTGCCGCCTTCACCACCATCAACCGTAATAAAATCAGCTTTAATCCCTGTTTCAATCATTGCTTTGCAAATAGCAACAAATTCACTACGCCTTCCCAGACACAGTTTAAATCCAATCGGTTTTCCAGATGATAAATCCCTTAGTTTTTTAATAAAGTGCATCATTTCAATGGGGCTTGAAAAAGCACTATGGGTTGGAGGTGAGTCAACCTGTGTGTAGGGCTCTGTATTTCGTATTTTAGCAATTTCGGGGGTGTTTTTTGCAGCTGGTAAAATTCCACCATGACCAGGTTTAGCACCTTGAGACAATTTAATCTCAATCATTTTCACATTATCTAAACAGGCATTTTGTTTAAATAAATCATCAGAAAATTTTCCCTCTTTGGTTCGACAGCCAAAATACCCCGTTCCAACTTGCCAGATTAAATCTCCTCCTGGCTGAATATGATAGGGACTAATTGAGCCTTCGCCTGTATTATGGGCAAAGCTATCAATTTTTGCTCCACCATTAAGTGCTAAAATGGCATTTTCGCTCAAAGCACCAAAACTCATGGCAGAAATATTAAATATACTGGCATTATAGGGTTGCTTACATTCACTGCCACCGACTTTAATACGTAAATCAGCTTTGATATTATCCTCTTTTAGGGCAGACAAGGAGTGATCCATCCACTCATAACCTATTCGGTAAACATCAACTTTGGTTCCTAATGGCAATGTATCCAACTGTTTTTTGGCACGCTGGTAAACTAAGGAGCGAAACATACGATTGGTAGGCTCACCACCTGTCTCAGGTTCTATAAAATATTGATGCATGGGGCCTCGTAAGGCTTCCATCACCCAGCGCCAACGGGCCATTAAGGGATAATTACGCCATAAGGAATGTTTAGTCTGGTTTATGTCGTAGAAACCAAGGAGCACCAAAGGAATAGCCAGCACATATAACCATAACAACAAAGGCCAGAAAGATGCCACTACAGCGATGATTAAAAGACTGATGACTGAGTACACTATAAACATTTGGCGCATCTGTTAACTCCTTTCTCCTGATGTTAAAAACCTATTTAAAATAGAATTATAAGCCTATCAACTATCCTGTAAATGACATAGCAATGACATAAATTTAATTTTTTTATGATCTAGCAGGTTCGGCTTTAAGAACATAACCTGAACCTCGCATAGTATGAATTAAAGGGAATGATTGAAAGGGTTTATCTATTTTTTTCGCAGCCGGCTGATATAAAAGTATTTTCATTTTATTTAATAAACAATATGCATTGATAAAAAGAACAGCTAGTCCATAAATAAAATTATAAAGGAACAAACAGTGATATACAATGCTAATACAAATAGCATAAAATATTTTACTTTTGGACTAATTGGTCTTATAGTATCTATTATGACAACTGGAAGACCTATAGAATTCAACCCAGATACTGCACTTGATGCTGCCATGCAATTGTTTTGGCAAAAAGGTTATGAATCTACCTCATTACAAAACTTAATTAATGCTATGGATTTATCCAAAAGTAGTTTTTATCAGGCATTTAAAAGTAAACACCAACTGTTCCAACGTTGCATTCAACAGTATCAAAACATGTTGAGTGGCAAGATGAAAGAGCATCTAGAGGGGGCAGCTTCAAGAAAAAGTAATATCAGCATCTTATTCTACAATAAGGCTGATGAAACCAGTGGACTCAATGCCAGACGTGGTTGTCTGACAATGAATACGGCCAGTGAGTTTGCTCAAACCGATCCAGAAATTTCAGCACTCATTAGTCAAAGTATTGAAAGCTTTGTTGATGTATTTGAGAGTGCTATCAAGCAGGCTCAGCAACAAGGGGAAATTTCAACAGATAAGGATGCTCGTTCCATTGCTGCTTATTTGGTCAGTAGCATGAGTGGATTAAATACCATGATTAAATCTGGAGCAGATAGAGAAAGTATCAAAAGAATTGCCACCATCATTTTATCGGTGCTGGATTAATAAAGCGTTTCTTATAAATTCTTAGCTAATAAATTCCTATCTCAATAAAAGAGGGTAAATAAACAAGCCATTATGACATTTGTTTAATATTGTTGTCATCCGCAGTTTATATCCTGTTTTGTATAATTATTACCAAACTTAATACATTAAACCTATTAAAAGGATATAGAGCTATGTGTAGTACTCCAAGAGCCTCTGGAACAATGAAAAAAGTGCATCATCTTCCAACCAGTAAGACATATTTTCAATCACAGTCTCAAATAATGCGCAGAGCATCTGAAATCTATGATAGAAAACAAGAACAACGTGCTAAGCAGCAAGAGAAACAGGCACAAGAAAATAAACACAATAATAAGGTACAAGAAACTGTAGAAACAGCCAGTCTGGTAAAGGAAGCGATACGCCTGGTGCAAGAAACTAAAGCTGTTGAGAAAACTTATGTAGAACGCTTTAGTCAATTTATTAATTTAATCCGTTCTAAAATACCCCCCATTGTGACAAATTAACCTCCTTTCCAACTCCCTGCTCATAATGAAGTAGGCGAAATCAAATTGCATCAGCGCTCAATAAATAAGCTTTTTAATTTGCTCCTACTTTCAACTGGAAGTTACTTTTACCATTAATCACTGATTACCCAATGACAACAAATAAATACATATCAAAAATTCTTCTTTTAAGCCTAATTGTAATTTTGGCACTCCTTTTTATTCAATATGATTTGGGTGCTTATTTAACACTGGATTCAATTAAGTCAAATCAATCAATAATGGATGAGTACTATCAATCAAATCCCAATATGACTATTGGGCTATTTTTTATTGCCTATGTTTTAATCACCGCTTTGTCTCTTCCTGGTGCAGCAATCATGACCCTTACTGCAGGCGTTTTATTTGGAAATATAACGGGACTCATAGTTGTATCATTTGCCTCTACTATTGGTGCTACATTGGCTTTTTTAGTGTCACGATTTTTATTACGTCATTGGATCCAAGAAAAATTTTCAAGTCAACTGAGCTCCATCAATCAAGGCATTGAAAAAGAAGGTGCCTTTTATCTGTTTACCCTGCGTTTAGTTCCCCTGTTTCCTTTTTTTGTGATTAATCTCATTATGGGTTTAACCCGAATGAAAATGCTCACTTTTTTACTGGTTAGTCAAATAGGCATGCTGGCAGGCACTGCTGTTTATGTCAATGCAGGGACACAAATAGGTCAAATTGATTCACTTAAGGGTATTCTTTCCCCTTCATTGATTTTATCCTTTACCCTTTTAGGTTTACTTCCTTTAATCTCTAAAAAAATTATTGGCTTGATCAAGGTTCAAAAGGTCTATAAAGGATATAAAAAACCAGCAAAATTTGATCATAATATTGTCGTCATTGGAGCAGGCTCTGGTGGATTAGTTAGCGCTTATATTGCAGCGGCAGTAAAGGCTAAAGTCACTTTGATAGAAAAACATAAAATGGGTGGAGATTGTCTAAATACTGGCTGTGTACCTTCAAAAGCCCTGATTAAATCGGCTAAATTAATCCATCAAATAAAAAATTCTAAAAAATTAGGCATTAAATCAGCACAGGTTGAATTTGATTTTAAAGACATTATGAATCGAGTTCATGAGGTCATTAAGGAGATAGAACCACATGATTCAGTAGAGCGCTATAGTCAACTGGGCGTTAATGTAATCCAGGGTGAAGCAAAAATTACCTCCCCTTTTACGGTTGAAGTAAATGGAAAAACCTTGTGTACAAAAAATATTATTATTGCCACAGGTGCTCGACCATTTATACCCTCGATGCCCGGGCTGGATAAAATAGATTATTTAAGCTCGGATAACCTCTGGCAATTAACCAAGTTACCCAAGCGATTAGTCATTTTAGGCGGTGGTCCAATTGGATGTGAGTTAGCCCAAGCATTTGCTCGTTTAGGTTCACAAGTGATCCAAGTGCAACGTGGTAAGCGGATTATGCCTCGTGAAGATATTGAGTTTTCTGAGTTTGTAACACAGTCTTTTATTAATGATGGTATCGACATAAAGTGCCAACATGCAGCAAAAGAAGTGATTATTAAAGGGGGTAAAAAATACCTACTTTGTGAAACGTCTACAAAAGCGGGGGAAATTGAAATCGTACAGATTGAGTTTGAGCAAATACTTATCGCACTGGGACGCAGTGCTAATATCAGTAATTTTGGAATGGAGAAATTAGCTATCCCACTGCGTAAAAACAACACCATTGAAACCAATGAGTTTTTACAAACTAACTTCCCTAATATTTATGCCGTAGGTGATGTTACTGGCCCTTATCAGTTTACACATACAGCGGCTCATCAGGCTTGGTATGCAGCCGTAAATGCACTATTTGGTAAATTTAAGAAATTTAAAGTCGATTATTCTGTTATTCCCTGGGCCACCTTTACCGATCCTGAAATAGCTCGGGTGGGGCTTAATGAACAAGATGCACAGGAGCAAAATATAAACTACGAAGTGACTACCTACGGTCTGGACGATTTAGATCGCTCGATTGCTGATGGTACAGCACAAGGCATGATTAAAGTTCTCACAGTGCCAGGTAAAGATAAAATATTAGGCGTAACCATTGCAGGAGAGCATGCGGGCGATTTGATTATAGAGTTTGTCACTGCAATGCGTTATAACTTGGGCCTAAATAAAATATTGGGTACGATACATATTTATCCTACACTGGCCGAAGCCAATAAATATGTAGCGGGTAATTGGAAGAAAAATAATAAGCCAGAAAAATTATTAAACTGGGTCGAAAAATTTCACCACTGGATGAGATAATTATATTGAATAATAACTTGGGTTCAACTAACAAAAAACAAAAAATTCTCTTTCTCTGTACTGGTAATTCATGTCGAAGCCAAATGGCAGAGGGCTGGGCAAAGAAACTCAAAACTGATATTTTTGATGTCTACTCTGCGGGAATTGAAACCCATGGACTGAATCCCTATGCAGTGGAAGTGATGGCAGAAGCTGGCGTTGATATTTCGATGCAAAAATCCCAGTGTATTGATTCTTTTAATGATATTAAACTGGATATATTAGTCACTGTTTGCACTCATGCCCATCATACATGCCGTACCATTGCAGCTAAGCACAAAATTATTCATGTTGGTTTTGATGATCCACCCAGTATAACGAAGGGTTATACCAACAAAGACGAGATCCTGGAAGTTTACCGTATCGTTAGAGATCAAATTAGAACCTTTGTGGAAGGATTACCGAATTCTTTATCAACTTAAGTTTTTTGCATTATATAAACCTAGAAAACGTTAAACTTACTGCAAATGCCTGAAGCACTAAATCTTAAGGATTTCTGTAAAAGTTTGGATTACACCTGGAAATATCAATATACTCAGTTATTATTCATTATAAAAAAACTCAAATGACAGGGGCATCAACATAACATGGATGAGACTATTGAAAATGGCTTTCGAAAAGAGAGCAATGGTGAAATAAAAGTCTATTATGATGGTTACTGGATAAAATGCTATGAGCCGCCTTTGGACAACCTTTCAGCAAAAAAAAGCTTAATTCAGTCATTGACTCGTCGTTTGTTCAATCATATGGAACATGGCATCAATATACCAGGAAAGCTGCTCGGTGAAGTTCGGGCCGCTTACGAGGCCGAACAGGATCCGAGAAAAAAACGTGTAAAAGGAGCTATGCTCGCAGGAACACTGTTCAACCGGGCAGCCGATATATTCACCCATCTTGTTGATCTTGAAGCGTGTGGTGTTGAAATACTGCCTGATAATGATCTGATGCATACCTGTGGTTTATGTCTTCGCGAGGCGCTGGAATTCGGAAAACTTGTTAAACATCGCAATGGTGATGAAGGCATTGATGAGTTGTGGGGAGAACCCTTTAAAGCCTTTATTATGTCAGTGGATGACTTCTACGAAAGCCGATATATCAAGATTGCGATGACAATGAAAAACATTGAACAAGTGGCAGCTTATATGATTAAGTGTATTAAAGATCATCCGCACTTCCATAGGCTTAATCTGTTGATTCTTGCATATGCTAATGCAGCTCAGCGTAAGTGCGAAATATTGCGAACGGATGATAATATCTTTGATGTATGGACAGATTTTGTGGTAGCAGGTGAAGATATAACGGGCTATCCACCTGAACATATCCCCCCTCTTGACAGTGTTTCGCTGATGAAGAACATGGTGGTCAAACATATTCTAAAAGAAGGTGTCAGATTGATCGCTTCCATTACCCGGGCACGTACTCCAATGGCAAAAAGCACTGAAATTTATTTCAGTGAATGTGGGCGATACAAGAACCATTCATCATAAATTAATTGATAATGAATCTTTTATAATTACCGCTACGAGTATTTCATCAAGAACAATGAATATTTTTGTTTCATCCCATAGCTCTAATTCAGCATTATTCACAGGCTAACGTTCAAAGTAAGAAAGTTCCAATTTGAGAAAGTTTATATCAAAGTCACTATCTGTTGCATAATTTAGGATTGTGTCCTGCCTATTCCTTCAATTCTATCTTTGTCCTGAACAATTGCTTCAGTCAGGAAGTCCACAAAAGCACAAACACGGGCGGTGTGTCTAAGATCTGGGTGAGTGAGTAACCATAGTTCAGATGCAAATTCTTTTGGCGGAGGCATAACTTGCTTAAGCTCATCCGTTGGATCTGCGAGAAAGAACGGTAGAGGTGCAACACCCAGATGATATTTTACCGCCTTAAATAACCCTGACAATGAATTACTTCGGAATGTGATCAATGCAGCTGGAAAATTTTTTTCCAGCCATTGATTTGCTGAAAACCAGTCAAGTCCCTTACTTGGCATTAGCCAATTATAGTGTTCAGTCATACCACTGGGGTGTTCAGCAAGGTAATCAGAAGAACCATAGAAGGTTGTACCTAAAGTACATAAACGACTACCAACCGCCATCTCCGGAGGAGTATTAGTAGAACGAATGGCTACATCCGCTTCACGATGTCTCAGATCCAAAAAACTGTTTTCGACAGAAAGATTAAGCTCAATACCAGGATATGTATGACAAAAGCGAACGATGTGAGGCATTAATACATCAATAGCTAATGCATCTGGTGCTGTAACACGCAATGTTCCGCTCAATCGTAAGTCTCCACCAATGAGTTTTCTCGATAACTTAAAGACTTCTTCCTCTATGTACACAGCAGATTCCAGGATGGCTTCACCCGCTTCTGTCATGGTATACCCCATTGGCAACCGTTCGAATAAACGAACTCCTATCTTTTTCTCAATTGCTACAATTCTCCGAAAAACGGTTGAGTGATTTACACCTAAGTCTCTTGCAGCCCCTGATAGGGTACCGTGGCAAACCATTCCAAATTTTGTAATGGTATTCGTAAAGGAATGATCCACGCACTGAAGGCCACTCCCGAGGCATTAAGAAGCAAAAAATTGACACCTGTTTTAGCATTTGCGCTCAAGCTCAATCTGGATGCAAGTAATATCTCACAAAGTGACATTGAAACAGTACTTGAGGCTGGTTGGAGTGAGCAAACAATAGAGGATATTACAGGACTGGTTGCTATTCAAAAACTCTATAATACTATTGCTACGGGCCTTGGCTTTAATGCTCTTCAAGAAGCTGCTTTTACTGAAATAGGGCAAGATACTGTGCAAAAAGGTGGTTATGCAGCCTCCTTTCGCAGTTATATTAATCAACCAGGGTAAGTCACTGCTACTCTCTGATAAGTAGACAATAGAGATTTCTATTGGCAAACTTTGGTTATTTATAGGTACTAGAGGCTAAGATGTGAGATTATTAATAGTTTTATATGTCGTAACAATATAAAAAAATGCATATTAAGCAAAAAAATACCCAAATAATTTACATTATGTAGAGGAAATAAGTATGAATCAATGGGATCAACTTACAGATATATTTGGCAGTGTCGGGGAAGAAAACTCCATTCTTGAATGTGTGGCTGATAATGTACATATTGCCTGGCCATCTATCATCAAAAGTATCAGTGGTGAGTTTCAAGAACCTACTAAAAATAATGCACTGGATTTTGGTTGTGGCGGAGGCATGTTTTGCAGAAAACTATCACAAATGGGTTTTGAAGTAACAGGCTATGATAAGTCTGATGAGCTTATTAAAAGTGCTAAACTTAATGTGCCAAAGGCTGTAACGTTGACTAGCTCTAATTCTGTTGTATTGGAAAATGGAAGCTATAATATGATCAATTCGATTATGGTGCTTCAGTTTATTTCTGACATTGAGTCAATTATTGATAATTTCATATCTATTCTTAAACCCAATGGATTAGTTATCTTTTCTGTATTTAACCCTGAGTTCATAGAAGATAACTTAAATACTAATGTATTTTCTGATTTTGATAGTTTTAAAACGGGTTATATGAAGTTAAAAAAAGGCTTAAAAATTCCAGTATATAACCGAACCGAAGAGGAATATCGAGAAATATTTGAAAAAAGAGGATTTGAGGAAGTTTATATCGATTATCCAGAATTTACTGGCGAGTTTTTGAAAGAATATCAAATGCCTTTTTCTACAAAATACTCAGAGTTCTTAATTCAAGCATTTAAGTATAAATGATATCAATGGGTTCAGAAGAATATTGTCAAAATATATTTTGATGTAGAAAGCAGCTATTTTAAAATTATCTATGGCGGTGATAAAAGATGCCTCTCCGTTTTTTCTCATCCTTTCTGTTCAGATCGCCATGCAGCAGGTGAAATTCCCATGTGACGTTTAAAAGCTCTCCCAAAAGAAGAGATACTTTCATAACCTACATCAGAGGCAATTTGCTCGATACTATTATTTTCTTTTAAATATCTACTGGCAATATAGATTCGCCATTTTGTGATATAAATCATCGGTGGTTCGCCAACGGTTTCAACAAAACGAGCCGCAAAACGAGAGGGTGACATAGCCACCTTTTGAGCAAGCGTTTTAACCGACCAATTCTCAGCAGGATCCAGGTGAATTTCTTCTAATACATGACCAATAATTGGATCTTTAAGAGCTGAAAGCCATCCTGTTGTTTGTTCTGGAAGTGTATCGATATGTGTCCTTATAATTTCTGCGCAAAGAATTTCTAAATATCGTTCAATGACAAAGTTGTTACTACCTGCTGCTATGATGAATTCATTAAGAATCAAATTAATCACGCCATAAATACGCGGGTGTTCGTTTGAGCTGTTGATTTTTAATTTTAACGTAGCGGGCAATGTTGCTATTAATGGATTAAGTTTTGTATCATGCAAAAGAAAAATACCACAAATAAGAGAAGTACTTGAGTCTCTCATATGCTCTTCTGGTTTATAAATGTTTTCAGCACCAGCCAAGATTTCTTGAAAAGGTGTTGCTGTGTGAGGCTTCCCTTGGTAAAGCGTATGACCTTGTCCAGAAAAACAGACAATCATTTCACCTTCATCAATAAGCAGCTCTTCGCCATCGTCTAACTTAATGTGAATTTGTCCTCTTTCAACCATGTGAAAGGTCGCTACTCGTATACCAGTCGAGGTTTTTAACAAGGTATTTAGTCGGTTAGAGGATGGTACAGAAACAGCCCAAGATGCACAGTACTCTTCTTTTAACAATAAGCTACCTGATATGCCGATTGAATTGAGTATTTGACTTAAAGCATCTTCCGTATATTGTATCTTTAGTGGCTTTGAAAAGTGAGTATTTTTATTTAGCATTCTACTGTCTCTAGTCTCCCCCTGTGTAAGGCTTGAATGGACTGTTGGTCTAAATAATCACAGATAATTGGACTATCAAATAAAATTTTGCCATTATCCGATTCCAGTGCTGGAATTTTTCTAAGAGGATTGATTTTCATTATTTTTTGGCCTTTAGTGAAATGATTAATTAAAATCTTTTTAACTTTTTTTTCAACTCCTTTTATTTCTTTTCGTGAGTATGGTGAAGTTAATAAATAATAGATTTTCATGAGTTTTTATTTCCTAAGACAGAAAATATTGATATGGGTATTATGCGGTTAATAATGTTATAAGCATAATCATTTGTGCAAAAAATCCACCCAAAAAAGCCAATATTCTTAATACAGGCACTCTTAATGTGAATAAAATTGCATGTAGTAACCTAGAAAAAAAATATATGGTTACGGCTGCTTCGGTAAGTTCTGTGTTGATACTCAAAATATGTGCAATTATCACTAATGGTGCAAATACGACCAAGTTTTCTACTGAGTTAACATGCGCATTCATTAACCGTTTTGCCCAAGAGACTTCCGTCTTAGTTTCGCCATCAGGATCCCACAAACCATTCAAAATACCTTGCTCTAAAAGTCGGTTAATAATATAAGGGATCCATAAAATGGATGTTAAAATTATAGATAAGACCAGCCAATATAGTTCTATTGTCATTGTGATTCTCCTGTTTAAGTTAGTTTGTATTAACAGGATCATAGTATTCCCAATGTGCAAATGAGTATATGTGCTAAACCACCATAGACTATGCCGAAACGACTTTTATCACTATAAACATATTTTTTATTCGACGGTAATTCAAGTGGTTTTATTAGTCTGAAGCTTTTTATCATATTAAATATGTATATTGTAACGATACGATATACAAGATTGTACTAACTTTTAGATTTTAAAAATTTAATAAAGTCGTTCTTGGGTAAAGGTTTGCTAAAAAGAAAACCTTGCAGGTATTGGCACTTTTTGGATTTTAAAAATTCTACCTGTTGCCGGGTTTCTACTCCTTCTGCTACAACGTTTAAGTTTAAGCTTTTTGCCATTGAGAGTATGCCATCTACCAGTGCAGCATCTTCTACATTATCAGGTAACTCCATAATAAATGAACGATCTATTTTTAGTGTTGAAATAGGGAATTTTTTTAAATAGCTCAAGGATGAATAACCAGTACCAAAGTCATCAATTGAGAGTTTAGCTCCCATCTCTCGAATTTTTTGTAGCTGACGCATGGTTCGATCATTGTCTATGACCAATAAACCTTCAGTAATTTCTAAGCTGAGTCGTTGTGCTAGCAGGCCCGTTTCTGACAGAATCCGTTGTACTAAATCAGGTATATTTTGCCTTTGGAACTGGCGGCTGGATAAGTTAATAGCAATTGATGGTGGTTTATCTACAATATTTGACCAACTTGCTGCTTGTATACAGGCTTCACGTAGAACCCATTCACCTATGGGTAAAATTAACCCTACTTCCTCGGCTAAAGGAATAAAATCTGCTGGGGAGATAAGCCCTTTTTCTGGATTATTCCAGCGAATTAATGCCTCTGCACTGCTAATCTCCCCTGTTTCTGAGCATAAAATAGGCTGGTAATAAACAGAGAATTCATTATTTTTTAATGCATTATGCAAGTCATTTTCAAGTATTCTTCGCCGTTGAGCTTCAATATCCATCTCTAGCGTATAAAAATGAAAACCTTTGCGTCCCTTATCTTTTGCCTTGTACATAGCACTATCGGCATTACGGATTAAAGCTTCACTATTGTCTCCATCATCTGGAAAAACAGTAATACCAACACTTGCAGAGATAAAGGCTTTATATTCACCCAGTATATAGGGTAAAGATAAGCAGCTTATAATTTTATTTACCGCCTCTTCTATTTGCTCTATTCCCAAAATATCAGGCAATACAACTGCAAATTCATCACCACCTAATCTCGCCACTGTATCTGATTTTCTTAGCGTTTTAGTTAAACGTTTAGCCGCCTCTTGTAATAAAAGATCACCAACAAGATGCCCCAGAGTATCATTCACATTTTTAAAACGATCCAGATCAATAAAAAGCAATGCGACGCGTTTTTTATCGCTTTCTGCACTTAGCAGAGCACGAGAAAAACGATCAGAAAACAAATTTCTATTCGCCAGTCCAGTTAATGGATCATAGTTTGCCTGGTGTTGGATATGATCTTCATCCATTTTGCGCTTGCTAATATCACTAAATAAAGACACATAACCATCCAGTTCCCCCTTACTGTCAAGCATAGTTGAAATAGCCAGCCATTCGGGATAAACCACTCCATTTTTACGTCTATTCCAAATTTCACCACTCCATAAACTGGATGTTTTAAGAGTGTTCAACATTTTTTGGTAAAACTCTTTACTATGGCGGCCTGAGTTTAATAGGGAAGGATCTTTACCAATTACATCTTCATTGTTATATCCTGTTATTAAACAAAAAGCCTTATTCACCATTTGAATTTTATTATCCACATCAGTAACCATCATACCTTCTGATGCTGTTTCAAAAACAGTCTGGGCCAGGCGTAATTGTTTTTCATTTTCTTTTTGCTGGGTAATATTTACTTTAATAGCAATATAATTAGTTATTTCATCATTTGTATTTTTTAAAGAGCTGATGCTTGCACTTTCCCAAATATGCTGTCCTTCTTTATTTAAATTATGGAAAATACCATTCCAGACTTTTCCTGAGCTAATAGTTTGCCACAATTGTTTATATTCTTTATCTGTTGTTTCTCCTGATTTTAAAAAGCGAGGGTTTTTACCCAAGACATTTTCACTGCTATAACCTGTAGATAATTCAAATTCTTTATTTACGTATTCTATATTTCCATCTATATCGGTAATAATAACGGTTACAGGACTTTGTTCTACCACTTGTGAAAGTTTATTAATTTGCTCTTCAGCTTTTTTTACACTAGAGACATCGCGAATTATTTCCAATTTTGAAATACTACCATCCGTATTTTTTAATGGTGTAGCAACAATATCCAATAATTTATCTGGTGTTTGAACATGATACTGAACTGTTTTTCCTAAATTAACCACTTCACTAAGACGGCAGTGATCACAGGGAGAGTTACGATTTTCAGCAGCTTCATAACAAAGACTACCGACCATATCTCCAAACCAATCTTTCATTACTCCATTGATGAATTGCACCCGGTAATTTGCATCTACAATAAATAATCCCTGGTCAATGGTGCCAAAAGAATCAACAATGCTTTTGTAACGAGATTTACTTCTCTCCACTTCGACTGTTCGCGCTATTACTTTTTGCTCTAATTTATTATGTGAATCATATAGTTGCTGTTCTGCTAATTCCCACTTTCTGCTTACTCTAGAAACCCAGAGTATACCAAGTAATACAAACCCACAAAGTAAAAAGAAAACCAGTGTAGAAACCGCAACAACCTGAGGTTGAACAGTTTGGATAATGGACTCTTTATCATGCATAAAGATAATAAACCAGCCATTACTTAAAAAATCGGATGAGACCAAATATTCAGTATTATCATTGCTATCGGTAAACCGGTTAACCAACTTACTTAAGCCGGAGTAGCCTTTTACAATCAGGTTATTAACCATCATCTGCTCTAGAGTTCTTTGCCACCATAGTGCATCAAATTTTGTTGAATTAGTTTTAGCTATTAATTCACCTTTTCTATCAATAATAGCCCCTGCGGAAAAAGGAAAATTTATTTTTGTTTCAATTTTTTTGGAAAGTTGATTTAAATGGAAAGTACCACCAAGGTGAGCAATAATTTCCTGTTTTGAATTTAATATTGGAACATCGATAACAACCACTGGGCTGCCATCAGCACCCAGAAACTTATCTGAAAGAACGGGACTTTTAGTTTGGCGGGCTTTAATAAAATATGCTCGTTGTGATAAATTATTAAGTTGTAATTTTTTTTGTACTGAATAAGGGTGAGAAATATAAATATCGCCTTCAGGAGAGAGCACAAAAAGCGAAGAAAAGTCTCCCATATCTCGTCTTAACTCTTCTAAAATTTGACGTTTTTCAATATCTGCATTTTCAGGGATACCATTAATACTTTTATTAATCTGCTGCAAAAAAGGTAAAGATGAAAAAGCAGGCATATGGGATGCAAAAACCAGTACTTTTTCACTCTCCTTAAGTTCCCCCAAAAGGTGTTCTTGTAATACATAGATAAGATACCGATTATCGGGTCCCCATCGTTCGATAGCTGAATTAAGCAATCGAAAATGTAAAAAACCAACAACGATCCAGATAGCAATGATTCCAGGAAGAAGAAAAGACAGTATTATTTTGTAGCGAGGTGTTAAATTGAACATATTTATTGAGAAAAACTAATATTAAGTCCCATTCTGGCAAAATTTTTAATAACTGTCTAGGGCAATTTTTGTTTATTTTTGCTCGATACATTACTTTACTTATACAGTCTGTAGATATATAGTGGCAAGCCTACTAGCAATTGGTTCCCAGAAAAACAAGGCTAAAGAATACCCGCATGTTACAGCAAAATAGAAATGATTATAGAGAAGTATTTTTTAAAGTATGGCAAAAAATAGATCAGCAACAAACTATTACCGATGCTATGGAAAATATTATTGCTCAAATTATTAGTCAGCATCCTGAATACCATAATATTTTGTCCGATTATGATAAATACATCGAAAAAGACTATACCCCTGAATCGGGTCAGAGCAACCCTTTTATGCACATGGGTATGCATATCGCAATTACCGAGCAATTAATGACCGATCAGCCCGCAACAATAAAGTCGATTTATCAACAGCTTTGTACTAAACTAGGCGACAGCCATACAGTTGAACATTTAATGATGGAATGTCTGGGGAGCATGATGTGGACAGCTCAAAAAAATCAAAATATGCCTGATTTTAATGCGTATTTAACCTGTATTAAAAACAACTTATGAACTAATAATAAGCTTAAACTGGAGCAAAAATGAAAAAATTTATGGGAGCAATCAGTACTGGGATCAGTGCAGGAATTTTTAGTATTGCTATAAGTCACACCGCATTTGCTAATGCTGAACAACGCGTTTGTTTATCCAATGATACTCAACCCAAACATTGTCGTGCAGGTGATATTATTGTTATTAGCCCACAAGAAATTGCTACTTCATGTGACTTTAAACAACAAATAGTTAAACTAAAACCTAGCAAAACTTCAATTGAATTTTTATGTACCTATACGGGTAGAATTCTTAAAATAAGACCCAATACCAGCAAACCACCACAACAACTCAGAAACCCTTATCCTGCTAATCCACCAAGAAAAAAGAAGTTTTTCTGGTAAATTTTTTTAATAAATTTTACGAGTTTAGTGCTGTTCATCTTTCATCCTCTGAAATGTTCAGCACATTAACTAAGCCTTTGTTTATAATTAAAAATCCCGCTCTTAATTAATCCTCCAGATTAAAATGTATAATTAAAAAAACTATACCATAGTATTTTAATCAAGTATTTTTGAACTTTTTTTATTACCCCTTGTCAAAACACTTATATCTATAGACTCATTTATTTCTTGCATAAAATTTATTATAAACAAAGCAATAAAACTCTATTGGTAATACCTATGTGGTTAGGAGGAAACATGAAATGGAATATATCCAAAATATTCATGTTTAAAGTCAACATACGGGTAAAATTATGGCAAAAGATTGTGCAGTGGTTAAATAAAGAGGAAGAAAATTCCGATTTACCGCTGGTAGACTTTAAACAGATGTGTGATGAAATACGACCTGGCGATGTACTTCTCTTCGAGGGGCGAAGTCGTGTTTCACAAATCATAAAATTACTCACCCAAAGCTCCTGGACACATGCTGCCATCTATATTGGACGCATGCATGAAGTAACTAATCCTATCAGTCAATTCACCCTTAAGCGGTATTATAATGATGCTCCGGATAGTGGCCTTATTATTGAGTCCATGTTAGGTTATGGCACTACCGTTTCGGCTCTTAATAAATATCAAAAAGATCATATTCGTGTTTGTCGCCCCATTGGTATAACCCTCAATGATTGCACTAGAATTGTTGATTTTGTAGTGGGGAAACTTGGCACAGAATACAACTTTCGCCAGTTATTGGATTTAGCACGATTTTTCTTTCCCTATAGTATATTGCCTCCTCGCTGGCGTTCATCACTCTTTATGCACAATAGTAATACGGCAACTAAAATGGTTTGTTCAACCATGATTTCTAAAGCATTCCAATCGGTTAAGTTTCCTGTTTTACCGGTTCGAAATATTCGTGCCGATGGTAAGCTGGATCTATCCATGCGAAACCCCCGCTTAATTACCCCAAAGGATTTTGATTTTTCACCTTATTTTAACATTATAAAATACCCTCTCTATGGTCTAAAACAACGTGCATTATATCGTCAGATACCATGGAATGAGAATGGTCTGGTCTGTCATGGGCCAGATGATTGTTATTTACCTGAAAAGGAAATACAAGCTGTTATGCTTAAGAAAAAAGTTGAAAAAATCAACAAGCAAAAAAAAAAGTAGCCCTGTTTTTTCACAAAATTAATTTTTTACGGCATTTAACAAAAAAGAATTTAGCCAAGCACTCTATTAGTTAATTTTATAAAGTTTTCCTATCAACAAAGGATTAAGTAATTTAAAAGGAGTAAAAAATGAATTTTTTTTACAACTTACCACCAGCCAGCAATGGTTTTGATGATTTTTTTCATTGGCATATATTACGTCAAAAATTATTATCCAAACCACTGTTTAATTTATTTAGAGCAGCAATACCCACTATATCTAAAACAGAAAAAGAAGCTTTAGATGCTGGAACTGTTGGCTGGGACAGGGATTTATTCAGTGGCAAACCTAATTGGAAACAGTTTTTTTCCAAACCCTTATCTCAATTAAATTTGCGAGAAAAAGAGTTTATTGATGGTCCAGTACAGCAGTTATGTGAACAATTGGATGATTGGAAAATTACCCATAAGCTCAAGGATTTACCCCAACCCCTATGGGATTTTATTAAAATTCAAGGATTTTTTGGCCTAATTATTCCCAAAGCCTACCATGGTCTGGAGTTTTCGGCTCAGGCTCATTCTGAAATTGTAATGAAAATTGCCAGTAAGAGCATTTCAGCAGCCGTTACAATTATGGTTCCCAATTCTTTAGGCCCAGCTAAATTATTATTAGAATATGGCACAGAAGAGCAAAAAAATTATTACCTGCCACGTCTTGCGCGAGGCAAAGAAATTCCCGCATTTGCTTTAACCAGTCCTTCATCAGGCAGTGACGCAGCCAGTATCAGCGATCAGGGAACTATTTGTTATGGTGATTTTGAAGGCAAACATATTATTGGTATTCGCCTTAACTGGAATAAACGCTATATCACTCTAGGTCCTATTTGCACTTTATTAGGCCTGGCATTTAAATTATACGATCCCAATCATTTAGTATTTAAACATACAGAAATAGGCATAACTCTGGCTTTAATTCCTACTAAAACGCCAGGTATCAGTATTGGTCGCCGTCATTACCCTTTGCATCAGGTTTTTCAAAATGGCCCCAATAGCGGAAAAAATGTATTTATCCCGCTGGACTGGATCATTGGAGGCAAAATAAATGCAGGCAAAGGCTGGTCTATGCTTATGCAATGTTTGGTCGATGGCAGGGCAATATCTTTACCTGCTTTAAGTACCGGTGGCTGCAAATTTGTTAGTAGAACGGTAGGAGCCTATGCTCGTATTAGAACACAATTTAATCAGTCCATTGCTAATTTTGGAGGGGTATCTGAAAAGCTCAGTGAAATTGCAGCATATACCTATCTGGTAGATGCCAGTCGTTGTTTAACCTTAAGTGCCTTAGATGCAGGAGAAAAACCAGCCATTATTTCAGCCATTGTAAAATACCAGCTCACTGAAAAAATGCGTCTGGTAGTAAATCACGGTATGGATATTTATGCTGGGGCCGCTATTTGTATGGGGCCTAAAAATCATCTGGCGGCTTTATATAAAGCAATTCCCATCAGTATTACAGTGGAAGGAGCAAATATTTTAACCCGCTCATTAATTACTTATGGTCAAGGAGTTATGCGCTCTCACCCCTATATTTTTAAAGAAATCAGTGCGCTTAATTGTGCGGATAAGCAACAGGGTTTAGGTATTTTTGATAAAACCATTAGTGCTCATATCAACAGTTTTATCAGTAATTTATTTAAAACCTTTTGGCTTGCAATAAGTAATGGGCATTTCTCTGCAACAGCCCCCGGGGTGAAAAATAATGTGCTATGCAAGCACTATGTACAACAACTCAATCGTTATAGCAGCAGCTTTGCCTTTATTAGTGATGTATGTTTAGTAGTATACGGCTCTCGATTAAAAACCATGGAAAAAATTTCAGGTCGATTTGCAGATATACTCAGTCAGATGTATTTACTATCCGCTGTATTAAAGCGTTACCAGGCAGATAATTTTCCACCATCGGATGCGGTTCTGGTTGACTGGTGCTGCCAGCAATTATTTTATGAGATGCAGCAATCATTTCAGGGTATTTTAGCTAACCTTTCCCACCCCTGGCTTGCCAGAGTATTATATTTATTTATTTTTCCCCTGGGAAGACCGTATAAATTACCCTCAGACCAGCTTGCAGATCAAGTAGCAGATAGAATAACAACACCTTCAAATTGTCGCGATAGATTAACTGCTGGAATATATTTAAGTAATGATACCAGTACCCACACGGGTCAACTTGATGATGCATTAAACAAAACAATTCTAGCCCAGCCAGATGAGAAAAAACTAAGAAAACTCATTAAAGAGTTAAAAATAAAAGGGCAAACAACAAAACAATATATTGAAGATGCCAAGTCTAAAAATTTTATTGATGATAATAGTTATAAAATTTTACTGGATGTAATACAGGCAAAAGAAGCAGTTATTCAGGTGGATGATTTTTCTAAAAAACTCAAATAACCGGGGTTAAGACCATGCCAACAACTAAAAAGCCTAACGCAAAAAATGTTTACCTGGTTGCAGGACTACGCACTCCTCAACTTAAAAGCAAATTTGTTCCAGGACCATTTAGTGCCAGTGACTTAGCCGTTGCTACTGGTTCACAATTATTATTAAAAATGCCTTTTGCTGCAACCGCTATCGAGCAAGTAATTATTGGCTGTGTTATCCCTGCTGCGACCGAAGCCAATATTGCCAAACAGATTGCTACTCGTCTGGGATGCAAAGAGCAAACCACCGCTTTTACAGTGCAAAGAAATTGTGCCTCTGGTATGCAGGCCATTGACACCGCAATGAATGAAATTCGCTATAAAAAAGCCCATTTGATTCTCTGTGGCGGAACAGAGGCGATGTCTCATGCAAGTTTAACCTGGCATCCAGATTGGATTAACTGGTTAGCAACATGGCAACGTAGTCATTTTACTCAGAAACTGCAATTGCTAACACAATTTAAACCTGCATTTTTTCGCCCGGTAATATCTCTGCTTAAGGGCTTAACCGATCCACTCAATGGTTTATCCATGGGACAAACAGCCGAATTATTAGCGAGCCAGTTTTTGGTGTCTCGCACTGCAATGGATGACTATGCTTTAGCAAGCCATCAGCATTTAGATAAAGCGCAACAAGCGGATATTTTTGCAGATGAAATAATAACGCTGTTTGATCAACAGGGGCATAGTTATAACAAAGATAATGGGCTAAAAAAAGGTTCCAGTATTAATAACATGGCTAAACTAAGCCCGGTATTTGATAAAAACTATGGACAAGTTACCGCAGCAAATAGTGCTCAAATCAGTGATGGAGCCAGTTTATTATTTTTAGCCAGTGAGCAAGCAGTGCGAAAGTATAAGTTACAACCGCTGGCTAAATTAATAGACTGCCAATGGCAGAGTGTCAGGCCAGAAATTATGGGCATTGGAGCAGCTCATGCTATTGCTGCCTTGTTAGCAGCAAATGATTTAAGTTTATCAGAAATAGATTATTGGGAAATTAATGAGGCTTTTGCTGCTCAGGTTATTGCCTGTTTAAAAGCCCTAAAACAAGCAGATTATTGTAAAAATCAATTAGCAGCTGAACAGCCATTGGGTGAAATAAACCCTAAACAGCTCAATATTGATGGCGGTGGTATCAGTTTAGGACATCCTGTAGGAGCCAGTGGAGCACGCATTGTTTTACACCTGGCCAATATTCTTAAACGCAAAAAAGCACAGCGAGGAATAGCCTCCTTATGCATTGGCGGAGGCCAGGGTGGGGCTTTATTATTGGAGTGTTGTAGATAAAAAAGAAATTTTGGAGACAACAATGAACACAATATATAACCATTGGGAAATAACGGAAGCTGAAAATCAGATCGTTTATTTAACAATCCATTGTAAAAACAGTTCCAGTAATGTGTTATCACAACAGGTTTTAAATGAGCTGGATAAAATTCTCGACCATATCACAAAATCAAATTTTAAAACCGTGGTGTTCCGCTCAACAAAACCCGGAGTATTTATTGCTGGAGCTGATGTACATGAATTCACCCAGATTAAAACTCAGCAAGATGCTTTGCATTTTATTCGTTTTGGTCAAAGTGTTATGAATAAAATAAGTAACTTACCTATGACCAGTATTAGCCTGATTGATGGTTATTGCCTGGGAGGAGGACTGGAACTTGCTCTGGCCTGCAATTTTATTGTGCTCAGTGATAGCGAAAAAGTAAGACTGGGATTTCCCGAGGTAAAACTGGGTATTCACCCGGGTTATGGTGGCAGTGTTCGTAGTATTAAACGTATGGGCGTACTAAAAGCTATGGATTTAATGCTATCCGGACGTTTTATCTCTGCTTTTATAGCAAAAAAAATGGGGCTGGCTGACGCAATAATTCCACAACGGCATATTAACAATAGTAATAATATTAGCCTTATTTTACAACAGCAGCAAAAAAATAGACAACGCAATAATCAATTGCTTGAATTACCCTTGATTAAAGATTTTATTGCCTGGTTACTAAAAAAAAGACTTTCCAGACATATTAAGGCAGAACATTACCCAGCTCCTTTTCAATTAATTACCCAATGGCGAGATAATTATGGAGATATGCAAAGTCGGTTTAATTCTGAAGCAGAGTCTGCCAGCCAATTATTAATGTCAGAAACAGCGCAGAATTTAATTCGGGTATTTCATTTACAGGAACAACTTAAAAAAGCGGGTCAGCAAGTAAAAATATCTGCCCGGCATGTGCATATTATGGGAGCAGGTATTATGGGAAGTGATATTGCTATCTGGTGTGTGCACAAGGGTTATAGAGTTTCTGTTTTTGATCTCAGTGAAAATATGCTGGCAAAAATGATACAAAAGGCTCATCAGTTTTTTAGTAAAAAATATCGTAAGGCTCACCAGATACAACATGCCATGGATCGCCTCATTGCCGATCCTAATAATCTGGGAGTTGAAAAAGCCGATGTATTAATTGAAGCAATTATAGAAAAAATATCTGCTAAACAACAACTATTTTCACAAATAGAAAACCGAGTTACAGCAGAGTGTTTACTGCTTACCAATACTTCCAGCATTATGTTAGAGGAAATTAGTAGCTCAATGAAACAACCCCAACGTCTAGTGGGTTTACACTTTTTTAACCCTGTAGCAAAAATGCCATTAATTGAGGTTATCAGTGGAGAAAAAACCGATCCTCAATTAACTCAGTCAGCCTGTGCTTTTGCAGGCTCTATTGCCAAGTTACCCCTGGTGGTTAAAAGCAGTCCCGGATTTTTAGTCAACCGTATCTTAATGCCCTATTTGCTAGAAGCTATGAATTTAGTTGCAGAGGGAGTTAAACCTTCTAGTATTGATCAGGCTGCAATTAACTTTGGCATGCCCATGGGGCCTATAGAACTTGCCGATAAAGTAGGCCTGGATATCTGTTTACATGTAGCAACGTTATTAGCTAAACCACTAGAAATAACCATTCCCCAACAATTAATTAAATTAGTTGAAGAAGGAAAACTGGGGATTAAAAGCAGC
>JASFYQ010000012.1:0-20852 GCA_045047105.1 Pseudomonadota bacterium | reverse complement strand
TTCTGCCATACACTTTGTCAGTGCCGCTGTTAGTGTAGTTTTTCCATGATCAACGTGGCCAATTGTTCCAACATTGACATGCGGTTTTGTGCGTTCAAATTTTTCCTTGGACATTTTTATCGACCTCGTCTTTAATTATCAATTGTTTACTATTATTACTATGCTATTATCAACAATTTTATTGTTAATAAATGGAGCCCATAGCCAGAATCGAACTGGCGACCTCATCCTTACCAAGGATGCGCTCTACCCCTGAGCTATATGGGCAAAAACCCTAGTTACCCAGGCCGTTCAATCAAGAAAGGTAAAGATGCAAAACATCTTTACCTTTATGAACATATTTTTAAATTCGCTTACATCTTGCTGTATTTTGTATTGCTTTGTGGACTGTAGTTTTGGAGCGGGTAGCGGGAATCGGACCCGCATCATCAGCTTGGAAGGCTGAGGTTCTACCATTGTACCATACCCGCTTATTACATCCCTGTACAAAATTATTGCAAAATTAGGTTTAAAACCTTTTTTTACCCTTTAAATTTAATGAGTAAAATTGGTGGAGGGGGGAGGATTCGAACCTCCGAAGGATGAACCGACAGATTTACAGTCTGTTCCCTTTGGCCACTCGGGAACCCCTCCAACTCCGTTCTTAATCGGTGTATACCGTTCAGAACGGGCGTATTTTCGTTCAAATAAAGAACTTTGTCAACATTAATATTAATTATTTTTTATCTATCAAAAATTTCTATAATTCCATTTATTTGTTTTTTTTCATTTATAACAATTAAAGCCTTGATTTTATTGTCCATCATTAAATTCTCTGCTTCAGATAACATCATTTCCTGCTGAATAATTATGGGTTTTTTTGTCATCACATCTTCAACTTTTAATTGATCAAATTGTTTGTTTTTTTCGATTGTTCTGCGTAAATCACCATCGGTAATAATTCCTTTAACCTGTTGTTTACCATTTACTACAACTACCAGGCCCAATCGCCCTTCTGTCATTAATAAAATGCCATCATTTAAATAACTAAACTCTTCAACAATAGGCAAGTCACGATGATGCATTACATCTTTTACCTGGGTTAATAATTGTTTACCCAGGCTTCCACCGGGGTGAAATCTTGCAAAGTCAGCGGGTTTAAAATTTCGCCGCTTAATTAATACTACTGCTAAAGCATCCCCCATAGCCATTGTCGTTAAAGTGGATGTGGTTGGAGCCAGATTATTAGGGCAGACTTCTCGTTCAACTGCAACATTGAGTACCACATTTGAATGTTTAGCCAAAGTTGAATTACTTTCTCCAAGAATGGAAATAATTTTATTCTTGCTAAACATTAGTGAAGGTATTAGTTTTATTACTTCTTCTGTTTCACCGCTATAGGAAATTAGAATTAATAAATCTTGCTCGGTTAACATACCTAGATCACCATGAAATGCCTCTGCAGGATGCATAAAAAAACTAGTTGTTCCTGTTGATGCAAAGGTGGCAGCAATTTTATGCCCAACCAGTCCTGATTTACCCATACCACATAAAACTACTCTCCCCTTACATTCTAAAATCAAATTAATAGCCTGATCAAACTCGGTTCCTAGATTATCTGCTACAGTTTGTAGTGCGGTAGCCTGAGTTATTAATGATTCTCTAGCTAACTCTTGATCACTAGAAATTGTTTTGTTTATCATTTATGTTCCTGTTTTCTAAAAAAAGTTATTATAGTTTGGGAGTTTATTGTTGTAGCAGTCGTTCAACTCGTTTTAGGTCAGCCTCAACATCAACGCCATGTCCTGGCTGTTTCTGTGTTTCACCTACTACTATTTTAATTCCATAGTACATTGCTCTTAACTGTTCAAGAGACTCCGTCTGCTCTATTTCTATTGATTTTAAGGACTGGTATTTCCTCAGAGTTTTTGCACGATAGGCATACATACCTATATGGCGGAAATAGGCTGTATTTTCGGGTAACTCAGTCGGTTTAGTTTTTAACTCCCCAAATTCATCACGATTCCAGGGAATTGGAGCCCTGGAAAAGTACAAAGCATAACCATTAATATCACATACCACCTTAACTATATTAGGATTAAATAAATCGTCTATTGATTGGATCCGGTAACAAAGGGTAGAAATACCCGCATCCTGCTGATTATTTAACATATCAGCAACTTGTTGGATATGTTCTGCTAAGATCAATGGCTCATCACCCTGGACATTTACTACGATGGTATTGTCATGCCAGGATAATTTATCCACTACCTCCGCCAGACGATCTGTTCCACTTTGATGATTATTGGAGGTTAAAATTACATTTTCGGTATATTGCTTTGTCGATTCAAGGATACGCTTATCATCAGTTGCAATAATTACTTCTTCAGCCTGACTTAAACATGCTCGCTCATAAGTATGCTGCAACATGGTTTTTCCCGCAATTTTAATTAATGGTTTAGCGGGTAAGCGTGAAGAAGCATAACGTGCGGGTATAATAATATTATAGCTGGTTTTCAATGTGTTTTTCTCTCGGGTTTATAACTTATGAGTTCTATCTATTAATAGAATATTATTGCTTAACGCTTTATAGACGAATTTCAGGGTTCCATTCCAGCCATTTTTCATCAACCTCTGGGTGTAATTCAAATACACTATTTGGCTGAGCCCTTATTGCTAGAATTTGTTTTGATTTTTTCTGTGGTGATTGCGTATTTTCATCACTATTTTTCTTGGCTAAATCACTACTATCGGGAGTGGCAAATGAAATACCGCCATCTAAAATAGATTGTAACGATCCGGTCTTAATTTTAGAGCCCGCAAATAAATTAATATCAAGATTTATACCCGAAGCATTCCAAAATTTTGAATTTTTTCTAACCAGGGTGGCATATTGCTGCTCAACAAGAATATGGATTAAAACATGTTTGGCTGTCTTTGATAATTGGAAACCTAAAACCTTGCCTACTTTTACTTGACGATAATAAATCGGGTTATCCCTCTTAATCGAACCAAGCTGGGCGGTAGACAAAAACAAATGTAAGCCCTGTCTAGCCTTCATTTCCTGAGCTTTAAAATATTTAGTGAACTTGCCTGAGACAGGTTCTAATACAATATAATTTCCTTTAATTAAGGTGGCTAAATTTTCGGTTTTAACTAAACCAAATTTTGCCTTGGCTAACATAAAACGAGATTTCTGTCCTAAAAGCCTTTTTAGCTTATTGTCTATAGATATTTTTGCTATGACTTGCTGTAAATCTGTATGTAACTCCAGCTGCTCTATTTCACCTACGGTAAGTCCGTTAAACTTAATTTTTGTTCCCTGCTCTAAACCCTGGGCATCTGGAAATGCAACGGAAATTACAAAACGATTTTGTTTAGCCGTAGACAAATCAGGATATAGGGGAAATACCTGCCTGGAATACGCTAATACTGTTTTTTTATTTATTTTAGGGGTGATAAATGCAATCCCTCCCTTTAGCAAAGCGGTTAAAGATTCACTTCTAAAGTCTAAACCCGTTAAACCACCTTTTAAAGTAAAACCACTGGCCTGATAAAAACGCGAATGCCTTTTAACCAGATTACGATATTTATTTTGAATACGTAGGCTAATTAATATATTTTCTGCTTTTTTATCCAACTTATATGAACTGACTAAACCAATTGCTAACTGGTGATACAATACTGGAGCACCCACGCTAATTGACCCCAGTTCCTGGCTTTTGATAATAATTTGTAGACCGCTAGAGGGTAATACTAATTCTGGAGCTTCTTCCAGAGCGGTAAATACATCAGTAGAACGACCACCGCCAGGTTTTATAGTAATATAATTACCACTGACTAAAGTGTCTAAGCCCTTAATACCGGCTAAGGATACACTGGGTTTCGCCAACCAAAATTGGGTGTTTTTCTTTAAAAATTCCCGAGCATTAGGATTAACTTTAATTAAAACTTTAATTTTATTGATTTTTTTATCTGGTAATAATTTATAAACATAACCCAATTCAATGCCTTTATAGATAATTCGAGTGCTATCTTCATTTATACCACTTACATCAGAGAAATAAATAGCTATTTCTTTATCTGCACGCGATTTTTCAAAATTTTCATAGAGTGTATAGTTATCTCCATTTTTTGCGATTTGAATATTTTGTTTATATTCTGTTTCTATTTCAGGATTATAAATACTAATGCCTCCTGAAATAATGGAACTTAGTGATTCAGTCTGGATTGAAAGTCCTGAAAGCCCTCCCTTAATATTAATTCCACTATTATTGTAAAAGTGACTATTGCTATTAATAAACTGTGCGTATGCGGGTTTAATAAATAATTGAATAGCCAGCGTTTTATTTGAGTCATTTAATTGGTATGACTGCACACTGCCAATCTCAATATTTTTATAATACACTCCACTTGCTACTTGAATGGAGCCTAATCGGTGAGCAGTTAAAGATATATGCAGGCCTGGCTCTGATATATCTACAGGTGGAGGTGAATCTAATACCTGGAATACACTATTAGGAGCACCTTTACCTGGACGAATTTTTAGATATACTCCTTTGATCAGCGTTTCTATTCCCGTTACCCGGCTAATACTCAATACTGGCTCAACCCGCCATATTTTACTGCCCGTAGTCAGTAAATTAGCAGCTAATGGATCCATATACGTATTTGCAGTAATAGTACCTGTTTGGTAGTCCGTTGTTATTTTTTTTATAAAACCTACTTTGCTTCCCAAATACCGGATTTCAGTTATCCCTTCTTGCAAGTCATCTGTTTTATCTAATTGTAAAATAATGGGAATACCAATATCAGCCGATTCAAAATCTTCAAATAAAGGGTATTGCTCACCATTTTCTGCAGTTTCATTTAGATAAGTATTTTCAGGGTTATAAAATGCCAGTCCACCAATTACAATAGAAGCAAGAGATTCTGTTTGTACCTTAATCCCCCCTAAGCCTCCACTAATCTGAATGCCACTTACATTATAAAAACGAGATTGCTTTTTTACTAAGTATGCATATTCCTGTTCAATTTTTATTAGAATATTCACATTATCACTGGTTTTGTTATATTTAGAACCTAATACTTCACCCACTTTAATTTTTTTAAAGTAAATAGGAGAATTTGCAACTATTGAACCACGTGTTTTAGCCTGCACTTGAATAAATAAACCTGCATGACCAGTGCTATTATCAATTGGGGCTTCTTTTAAAGCATGATATTCTACTTTTTGCTTTCCAGTGGTACCTGGATTCATGGCGATATAGTTTCCTGATACCAGAGTATCTAAGCCTGAAATACCACCCAGGGAAACAGAAGGCTTAACTAACCAGAACTGAGTATCACTCAATAAATATGGTTCAGTACGTTTATCCAGCAATACCGTAACAATCACTTGTTCTATATCGTTTTTGTCAATTTCTACATCAGTAACTTTACCAATATTAATACCCTTGTACATAACTTTGGTTTTATTAATAGAAATACCAGAGCCTGTTGTAAACCTTACGCTAACCGTTACACCACGGTGTATATAGGTCTCATATCCTAGCCAGATAGCTAATAACAAGGCAGTAAAAGGTAAAAACCAAATGGGAGAAATTCTCCAACGTTTTTTAGTGACAATAATTGCCTCTGTCATTTGTTATTCCTGATCTCTATAGAAATGGTTTGTATTAGATACATGCTATTAATCTCTTATTAATCATCCCAAATTAAGCGAGGATCAAATGTTATTGCTGCATACATAGTCATAATTACAACAATAGCAAACCAGGTTGCTCCAGGTCCTGCATGAATGCTACTCAGTGTTCCAAAGTTAACCAGTGTAACCATAATTGCAACAACAAAAATATCTAACATTGACCAGCGCCCAATAAATTGAATAAAACGAAACATTAAACTACGATGTTTTAAAAAATACGGACTTTTACCATGAATTGAGACTAGAATTAATGACATTCCCACTAGCTTAACCGACGGTACAATAATACTGGCTACAAAAATAACAAAGGCTACAAAGTACTCTTTTGATTCGATGAATAAAACTATGCCTTCCATTATTGTGCTGGCAACTTGCCCAGTTATTGCATCAACTATCATTATAGGATAAATATTAGCTGGAATAAAAACAATCATTGCAGTAATTAGTAAAGCCCAGGTTCTCATCATGCTATTTTTCAAACGTATTTCTAATTGCGTTCCACATCTTGGGCAAAGGTAGTGATGAGTATCCACAGCTTGGTTTTGGATCATTAAACAACACTCATGGCAAAGAACATGGTTTGCATCACTTACAGTTTGAGGTACTGCTTTATCTATATCAGGTGAATTATCATTCATTTTTCAGCTCTCTATTCTCCCAGCGATGACCTAACTTTTCCCAAAATAGCTCTTCATCCAAAAATGCAGAAGATAATAAGCTCAGCAATAAAAATACAGTAAAAAGGACAAGACCTAAATTAAAGCTCAACTGCGCTACAGATTCTAGTTTAATAATAGATACCAATATTGCAAGCATATATATTTCAAGCATTCCCCATTCATCTATTGCATGATAGCTCCTAAAGCTCACATGCATGAGTGGCAATTGTATTTTTTTTAACAAACCTAAAGAAACATAAAATAAAATACTAATTTTAAACATTGGAACAAGAATACAGGTAATAAATATAACCATTGCAACCAAATTATGCCCTTCATTAAACACTGCAACAATACTTTGAAAAATAGATTGCTCTTGTGTAAAACCAATTAGATTAAGTGTCATTAAAGGAAAAAATATAGCAGGACAAAATAAAATTAAAGCTCCTGTAGCTAATGCAAGGGTTTTCTCAATAGAATTTTTTACCGGTTGGCGCAAAGTTTTATTACAGCGTGGACAACTGGCTTTTTGATTAAAGTTTACTGGTTTTTTTTTAACTAACAGGTCACAACTAGGACAGCCCCAATATTTCTCAATATCAAAAGGTTCAGGCATTATTTTTCTCATTTTTTTGATTAAAATTACTGCCAATAATAGTGCTTTGGTGCAAACCATTACTAAGTTGTGCATATAGAGTTTCGTCTGGCTGGATAAAACCATGGCGAATAGCAAAGTCAATAATTACCAAATTACAATTTGTTTTAAATTTATCGCTACTCTTAACTATGCTTAAAACTTTTTCAATAGGCCACAAATAAAATTCCTCTACTTCTCCATCGGTATTAATAGGTACAAAATCTTGGTTAAGTTTTATATCATAAATAAACAACACATCACGTGAAAACTTATCATTAACTTGCTGATTATAATTTATAGAAGCAACTGGAATAGCATGTTTTGCAATTTCTTCACTCATACCTGCTTCTTCCTGGCATTCTTTAAGCATGGTGGTTTTAATTGCCATTCCACTACCATGACCACCCGCAACCAAATGATCCAGTTTTCCAGGCCAGGTAGGTTTGTCTTGTGATCTTTTTGCTACCCAAAGAGAGTATTTTCCTTGTTTAATTACATAGGCATTTATATGTACACCGTATTTTTGTATTCCAAATAAGGTTGCAGCAGCACGTTCAATAGTGAATAAAACCTCTTCGCCATAGGCTGTTGCAACATCATATTGCTCTCCTACCCAGGAAGTAATTTTATTTTTTTTATATAAATCCTTAGCAATCCGATTCATCACCAAAGTTCGCTGCTCAAAATCATACAGTTTATTGCTAAGAAGCAGTTGCTGGTTATGTAGTTCTAGTTCAGGATAAATAGTAAACCAATCCAATTTATTTTTATGCACATAACCAATAGTTTTATCTGCTACCACAAAAGGAATAAATTGTTGTAAATCGTACTGATTACATTGTTTTATCCATTGGTAGAATTTTGCATTATCTAATTGCATATATAAACCATTAGGAAGAATATTAACTCGTAGAGTACCTGATTAAAAAGATGTGTTCCATTGTATACGAATTAGTATCTAGATGGAAAAATTGCTCTGGAGAAGAACTATAAAATTGAATATAAAAGGAAAACCAGCTAGCTAAAAAAGCAAAAGCCCCAGATTAATGGGGCTTGGAGCTTTTGGTGTATTTATAGGAGAGTTAATACACCAAGGTCACTATAAACTTTATGCAACTTAATTCCATTGGAGAGATGAAATTCTTTACACTTATAATTCTCGTGTGACTATATATAAGCGAAATTTGTGCCAACGATGATGAATTTAAGTATATTGTTATTTATCAGCCAGATAGCTGTATTTTATTTTTAAGTTAAATGGTTAGCATTTTTATCTATTTCGTTTAAACGATATATCGCATCGGTAATTCGTTTTTAGACGTAAAATAGCCTATTGCTGACAATTGGGACAATAAAAACTACTACGTTGAGCAATTTTTTTGGATTTAATTTGGCTATTACAAATTTTACATTTTTTTTCAGCCCGATCATAAACAAATAATTGCTGCTGGAAATAACCAGCCTGGTTTTTATTACTATCTATAGTTGGTGCAGTAAAATCCTTTAAGGTTGTTCCACCCATTTCGATAGCCTGTTTTAAAACCTCTATAATGGTTTTATGTAAAAGCTTAAATAATTTGTAAGAAACTCTGCCCGCAGCTTTACCAGGACGGATTCCGGTTAAGAATAAGGTCTCATTCGCGTAAATATTGCCCACTCCTACTACCTGATGAGCATCCATAATATATTGTTTGATGGTTAATTTTTTGCCTCTGGAATTTTTATAAAAATCTAGCGCTAAAAAATCTTCACTCAATGGCTCAGGGCCTAAAGAGCTTAACAGTTTATGCTGCTCAGACTCGCCAGAAAAATGTAATAAAGAGCCAAAGCGCCTGGGATCTCTATATCTTAAGATAGTGCCATTTTTTAAAATGATATCAAAATGATCGTGTTTTTCAGGGGAAAATGATTTTTTTTGTTCAGAAAAAATAATTCTTAAACTACCTGACATGCCCAGATGGATCATTAGTTTTAAATCATCACAACTAATAATCAGATATTTACTTCTGCGACTAATTTGGGTAATTTTTTTATTTTTAAATAATTGTGGAATTTCTGAAGCAACAGGCCAGCGCAAACGGCTTTCGCGAATAATTATGGAATCAATGACTTGTTGAAATAGGTGAGGATAGATACCCAGCCTGGTTGTTTCAACCTCAGGAAGTTCAGGCATAACCAGACTATTCTAGACTATTAAAATATAATTACGATTTCGACTATAAGTAGTTTAATAATTACCTTCAGCAGAGTAATGTCCCACAGGTCTATGAAAGGTATATTTAAATGGCTCACGGACCAGTACATCAAAAGACTCTTCGGTATTATCAGCCATTACAGAAAAAGGCAGCCCAGCAAAAAATGTAGCAATACCAGCTACTGTTCCCAATGCACCCGCAGGGCGAACCAACCATTCAGCAATGATATCTCCTTCGGTGACTTCTTCATTTGCATAAGCAAAACCTGCTGCAAAAACACTGGAATTTGCTAATAATACATGACCAAACAATATTGACATGACTATAATTTTAATTTTCATTTTATCACCTATCTACTGTTTTAATGATGTTCTAATGTTCAGTATATTCAGAGTAAGTAATTTATTTATATACTCTATTCACAGTCTAGAAATTTAATCTGTAAATATTATAGATCCAAACTCAATAATTTACATTAAAATTTATAGCTAAACAACACATTTTTAACAATTTTTTATTGCCAATGGTGGTGAAAGTATTCACCACGAGCTTTATCCACCCGCTCAAAAGTATGTGCTCCAAAATAATCTCGCTGGGCCTGTAATAAATTTGCAGGCAGACGCTTGCTTCTATAGCCATCATAAAAAGACAGTGCAGTTGCAAAACCCGGGGTAGGAATACCCAATTCTACTGCTTTACAGATTATTTTTCGCCATCCCAGTTGGCAATCATTCATAATATTCTGGAAAAACTTATCCATTAATAAACTATCCAATTTTGCATTGGATTCATATGCGGAACTAATATTATCTAAAAACTGACTACGAATAATACAACCGCCTCGCCATAATTTAGCAATACCTGCATAGTTTAAGATCCAGTTATATTCTTTAGCTGCTTGATGCATAAGTAAGTATCCCTGAGTATAAGAGATAATTTTTGCTGCAAACAAAGCGTCATGTACTGCCTGAATATATTCTACTTTATCAAAATTAGTTACTTTTGAAACCAGTTTTAGCTCTGTTGAAGCCCTGGCCCGCTCATCAACCAGAGAAGATAAAAAGCGTGAGAATACAGCTTCGGAGATTAGTGTTAAGGGTACTCCAAGTTCTAAAGCATTTATTGCTGTCCACTTGCCCGTGCCTTTTTGTCCTGCACTGTCAAGAATTTTATCTACCAGAGGTAAACCATCAGCATCTTTGACACGCAGAATATCTGTGGTAATTTCAATCAGGTAGGAATTTAATGCTCCTTCATTCCATTGCTGAAAAATATCAGCAATTTCATCAACTGATAAATCCAGGCCTTCGCGCATAAATTGGTAGGCTTCACAAATCAATTGCATATCGCCATATTCAATACCATTGTGTACCATTTTTACATAATGCCCAGCCCCTTCTTCACCAATCCAGTCGCAACACGGCTGCCCATTAACCTTTGCTGAAATATCTTGCAACATGTCTTTAACCAGTGGCCAGCCTTGTTTATTACCACCCGGCATAATAGAAGGCCCAAAACGGGCTCCTTCTTCACCCCCAGAAATTCCAACCCCCATAAAAATTAATTGTTGTTGAGCAAGCGTTTGAACTCGGCGAATGGTATCCGTATATAAGGAATTTCCTCCATCAATAATAATATCGCCAGCACTTAATAGTGGTTTAAGTTGCTCGATATAAGCATCAACTACTTCCCCGGCTTTAACCATTAAGATAATTTTACGTGGTGTTTCTATAGATTGAACAAATTCTTCCAGAGTAAAACAGGCATGGATGGCAGTGTCTTTTGCACTAGCTTTCATAAAGTTTTCTGTTTTACTGGAGGTACGATTATAAACTGAAATCTTATAACCATGGTCGTGAATATTTAATGCCAGGTTTTGCCCCATCACAGCTAAACCTATCAGACCCACTTGTGAATTTGCCATGTATACCTCCTTTTACATTATCTAATTTAAATGAATATTATCGATCAACCTTATTTCGCCTAATATTACAGCTGCTAATAAGACAATATTCTTGGTTTTATTATCTGCGGGCAATAAAGTCGTAGCGTCTGCAACCATTAGATAATCGGTTATAAACCCTGTACTGTCAAGCCTCTCACTTATTTCTTGCTGTAATTGGCTATAATTCTTATTACCTTGCTGGAGCTCAGCTTGTAATTTTTGTAAGGCCTGATACAACGCTGGAGCGGTTTCTCTTTGTTGCTTATTTAAGCGGCTGTTTCTGGAACTCATTGCCAGACCATCGCTTTCACGGATAATGGGGTGGCTATGGATCTGTACGGGCATATCAAGATCTAATACCATTTTACGTATAATTGCCAATTGCTGGAAATCTTTTTCTCCAAAAATGGCCTGATCTGCCTGCACCAAATTAAATAACTTGGTTACCACCGTACTGACACCATCAAAGTGGCCTGGGCGACTCTCACCTTCAAGTATATCCCCTAGTGCTGGAACCACCACTCTGGTTCGAGAAGCCGCTGTTGTAGCGGCTGGATAAATACTTGCTACATCAGGAACAAAAAGTAAATCAGCCCTGGCATCTATTAGTTTTTGAATATCAGCATCCAGTGTCCGTGGATAACGTAATAAATCGTCTGGATTATTAAATTGCATTGGGTTAACAAAAATACTGACTATTGTTTTACCTGTTAAACTATTGGCCTTATTGACCAGTTCAATATGTCCCTGGTGCAAATTCCCCATAGTCGGAACAAAGTTAATGGACTGGGATTGTTGTTTGAACTGGCTTATAACGTTACTCAGTTCAATTTTATCTTTAATAATTAACACAGCAATTACACCGGAAAACTACGGTTTTTAACCGCTTCAACATAGGCTTTAAAAGCAGCTTCAATGGATTGATTGTCCGCTAAAAAATTACGGCTAAAACTAGGGCCGCCACCTGCGGTTATACCCAACATGTCATAACTAACTAAAACTTGAGCATCACAATCATTTCCTGCTCCAATGCCAATTACAGGAATGGGAACATTGCTGGTTATTTCAGCAGCCAAAGTTTTAGGTACACATTCCAGCAATAACATATCTGCACCTGTTTGATACATCAACAAGGCATCACTGAGGATTTGATCGGCTGATTGCTGATCCTTGCCTTGTACTCGATAACCACTGGTTTTATGCACGGACTGTGGCAATAGCCCCAGATGAGAACAAATTGGAATACCACGCTGACTTAAAAATTCGACGGTTTCTTGCATTATTGCACCACCTTCAAATTTAATCATTTGCGCCCCTGCCGACATTAAAGAAGATGCATTTTGGTAACTTTGTTCCAGAGAACCACAGGCACCAAAAGGCATATCTGCCATAATAAAAACCGATGAAGTACTACGCCTGACATTATTTGTATGGTATACCATGTCATCAATACTTACTGACAAAGTACTGTCCTGGCCTTTAATAACCATTCCCAGAGAATCACCAATTAATAAGCATTCCAGTCCCGAAACTTCCATTAACTGAGCAAAACTTGCATCATAGGCAGTTAAACAAGAAAACTTCTCTCCTTGTTCTTTCATCTTTACAAAATGTTGAATTGTTTTTCTCAAAATCTGCCTCCTACAAAATTAGCATCTCAATTTTAACTTATTGTTTTAGAACCCAGTTTAACCAAACCATCACTGGTTAAACGAGATAAAACATCTTTAATATAACCCTTTAGCGGAATATTGATAACAGGCGAAATTTCAGCTAAAGGATAGAGAACAAAATTTCGCTCGCACATATTGGGGTGAGGAATTATTAAATCATCACTTATGATAATATTATCATCATATAATAATATGTCCAGATCCAGTGTCCGTGCACTCCACTTTTTTCCTCGTACACGGCCCTGCTGATGTTCAATCTGCTGTAATAGGTGAAGTAAGTCATGAGCAGCCAAAGGGGTTTCTAATAAAACCACGGCATTAATATAATCTGCCTGGGCTTCAGTTCCCGCTATAATCATAGCTTCACTTTGATACAAAGAAGAAGTTTGAACTAATTCAAGCTGGGAATGCTGCTGTAAAATAGCGATAGCTTGTTGTATTTGTTGCTGAGGATTTTGCAGGTTACTGCCTAAAGCAATATAAGCCTTCATAGTTTAAAACTACTCTGCATATTGCTTGCTTTTAACTCGCTTTTTTCTTTTCATAGGAGCGGCAAGTTCACTGATTTTTAATTCTTGTTGTTGCTCATTTAATTCCTGAATATCAGTCCACCATTGATAAATTTCCTGGTATTGAGTTTCGCCTACTTTAACTCTTAATTGTAAAAAATCATAGGCTGCTCTAAAGCGTTTATGATGTAATATCCAGGCTGCTTTTTTACGTGAAGGTTTCTGCATAAACCACTGCATATACCAGATATCTTTAATCATAAAGCTAAAACGTTTAGGAATTGAAGTAAAAGCCTGTTGCTTGCGTAATACTTCAGTCGCTGCTTTTTGTGATGCCTCCATTTCAGAGCCCTTTTGCAAATAAACCTGTTTAAGTTTCTGCATGGGATACCATAATAAAACGGCAAGGAAAAAAGCTGGATTTACTGATTTACCAATAGCTATACGTTGGTCGGTATTTTCTAAAGCCTGATTAATCATGCTAAAAACTTGCTTGCTATTTTTAGCTTCTAATAATTCAGCAACAGAGGGAAAGAGCATTTTAAATAAATCATATTGCTGTAATAAATCAAAACATTTAAGACCATAACCACCCTGAAATAGTTTAATTGATTCATCAATTAATCGAGCAGCCGGAATTCCAGCCAATAAGTGAGATAATTTAAAAATTTGTGCCGCAGTTTGTTGTTCAATAGTAAAATCTAGTTTTGCTGCAAAACGAACGGCTCTTAACATTCTAACGGGATCTTCATGATAGCGAATAGAAGGCTCACCAATAACTTTTAAGAGCTTTTTATCAACATCATTTAAGCCATTAACATAATCAATTAAGCCATTATTTTGAATATCCAGATAAAGGGCATTAACGGTAAAATCACGACGCACAGCGTCTTCTTCTATGCTTCCATATACATTATCACGAACAATTCGACCATCCTGAGTATGTCCTTTAAGCTGGCGATAATCTATTCTCTGATTCTTTGAAGAAAAGCTGGAAGCAGAATCACCCTCATCATGATGTCCTCTAAAAGTAGCTACCTCAATAATTTCCCGCCCAAATAATATATGCGCCAGACGGAATCGCCGCCCAATTAAGCGACAATTACGAAAAACCGCTTTAACCTGCTCTGGTTTAGCATTAGTAGCAATATCAAAATCTTTAGGTTTTAAACCCAGTAACATATCACGTACTCCACCACCCACTAAGTAAGCTTTATAACCAGCCTTATTTAATTTGTGGATTACCATCAGAGCATTGGAGCTAATTTTAGATTCAGAAACTAAAGCAGGAAGAGGGATCAGATGTTTTTTTGTCATAGAATTTCTATAATGCTATTAAGCCTAGAGATAATTTGAGAAGTGTACATTTTTTCATAAATAAATGTTTTACCAAAATAAAAACTAAAATACTAACCGAAATGTAAGCTTAAAAATAGTACTAATCATAATGTAAACCACTTTCATCTTTTTCATATTTTAAATTATTAATTATTTCAGCCTTATTTAAGGCTCCGCCTAAAAAGGCACAAAAATAAAATTCTGCCAGTCCTTTACTATAGCCCATAGCTCCAGTGCCACTAAGATTTTGCCATACAGGACTGCCATAAACAACAAACTTATCTGAAGTTGAATGTGCATAAGCATAGGTTTTAATTCGTTTTTCACTGCAGCTTAACCCCTGATAATAACTATTGGCAGTTCCAGATGAGGAGCTAATTACCACAATAAAACGAACTAAATTATCTTTTTTACCTACCGATAAGGTTTTTTCATCTATTGCATATTGATACTGGGGATAAGCAGCTACTCCAGAAAAAACAATTAAATCATCTTTATCTGGTAGAGCAGGTATAGCAGTTAGCTCCTCCTGCCATTTTATCTCCTCAAAATCCCCGGTATAATTAGCTTCTGTATCAGCCCCTAATTTATCAAAAATATCACTGGCAAAAAGAGAGGGGTAGAAGAAAAAAAGAATAAAAAATACAATAGTTTTCATGGGAGTATATTATTAGTCATGTTATTAACTGAATGCAAAAATTGCCATTATAGCACTAAATCAGGTATTATTCAGTTGTAACTACAAGGAAAAAAGTTTATATGAATCCCACCAGTAAAAAAAAATCAACTGCTACGGTGGTTGATTTTGAACAATCATTTACCCAGCTTGAAAGTATTGTTGCAAGCCTGGAAAACAGCGAATTACCTCTAGATGAGGCCTTAAAAATATTTGAGCAAGGCATTAAACTCACTGGGCATTGCCAAAAAGCATTAAATAAAGCAGAGCAAAAAGTACAAGTTTTAATGAAAAACTCAAATATGCAACAATGAATCAAGAATTTAAAAAACTACTTCAACATTATAATCATAGAGTTGATCAACAACTACTGCAACAATTACCTGATAAAAACTCTGAGCCATTAGAGTTACATCAGGCTATGTCGTATAGCACGTTTAATGGTGGTAAACGCATTCGCCCCTTTTTAGTTTATGCCAGTGGCACAGCTTTAGGCATTAGTGCCGATAAACTGGACAGTGTTGCCGTAGCTGTTGAGCTGATCCACAGTTATTCTTTAGTTCATGATGACATGCCCGCAATGGATGACGATGAGCTGAGAAGAGGACAGCCGACCTGCCATATTGCCTTTTCAGAAGCTACAGCATTGCTTACCGGTGATGCTTTGCAGACTCATGCATTTACTGTTTTATCCCAAAACCAACAACTTAACGCAGAGCAAAAAATTATTCAGGTACAGCTATTGGCACATGCCAGTGGCTCATTGGGAATGGCTGGAGGCCAAGCAATTGATTTAGCTTCGGTTGGCAAACAACTCAACCTGCAACAATTACAAACTATGCATCTGGCAAAAACAGGGGCGTTAATTCAATCCTGTACTACCATGGTTGCAGCTATAAATCATTTACCCACAGACAAAGAATATCAGGCATTGGAACGCTATGCTAAAAAAATAGGACTGGCATTCCAAATCAAGGATGATATTCTCGATATCGAAGGGAATACGCAAACACTAGGTAAGCCACAAGGCTCTGATGAAAACCAGCATAAACCCACCTACCCTGCAATATTAGGAATGACGCAGGCTAAACAAATGGCAGAAGATAATTACCAGAGTGCCATGGATGCTCTAGAACTATTTGATAATAGAGCCGATGCTCTACGTCAGTTAGCACGATATATAATAGAACGTAATAAATAGTTAGACTAACAGCCCACTGAATTTATTTTTTATAACAATTTGCTTAATAATTGTAATAATCGTTCTTGTAGTTGAGATAACTCATCCAAGCCTTTTTGTATTTGCAAACTATCCATATTGCTTGATTTATCAATCAACTGCTGTGCTAATATATGGATATTATCATGTAGCTCTTCGATAGTATAAATAACATGGCTGGAAGCATATTTAGCCTTTCCCTTTTGCTTTAGCCATTGTCCAAAATGGCAGGATTGAGACTCAAATACTGAAACGTCTCTTTTATCGCCTAGCAGATAATTTTTGATAAACTTAATCCAGGCTTTATGCTCAACCCCAGCATATAATAAGGGCAAATCATCTCGAGCCACGATTGTTTGCGTGCTCCAGCTGGGAAATGATTTCCAATTACCCACCCAGTCTGGAATTTCATCTGCCAGCATTGGCCTGGCAATAATATATCCCTGTGCCAGTTCACAACCTAATTGTAATAACAGCTCTCCGTGTTCAATAGTTTCTACACCTTCTGCTATAGCTATACGAGAAAAAGAACCAGCCAGGCCTAAAACTCCATCAAGAATAGATAAATCTTCAGGGTCAATCAGCATATTGCGTACAAAACTTTGATCAATTTTAAGGTATTTAACTGCTAATCGTCTTAAATAGGTAAGAGATGAATAACCTGTACCAAAATCATCCAGGGCAAATTCTATTCCCATTTTTCTACAGCTTTTTAAAACATTAGAAATATGAGTAATATCTTCTAAGGCACTGGTTTCTAATATTTCGATTTCAAGTGCGCCAGCTCGAACCTCGCCCTGTTGTTGGATAATATTTTTAAGTGTATTTATAAAATCTTTATGTTGTAATTGGATTGCTCCAATATTAATGCTAATTGAAATATCTAAACCTGTTTTAAGCCATATCTGGTGTTGATTTAAAGCCTGAGCTATTACCCATTCACCAATTGTTATAGCCAATTTATGTGTTTCAATAAAGGGTAAAAAGTCAATTGGAGGCAGCAGTCCTTGTTGTGGATGCAACCATCGAATCAATGCTTCAACACCAACAACCTGTCCTGTTCTCATATTTACTTTTGGCTGATAATAAAGCACAAACTCATTATCTATTAAAGCCTGTTGAATATGTTCGATACTTTCATGATGACCACGTATATTACGGTCATTTTCAGTATCAAAAATATGCATACGATTTTTACCAGCCAATTTGGCCTGATACATTGCCTGGTCTGCCTGGCGTATCAGCTGGTCTGCATCAATATCATCATGCTGGGGATAAAAAGTAATTCCCATACTGGCCGATACTTGTAATACCTTATCCTGTATATAAACGGGCGTTGCAAGTGAAACCAGTAAACGATCTAAAGAAGGGCTATTCTGTTCGCAAGAAGTCTGATCAAATAAAATAGCAACAAATTCATCACCACCCAATCGGGCAATAGTATCACTTTCACGTAAGATTCGTCTCATTCTTGATGCTAAGACCATCAACAGTTGATCGCCTATATTATGTCCATAATTATCATTAATATCTTTAAAACCATCTAAATCCAGGTAAACAATTGCAATAGTTTTATTATTACGTTTAACCTGGGCCATTGCCTGATTCATTCGATCCGATAATAACAGGCGATTAGGCAAAGAAGTTAAGCTATCATAATGGGCAATATATTCTAGTTGTTGTTGCTGTTTTTTTTGTAAACTGATATCTAAAATGGTTCCAATAAGACCTAGAATATTATTGTCTTTATCATAAAATAAGGATTTTTCAAAAATTACATCTCGTACTTCATCCTTGGCATTTTTAACCTGAGATTCATAGCGCTGAATGCCGCCACGTTCAAATAGCTCATTATCCTTATCAAAGTAGACTTGAGCTAAATGTGCTGGTGCAATATCAAAAACGGATTTATACAAAAAAGAATCTCTTTTTGCACCAAAGAAATCTTCAAATGCTTTGTTTACGCCAATGTATATTCCCTTTCTATCTTTGTAAAAAACAGGATGAGGCATTGCCTCAAATAAAGAACTTAGAAATAATTCATTTTGTTGTAAGTTTTTTTCACAAAGTTGATTGTTTTGTAACGGTGAAGAGAAAAATTTTAATAACTCTTTAATCATTTTGGGGCTTTATATTTGCGTATTTAAGTACTTTATATTTGCATAAAGGTTTAAGTGTAACATAGTTAAAAGCAGTTAACTCTACACAATAGTAGTACATGCCTATCTTAGTAAGTACATTAACGGCATAGCTTTCAAGCCAGGTAATAGCTTTTTTAGCAAGAATGTATCGAATTTTAAAATTAATATGTTAAAATCCCACCATGAGCACAAACAAATTTTCCACCTATCCACTCTTGTCAAGCATACAATCACCAGCTGATATTCGCCATTTAGAAATGCCCGAGCTTAAAAAACTTGCTCAGGAAATACGCCTATTCTTATTGGATTCGCTGGATAAAACGGGAGGTCACCTATCCTCTGGATTAGGGGTTACTGAACTCACTATTGCCCTACATTACGTTTTTAAAACCCCAGAAGATAAATTAGTCTGGGATGTTGGACATCAAAGTTATCCACATAAATTATTAACTGGTCGTTTAGGACAAATTACCAGTATCCGTACCAAGGGTGGGTTATCAGGTTTTCCTCGGCGTGATGAAAGCCCTTATGATGCATTTGGAGTAGGCCATTCCAGTACTTCAATCAGTGCCGCCTTAGGCATGGCTATTACTGCATCGCTTAAACAAAATAAGCAAGCAGACAAACAACATCGGCAAAAGAATATTGCCATAATTGGTGACGGAGCAATGACCGCTGGTATGGCATTTGAAGCTTTAAACCATGCGGGCGATCTGGATACCGATTTATTAGTAATACTTAATGATAATGACATGTCAATTTCTAAAAATGTTGGCGGCATGTCTAATTATTTTGCCAAGTTAATCTCAGGCAAATTCTATAGTTCGATGCGGGAAAACTCTAAAAAAGTATTAGGCGTTATGCCTCCCGTATGGGATCTTGCGAAACGCACCGAAGAACACTTAAAAGGCATGATTGTGCCTGGTACGTTATTTGAAGAGCTGGGCTTTAACTACATCGGCCCCATTGATGGCCATGATATTGAAACACTTATTACTACGCTGGATAATATTAAACACTTATCTGGCCCACAGTTTTTACATGTAGTTACCAAAAAAGGTTATGGATATGCCCATGCCGAGGCTGATCCCATTAAATATCATGCGGTTTCTCCTGGCTTCTACGGAACTACAGAGGGAACTACAGAGAAGGAGAAGGAAAATAAAGATCCGCAAAAAGCGACTACGGAATCACAACCATCCAAACAATTATCCTATACTCAAGTTTTTAGCCAGTGGATTAATAATAAAGCCGCCGAGGTAGAAGAATTAATTGCAATTACTCCCGCCATGAAAGAAGGCTCAGGACTGGTAGAATTTGCACAAAATTTTCCCCAGCGTTATTTTGATGTAGGAATAGCAGAACAACATGCGGTCACTTTTGCAGCAGGAACGGCCTGTGATGGTCTAAGGCCGGTAGTCGCTATTTATTCCAGCTTTTTACAACGTGCATATGACCAATTTATTCATGATGTAGCGATTCAAAAACTCCCTGTTTTATTTGCTATTGATCGAGCAGGCTTAGTGGGCTCTGACGGAGCAACACATTCAGGCAATTTTGATTTAAGCTTTATGCGCTGCATCCCTAACCTTGTTATTATGGCTCCCGCAGATGAAAACGAATGTTATCACATGCTCGATTATGGTTTTGAGCTTAAACAACCCGCAGCGGTTCGCTACCCAAGAGGCAAAGGTTCCGGGCAGTCCATTGAAAAGAGTTTATCAAGCCCATTAGCATCCGGTAAAGCCAGGATAATAAATCAGCCTAATAAAGATACAAAAAAAATCCAGCTTGCAATACTGAACATTGGTAGTTTATTACACTTTTGTTTGCCTTTAATAGCAAAACTGGAGCAACAAAATATCCAGCTAACACTGGTAGATATGCGATTTGTTAAACCCATGGATACTCAGCTGGTTAAAAAAATAGCACTAGAAAATCAATATATTATCAGCCTGGAAGACAATGCTAAAATGGGCGGAGCAGGCAGTGCCATTAATGAAATTCTAAGTGATTTCCAGCCCCACCCAATAATTAAAAATATTGCCCTGCCAGATGAGTTTCCAGAACATGCGACTCAAGAAGAGCTATATCAACAATACCAACTCGATAGTGATGGTTTATACAACATTATTTTAGCATTAGTTAAAGCGAGATTTTAGCATTAGTTAAAG
>JASFYQ010000011.1:0-6116 GCA_045047105.1 Pseudomonadota bacterium | reverse complement strand
GGATGACAAAATATGAATTAATCAGAGGTTCCTTAAGGTTTCAGTAGATTCATGATTTGGTCAAAATCTCTGGACCACCACATAAGAATTACCATTTGTCGATAAACTGATGAAGTCGTCGAAATTCCAGACCTGGGTGTTGATATTTCGACAAAACAACCTATAGTTTAGATAGCTTCAATGAAGATTATAATCTTATGTAAATATACATTTATCAATAGCTTATATTTTTTATAAATCCTCAAATCTCTCATAATATGGCTTACAGCTGATTATGACTGCCAAAATTGACTAAATCGCACGGTATCCACAAAGGATTATCCTCTGGATACGCTCAAATTTTGTACCAAATGAATATTTAAATTCGATATTTATATCAATTGCTTCAGGCGGGGCGGTAATCGTATGGCTAAAGATAGACATGCACTAGATACTTGTGACTTTAGTAACGAACAGCCAGGAGCCACTGAGTATGATTCGGTCATTGAGAGACTCTATACATCGCTGAGTGAGCAGCTCATGCAGTTGTTTGATGGCATGGTTAAAAGTGCTACTAGTAAGCTGGTCATACTGGAAAGCCAGCAATATAGCTGTGACAGCCAGGAAGAGTGTGAAAGACAATCACGTGAGCGAGAGTCTATACGCTATTTGCTGAATAACTCGAAAAATATCGGTTCTGCATTCTTCATAACATTCAATGAGCAGCTCAATCCAAATATTGATGATTCTGAGACAAAAGAGTTATCGCTGGTTAGTCACGAAGAAATGGAAGAAATGGTAGCAATTACTACCATGCACGCCAATGCACTTAATGATTTTGGTGAATCGATTAGTGATCTGAATACTCGTATTGAATACCTCGAAATCAAGAATACGTCAATATTTGACTGTAAAGCAGTTAGCCCGAAAGGCATAAGTGAGGCGTACCAGAAAACACTCAATGAACTAAAGATGGGTACTGAGGTTAATCTCGAACTATTCAAGTTGTTCGATGTGGAAGTAATCCAGAAATTAGAGAGTATGTACGGCAGCTTGAACCAAATATTTATTGATGCCGATATTATGCCTGAGATTATTCACACCTCACATGATTATGATTCATTCGAGGAAGAAGAAATATCTGCGGAAACAGTAGATTATTATGATGCACAGGAAAATGCACACACTGATTTTATTCCACGATCCCAGTCAGAATTAAATAACATCGTCAGTCAGTTTACAAAAGGCGATATAAGTATTCCCGAAGAAGTACCGGAATTACCTGCTTCGTTCTATAAAGATCCCTCTGTGCAGACTATTGATGGTAAAAAATATTATCAACGTAAAGACGTTGTTCGGTCTTTGAATCGTTTGCAGAAAAAAATTCTGCAGCAAGGTAAAAATACCGGGTTAAACACTAGCGAAGAGATCAAGAGTTCGTTGATTGATGATATTGGTAATGCTAATAGTGACGGGATTGCTAAAGAGGTTTCAGTTCTCGATGAACGAAACATAGACTTTGTTGGCATGATATTCAATGCCATTACGAGTGACAAGAATATTTCAGATGTAATTTCCGAATTAGTAACTCTGTTGCATGTCCCTGTAATAAAGGTTGCTCTGGACGATGATAAGCTGTTTCAGGATCAGGCACACCCAACACGTAAAGTTCTCAATTTGATACCGAAAGCTGGCCAGGGTGTTACCGATACAAAAGACAAGCTGTATGGAAAAATCGAACATGTTGTCAATGATATTCTCGCTGAACATGATGTTGATGTCGACAGCTTCTACAAAGCTGTTGATGCACTTCATAATATAATTCATGTTGAAGAACAGGCAACAGCCAACAATGAAAGTGAGGAGAAAAGAAGCATTATCAAGGCGCATGCTCGTACTGTTGTTGTGTCTGAACTCAGGAAATATTCAGTAGGTAGACGTATACCGAAAGACGTCAAACCACTAATCTTAAAGCACTGGCCAACATTAATGATTAACCGGTATGTCAAGTATGGCAATGAAAGCGAATTATGGCTGCAGTCATCCAGGTTGTGTAAGTTAATATTTGAATTGTTACAACCTGTTAAACATAAGTTTCAATTAGAGCAGCTGACCAACCAGTATGAAGTGCTGATAGAAGTGGTGGGTGATGAACTTTATGAAACAAAACAAGACAGGACTGATATAGACAGCCAATTAGTAATCCTGAAGAACGTTTTCGAAAAGATGATTGATGAACATGCGCACCTGTTGATCGATGAAAAATGTTTAAGCAGTGAAGAAATAGATTATGTTGTTCAAAAAGAAATGGCTGAATACGATGCGGCGATGGCTAAAATCAGGGAAGAAGAGGAAAGCATAGTAGATAAAGTCGCCCGATTACCAACGTATGTTAAACCTGGTGCGTGGTTCGAGATATATAACGGTGAAGATCATCCTGTAAGACGCCTTAAAATGTCAGTTATTCTTATCGAGACAGGAAATATCGTTTTTGTTGATCGTAAAGGCATAAAAGGTATTGAAAAAGATGCTGGTGAATTTTCCGAAGAGCTTAAAAATAACAAATCACGCGTAATAGCTGATCATTCAACCTTTGATCACGCACTCGGAAAAGTTTTCTCAATTATGGCAGCATAGCCAGCCTCCTGAATAAGTGTGATAGGAAAACACACCTTGAAATTACCCTGCTAAAATATGAAATGATTTTTTTAGCAGGGTAAACTGATAATCTCCGTTATAGCGATTTCAAAAATTCGACAAGATCACTCTTTTCTTCTTTCAGTAAACCGGTTGCTAATACAACATCATAATGCTCAACAAGGTCTGACAGTGTGGCGTAAGCACCATTATGAAAATATGGAGGATGCTGCCATGTACCTTTTAATGGCGTGGTCCTATATTGACCGGTGGCACCTCTTGTTGCATATAATGGGTCGCTACCTGTTTCAAATGCATCGTGTAGCGTGGTATCTGCGTCTGTAAACGCATCACCGGAATGGCAGCTGACGCAAGTTGCTTTACCTTCAAAAGTCACTTTGCCGCGTGCTGCTGCAGCCACATCAAAACTTCCTTGTGGGGGTGAGGGTGGGTCAAGGCTATCCTGATATGCTAACAGAGCAGGTAGTTTCGGTGTGACCAGATCTTTTGCTACTTGAATATTTAGATTGAGATGGTCATTTTGGAAATCTCCTTGACCGCCCATTTGTGTGACTGCGATGTAGCTGTTCCAGAATGATACAGGACCTTCACCCGTGTAAGTCTCCAAAGCTACATCTTTGAGGCCATAAGCGGGTGCGATGAGGACAGGGTCACTAATACCATCCATATTCCAGTAAGGGTCATATTTACCTGCTCCCCAGGATTGCAGGACTGCACGTTGATCGAGTTTGTCATCAAAATAAGGAGAAAGTGAGATAATTAGACCCGGGTTGAGATCACGAGCAGGCCACCCATCGAGCCGTTTGCCTATACCTGGTGCAATTGAATCATCCACGGTTGAGTGACACAGTGCACAGGTAATGCCGAATTTACTAACGCTTCCGTCTTCTTCAACTGTCGCCATAATCCCTACTACAGCGTTTAATTTTAGCAATGCTAAAGTGGTAGCCGGTGATGTTAAATCAGCAGTATTTAAGATACCTTCTGGCAAAGCTTCTGAATCTACTTTCAGGCCAACAGATAATGCTGTTACAGGGTCAATGGTAGTAATAACTTCATTCCATCGTAATACATCAGTCCAGAGGGCTTCATCTCCAAAAGTATCAAATCGAAACGTTGCCTTTGGGTCAAATTCTAAAGCTTCACTGTTATTGTCGCTGCTACATCCAGTCATTATAAAAAGAAATAAGACCAGAAAAAATACAGAAAAGAGGGGTGTAGATATGACAACTAATGAATTAGCTAACTTATGAGTTGAGGCGTGCATTTTTATCTCCTATGAATGTTATGTTCTTCTTATGGAGATGCGACTGCCTAGTTTTTGGTGACATGTTTTTCTATTTACAGGTCTCAAAATCGTATGAGTCAGATTTGTTTTTTTATTTAGTCACTTTTTTGCTGCTTGTGCATCTTTTATATAAGCAGTTTGAAAACTGTATATTTAATAAACAGGAGATTGACTAATGAGTAATGAAGAAAAACAGACGATATTGCTAGACCGACGTAGCTTCCTTGGTAATACAGGGAAAATCGCCTTATCCGGCACAGCTATCGCTTTGATGAGCAGTATGAGTTCAGCAAGGGCGACGAGTACTGATAGCAGTGATACTCAAGAACAGGATGTTCGTATTTTAAATACGGCTATTGCTGCTGAACATGAAGCTGTAGCGGCTTATCAAGTAGGTGCAGAGAGTGGTTTATTGAGTAAAGGCGTTTTAAATGTAGCCGTTCAATTTCAAGGGCATCATAAAGAGCATATTGAAGTACTTGCTAGTACAGTCGGTAAGTTGGGTGGTAGCGCCATCGATGCAAAATCTAAATACGACTTTCCAGTACACAAGCTGAAAAGTGAAAAAGATGTTTTAACTTTCGCTGCGGGGCTGGAGCGAGGTGCCGTTAGCGCATACGCAGGTGCAATCCCACTATTCGATAACAGTGATCTGGCAAAAGCTGCTGCCAGTATTCTTGCCGATGAGGCGATGCATTGGGCTACCTTACGCCATGCTCTAGGACTTGATCCTGTTCCGGGCGCTTTTTTCTCATAAAACCCTGTGAAAAGTTTTATCAGATCAGTGTGTTTGGTACTTTGTGCTTTAGCTACTGTGGTTAATGCCAATTCTGACATGGATGTCAGAGCTGGTGAGCGCATTTATACACGATGCACGGGCTGTCATGCGCCAGACTATAACCGAACCGGGCCAAAGCATTGCGGGATTTTGGGAAGGATTGCTGGTGGAGTAAAAAACTTTGAATACACAAAAGCGATGTCAAATTCAGGTATCATCTGGACGAATGAGACTTTGGATGAATTTCTTACCTCACCGTTCAATATGATACCTGGAACAAGTATGGGATTCGTTGGTATTGCATCTAAACAGGAGCGCCAACAATTAATTGCCTATTTAAGTCAGTTAGATGAAAAAAATTCACTATGCAAATAAATAAATTTATGAATCCAGAAAGTGCAGTTGTTAAAAAAGCGACAGTAAAAATCGCCCATACGTTATCAGATGTTGATATCGTTAAACGTGTTATTGATGGTGATGCCGATGCGTTTGAAATCATTATGCGTCGATACAATCAGCGACTTTACCGTATCGCCAGAAGTATAGTAAAAGACGAACATGAAGCCATGGATGTTGTGCAAGAGTCTTACGTTAAAGCTTATTATCAACTTAAGGCCTTTAAAGGACCGGATGGTTTTTCCAGTTGGTTATCCCGTATAGTTAGCAATGAAGCTTTAATGCGTCTTCGAAAATCATATCGTATTAACTACACTCTGGATGACCCCATGTTCAATGATAATGATGAACCGGTTTTTGATATACAACCTCTGGATTTAATCGCCACCGAACAACTACATGAATTATTAGAAAAAGCTATCGATCAGTTACCTGTTGGTAATCGATGTGTTTATATGATGCGTGCCGTCCAGCAGTTGAGTACGCGTGAAACAGCACAATCTCTTGATGTAACTGAAGAAGTCGTGAAAACTCGCTATCTACGTGCTAAACGATTATTACAGAATATCTTTGAAGGTCATATCGAGAAAACCGGGTTAAGTTTGCATGAGTTTGCCGGTAATCGGTGCGATTCTATCGTGTCAAATGTTATGGGCAGGCTTAAAAACTAGAGTCGGACTCTGGAGATAATGTATATGAAAACATCTAGTATTTATTAAGGTTAATGACATATGTATAAAATGTAGGGTGACCGTGAGTGTCCGTTTATAATATTTTCACTGGCTTATTTTTACGAAGCAGACATTGACGAAACCTGCCTGAAAGCGATCTGCCACTACGTGGCAGACCTCTAGAGATTGTGCCTGACAGGGTGAAATGCTCCAGGTCGGACGTTCAATACTGCCCTTTGTAAATCTATTTTCGCCCACCTTTAACATTGCGAGAATTAATGGTTTCAGCTACTTCCATTGCATGTGCAGTAACAGACTTGAGAGTGCCTGTTTTTTTACATTCCAT
>JASFYQ010000010.1:0-15237 GCA_045047105.1 Pseudomonadota bacterium | reverse complement strand
CAATTTTTGCCATCTCTGCACGCTTGCCCTTATCTCTATTGCCACCACAGCCAAAAATACACCAGAGATTATTCTTTTTATGCTGTTGTAATGCTTTTAAAGCCTGCTCTAAAGCATCTGGTGTATGAGCATAATCAATCACCAATTGAATTTCTTTATTTGCTTTCTTTACCTTAGTTGCATCAATGGCTTTAACTAGTTCCATTCTGCCAGGAACACTTTTCAGCTGGCCTAATAAATTGGCAATTAAGTCAAACTCAAAACCCATACTATATAATGTGGCCGCAGTTGCTAAAGCATTACTAATATTAAACTGACCAATTAAAGGTAAATTTACCGTAGCTAGCTGCTTGCCCATACATAAAGTAAATTCACTGCCAGTTGCATAAGAGTGAATATTTTTAGCTCTAATAATTTCATCTAACGGGCTATTTCCTAGCACCAGCTGTTTATCTTCTACGCAGCTATAGCCAATAATTTTTACTTGCTCAGAATTAATATTGCTAATTAACTGCTTTGCAAAAACATCATCTAAATTAATCACTGCTGTGCTTAATGAATCAAATTGAAACAACTTCATTTTCTCATTAGCATAGTTTTTCATACTGCCATGATAATCTAGGTGATCACGACTTAAATTGGTAAAAATAGCAATATCAAAGTTAACATCTGCAACTCTGTATTGGTGCAAGGCATGGGAAGATACCTCCATAACTACTGCTTTAGCCTGTTCTGCCTGCATTGCAGCTAATATTTTTTGTAACTGAATTGCATCTGGTGTGGTATGTGTTGAAGGTAGAGTTTTACCATACAAACCATTGCCTAAAGTACCAATAACACCACAGGGCTGTCCCTGTGCACTTAAAACCTGTGCAATAAAATAACTTATGGATGTTTTACCATTAGTTCCCGTAATACCCATTATCTGCATCTGCAAAGAGGGTTGCTGATAAAATTGTGCCGCCAAAAACCCAAGTTTTTTATGCAAATTATCTACTCTATATAAAGGAACCTCTAGTTTTTTGTTATCTAATTTGTTGTCTATAGCTCTAAAGTACTTTTTTACTTGCTGTAATTGTGGAGTTGGCTCCCATAAAATAGCTCTGGCTCCCTGATTAATAGCCTGTTGGGCATAATCTATACCATGTGAATAAGTACTTACTTCTGCTTGTTTATCACTAACCTTTTTGTTTGTAATGTGCTGTGGCACACTTGCTGCACAAGCACAAAACACCTCATCTACACTGATTTTACGGCTATCAATATTCAGCCCGGCAGCTAAAATTTTTATAATTTTATTTTCTTCATTATTAAAACTAATGCTTTTCACATTGCTTCCCCTACTGCAACACTCTTAACCGTAGGAAGCGCATCAATAGCTTGTTCAATTTGTTTTTGGACTACACTATTTGTTATGCGGTGTTTAATATTATCTGGAGAAATATCCAATAATCTTAATGCTCCCGCCATTACATTTTTAAACACTGGACCGGCAACAACACCACCATAAAATCCACTCTGGCTTGGTTCATCAATCATTATAGCCATAGCTAAACGTGGATTGCTCGCTGGTGCAAAACCAGCAAAAACCGCCATATATTTTTTCTCTGTATAGCCACCTTTTTTAGATACTTTTTTAACTGTACCTGTTTTTCCTGCAACTCTGTATCCTGGAATAGCAACCTTTGCCGCTGTACCACCTGGTTGTAAAACCAGCTCCATCATTTTTATCACTCTTTTTATATACTTAGGCTCTATATCTGCTTTGCCCATAATTTCTGGTTTTTCAGTTTGCTTTAAAAAACTCACTGGAATAATTTTTCCATGACGAGCAATAGTGCTATACACCTGAGCCAGTTGTAATGCCGTTGCCGTAACACCATAACCAAACGACATAGTTGCTTGCTCAATTTTATGTATTCGCCTTGGCTGAACCAGGCGTCCAAATGTTTCTCCCGGAAAGCTGCTGCCTGTATCACCACCAAAACCAAAACTGGCAAAGGTGTTCCATAACATTTCCTTGGGCAGTTTTAAGGCTATTTTAGAAGTTCCCACATTACTGGATTTTTGGATAATAGTAGGCAAATCAATGGTGCCATTTGCATGGGTATCCTTAATTGTTTTTCTTCCTACCATAAACCAGCCATCTCCTGTTTCAACCTTTGTTGCTACTGAAAATCGTTTACTTTGTAATGCAGCCATAATCGTTAAGGGCTTTACTGTTGAGCCAGGCTCATATTGATCAGTAACTGCTCTATTCTTATAATTTGCCGCCTTTCTATCACTTAATTTATTAGGGTTAAATCCAGGCTGATTAACCATAGCAATCACTTCGCCTGTTCTAATATCCAGTATCACTGCCGAACCACTTTTTGCCTTGTGCTTTTTCATGGCTTTTTTTAATTCTGCATAAGCCAGATACTGTACTCTTCTATCCAGACTCAGGGTCAGTTGCTTGCCAGGTTGTGGTGCTAACATATTCGCATCTATAGCAATAACTCTGCCTAAGCGATCACGTATTACCCTTTTTTTGCCCGCTATACCACTTAGCCATTCATCGTATAAAAGCTCTAAACCTTCAATTCCTTTTTCATCAATATTGGTAAATCCAATTATATGTCCTGATACTTCAGCCGAGGGGTAATAACGCCGATATTCTCTTTGCAAAAATACCCCTTTAAGACCTAAAGCTTTAATTCTTTTTCCTATATCAGGATTAATTCTTCTTTTTAGATAAATAAAGGATTTATCTTTTTTTCTCTTTAACTTTCTTTGCAAGGCTGCCCGATTTTTTTTTAACAAGTCAGCCAGTCTTTTAATTCCATCTACTTCAGTCAAATCCATTTCTCTTGGGTTTGCCCAAACAGTTACTACAGGAGTACTAATAGCCAGAGGCTCTCCATTTCTGTCCATAATCATGCCTCGATGTGCAACAATTTCGAGGTTTCTTACTATTCTTGCATCACTTTGCCCCTGATAAAAATCCTGACTCAGGATTTTTAAATCAGTTACCCGCCATAATAAGCCCATCGCAATAACAGTAAAAATAATACTGACAAAGTGAATCCGGTGCTTATGCAGCAAAAACGGTACTTTTTTCTTTGCCACTATCTGGTCTTAAGCTGAATAAATATAATTTTCTCACTCAGAGGAACCTGCATATCCAACTGCTGAGTGGCTATTTTTTCTATCCGTGAGGTGGTTGACCAGGTATTTTCTTCTAATTGCAATTTTCCCCATTCAATATTCATATTGTCTTCATCTCGCTGTAACGACTGTAAATTAACAAATAACTTACGTTGATAATGGGTTACATAAACAACACTAATGGCAGAAACAAAAACGGCTACAGATAAAACCAAGACAATAACTCTTTGTCTATGGTTATAATCGTGACTCTGGTTCATAGCTTTTCTGCAATTCTTAATACCGCACTACGTGATCTAGGGTTATTAAATACTTCCTCCTCACTTGCTTTTATTGCTTTACCAATTAGCTTAACTTTTCGATGTAATAGCTCATCTTTAATAGGCAAATCTGGTGGATAATCATCCCCCTTACTTAGTTTGTTAAAAAATCTCTTAACTATTCTATCTTCCAATGAATGAAAGCTAATAATTGCTACCCTGGCACCGGGTTTTAAAATTTCTAACAATTGCTCTAAGACCAGTTGCAATTCATCCAGCTCATTATTAATAAAAATCCGAATTGCCTGAAAACTTTTGGTTGCTGGGTGTTTACCCTTTTGCCAATTCGGATGTGCCAGTTTAATTATTTCTGCTAAATGTTTGGTATCTTGCAAAGCCGCTTCTTTTCTTGCTGTTACAATAGCTCTGGCTATACGTTTAGCATAACGCTCTTCGCCATAAACTTTTAAAACTTCACTCAAATCCCGTTCTGCAACCTGATTTAACCATTGAGCTGCACTTTGTCCCTGACCATTATCCATACGCATATCAAGAAAACCGGATTTCATAAAACTAAAACCACGTTCGCTATTATCTAACTGCGGTGAAGACACCCCCAGATCCAATAAAATTCCATCCACCTGGCCTAATAAATTATGCTCCTGCATCACAGTTTTCATTTGTGTATACGAGCCAGCCGTTATAGTTACGTGGGAATTATTTTCATAATTCTCTAAAGCTGTATTAATGGCCTGAGGGTCTTTATCTAAAACAAAGAGTTGGCCTGTTTCACCCAACACTTTAATAATTTCTTTACTATGGCCTCCACGACCAAAGGTTCCATCGATATAAATACCCGATGCGTGTATATTTAAGCCCTCAATAGCTTCTGTTAGTAAAACGGGAATATGTTCCATTATAGAGACAATGCTTCTAGTTCTTCGGTAAATTCAATATCATTACTTTCGTTTTCCCATTCCTGTTCCCAACTGACATCATCCCAAAGTTCAAATTTATTACCCACACCTAATAAAACCACCTGTTTTCCAAGCTTAGTTTTTTCTCTTAAATAGGGAGGAATGGTAATTCTTCCATTTCTATCCATCTTACAATCATGGGCATGCCCAAGGTATAAACGTTTAATCTTAGCCTCAGCTTTTTTAAAACTAGAAAGCTTCTGCAATTTTATTTCAACGGACTCCCACTCATATCGAGGATATATAATCAGTCTATTTTCATGATCAATCGTAATCACCATATTCCCGGCACACTCATCCATCAGGCTTTCTCTATACCTGCTTGGAAAGGCTATTCGCCCTTTATCATCAAGTGCCAGTTTGGCAACACCATTTAACATGATTGTTAATTATCTCAATTTTTATTTAGCGCATATTAATAAAAGTTGTTTGCGTCTTTTTTTTAACTAAAGGCTGTGGAAGGGTTATTCCTGGATTTATTCTAAACTGGACATAAATTGTATTTATTGATCCACTTCACACCATTTTGATCCATTTTCCCCCACTAGCCGACAATTCTAAAAATTGTTAGCGTTCAGGTCAAGGAAAAACAAATAAAAAATGAAATTTCTTTATACGGGACAATTACCTAGGAAGATAAAATCGAAATGTAATTTACTTTAATAAAGAAAATACAAGTACTTACAGGACTAATAGAGAATTAAAGTTAAGTTAAAATAAACCACATTTTTTTTCAGTCTTTTGATTTTTTAAAATTATTTTTATTTAAAGAAAATAGCCAAAACTATAAAAATTTTAGGCAGTTTAAAATTCCTTATTATGGGAGTTTTCACAAGCAATAATTGACCAGGAAAGGGGGTTTCGTTTAGTCAGAGGATTACTACTACAGTATGTTACAAAATCATAATCAATAAAACGGTATTTTAAATTTTCGTCCCGACCCTGAGTTATACCCAAACGGCTAGCTTGTACAATGTTATTTACTTTATAATTAACATCATCAAAATAAAAATAATTGGGATTAAACGATTGTTGATCCCAATCTGGCACTTTTAAATCCAGAGCAGTACATAATAGAGTTTGCCCATTGCATAATTTTTCTTTAGCACGTAATAAACCCGAAGGAAGTGGATTTAATTGCTGCATAGTACTAATAGTAATGGCAGGACTAAGCGGATCAATATAAGGAAAAGCCGATTTTATTAATACCGCATTACCTTTTCCCATACAACTGACATTGAGCGAATCTCGCCCTCGGGCATAATACATATAAATTGTTCCTGCGGGCATAAACAAGGCTTTACGCTTCTCGGTATAACCCAGAGAAGCATGGCTACCTTTATCTTGCAGATAATAAGCTTCGGTTTCAATAATTTGTGCCGCAAGCCAAAACTTGCCGTATTTTCTGCGGATTACTTTGCCCAATAATTGTTGAGCCAGCAAACACGCATCCTGATCAAAAAATGAATTAGCTAATATGGGCATGTTAAAAAGTATAAATACAATCTCTAATAAAGCATAAATAATAGCGGATTTTTAGAGTAAAGGTAAAACAGTTTCAAGCTAATCTTGATTCTAATACTCACTTAGGGTATAAAAACACATGAAAACACCAAAACGAATTAAACCCCTGGTAGAAGATGGCCTGGTAGATGAAGTCATTCGCCCATTAATGAGTGGCAAAGAAGCCGTAGTTTATCTGGTACGTTGCGGCGCAGAAATTCGCTGTGCCAAAGTATACAAAGAAGCGGATAAACGCAGTTTTAAAAAAGCCGTGCAATATCAGGAAGGACGAAAAGTACGCAATAGCCGCCGTTCCCGTGCTATGGAAAAAGGCTCTAAATTTGGGCGCAACGAACAGGAGCAAGCCTGGCAAAACACCGAAATAGATGCCCTGTTTCGTCTCGCTGATGCGGGGGTACGGGTGCCTAAACCCTATGGCTGTTTTGATGGAGTATTGTTAATGGAACTGATTAGAGGTGAAGACGGAGAAGTGGCTCCGCGCTTAAATGACGTTGCCATGTCTGCTGAACTGGCACAGGAAGACTTTCTGGTTATTATCCAAGACATAGTGCGGATGCTCTGTATCGGACTGATACATGGTGATCTATCCGAATTTAATGTGCTGGTAGACGAATTGGGCCCGGTAATCATCGACCTGCCTCAAGTCGTAGATGCTGCCGCCAATAACAATGCCCAATGGATGCTGGAACGAGATGTTAGAAATATTACCCACTACTACGGCCAATTTGCACCGCAGCTGTTAAATTCTAATTATGGTAAAGAAATCTGGGCCTTATACGAAAACGGTAAATTAACTCCCGAGAGTAAATTAACTGGTAAATTTAAAACCACTAGCAAAGCCGCTGATGTGGATATAGTGATGCAGGAAATAAAAGCCGCATTTGCCCAGGAACAAGAACGCTTAAGGCGGATAAGTGGAACGGAAGGAGCCATTTAATTTTGGCTATAAAAAAATAATTAAACAAGGAAACTATTAATGAAAAATACCCCAATATCAGAATTACCTCAAGACAATAACCGTAGAAATTTATTATTAGGTGCGGCAGCTATGACGGCAACACTTGTAGCAGGTCAAACCCTTGCTGCAACTGGGCACAAACACCACCAAATGAATAAACACACTGCAGTCATTGATGCGGCAATGGACTGTATTAAAAAAGGCGATGCCTGCCTGGACCATTGTATTGAATTGGTAAAAATGGGTGATACATCCATTGCTGAATGTCTGGCTACAGTAACTGATATGTTACCCACCTGTAACGCACTAAGCAAATTAGCAGCTAACCAATCCCCTTATTTGGCGGAATTAGCCAATGTCTGTATTTCAGTTTGTGAAGCCTGTGAAAAAGAATGCCGCAAGCATGCAGATAAACACACAGAATGTAAAAATTGTGCAGAATCCTGCGCTGCCTGCATTAAAGAATGTAAAAAAATAGCCGCTTAATTTTTTTGTTGCTATACTCGGGCTTTCTATACCGCAGCTTACTAAAACGTGGTATAGGAACGATTTAGCTTAAACACTCTAGTAAGCAATTAATAAATTCATCGATTGCTTTATTATTATAAATTACCAATATTATCATCAAAAGCATTAATCAACTCTCTTAATTTGGCAATAAAGCGCGCAAATATTTTTTTACGTTCTAACAATTTAGGTTTGGTTTTTAAAGCGGCAAAAACCTAAGTCAGAGAGAATAGAATCGTAAACTAATATAGTTCAGCAACTTATGAGCATTAAAATTTATTATGTACACGATCCCATGTGCAGTTGGTGCTGGGTATTTTCCGATACTTACCTGAAATTTATCCAGCAACTCGATAAAAGTATTGAAGTGATACGCTTATTGGGAGGGCTGGCAAAAGACAGTGATGAGCCAATGACGGCTGAAACACGAACTATGGTAGAAACAGCCTGGCACAATATTGAAAAAAAAATACCGGCTAAAAAGTTTAATTTTGATTTCTGGACTTTAAATACCCCGCGTCGTTCCACTTATCCGGCCTGTAGAGCAGTAATTGCAGCACGGCAACAAGGCCCCGCAATTTGATATTTTAATGACCCATGCAATACAAAATGCCTATTATAAGCAAGCCAAAAATCCATCGGATTTAGCCACTTTATTAGAACTTGCTGCAACTCTTGGACTTAATATTAACAATTTTCAAGCCTGTATTAACTCGAGCGCTACCCAAAAAATTTTATTAGATGAAATTAAACTAGCACGAACTTTAAAAGTCAATAGTTTTCCCTCTATAGTACTCAAAAAAGAGCAATCCAGCTGGCTGGTTCCTATTGATTATAATAATGAAAAAAGTATGTTAGAAACGATTGAATTAATAACTCATTTCCATTTATAAATAAATTAAATTTTCTGATATTGGGAGTACAGTTTTTAGTTCAATTCGAGCTGGGGTTTATAAAAATAAAAGCCCTGCATGTATCTGACACCAATAGATTCTAATATTTCAGCGATCTCTTTTGAGCTTACAAACTCACAAATAACTATCATCTGATGTGCTTGGGCGAAGTCTACAATGGATGCAATAATCTTTTTGGCCTTTACATCTTCTACCACCTTTTGAACAATTACTCCATCGATCTTAATAATATCAAACTGATAAGATAAAATTGTAGAAAAATTAGCATAACCACTTCCAAAATCATCCAGGGCTATTTGCAAACCTCTATTTTGTAGAATGTTAATCACATCGATACAATTTTTTTCATTATCTACTTTATCGTTTTCAAGAACTTCAATATTCATTAAATCCAAAAGTTTAGGGTTTTCGTCAATTACCTCTAAAAGGTAATTAATAATCTCTTTATTGTTAAAGTCTTGAAGCCCTAAATTAATACTAAATTGCTGATCGGTTAAATTTAGAAATTTATTGGTTGTTATATCAATGACTCTTTTAGTTAGGTCTGTATATATATTGGTATTTTTAATCACATCCAAAAAACTATCAGGATATAAAACCGTTCCATTAGTTTCTTTAATTCGAACCAGAGCTTCGTATTTAAATATTTTATTGCTTGAAATATCAATAATGGCATGATATTCACAAAAAATCCGATTTTCATCAAGTGCTGCTTGAACCGTTTGAAAATTTGTTTTAGCTTTTTTGTCTATGGAATCAGAATAATAAACAATTCTATCACGACCATTCATTTTTGCATTATACAGAGCAATATCCGCACTTTTTACCATATCAGAAAAATTTTTATATTGATGTAAATCTCTGTTTACCCCTGCTGATATTTTAATATCAATACTATAGTTCGGAACTTTTATAACAAGCTTGCGCACGCCATGCATTAAAGTATTTAATGTTTCGCTATAAGTGTCGTTTTGTAATAAAAATAGAAACTCTTCCCCACCATATCTAAAAACAAAATCATTTTTATCAATTGAATTAACAAATAAATTTGAAATTTCTTTTAAAACAATATCCCCAATATCATGTCCGTATTGATCGTTAATTTTTTTAAAAAAATCAATATCTACAATAACAATAACATAATGATTATAATTAAATTTACTATCAACTAGTTTTCTAAGGTAATTTCGATTCCACAACGTGGTTAACTCATCAGTATAACTTTCTTTTTTTGCATAAAGGTACATCAACATTTGAATGATCCCAATAACAAAGATGAGTATTGTCACACCTATAGTATAAAATAATATATTTTTAATTGGCGCAATGGTCTTTTTGATTTTATCATTTAATGAAATTGAGAAATCCGTAACTAACATTAAATGCGTTTTATTGTTTTTAATTATTGGCAATAAATAGGTTCGCCACAGTTTATCGGTATTTTGATAGGAAGAAATAATCTTGTGCTTTGAACTGGAATAGCTCTCATCCCAGCTTATTTTATTATCCGGATCAATTTTTTGCATTACTTTTGAAGGTTGATCTGCTCCATCTGCAATAAAACGGTATCGTCCTTTTATGTCCTGATAAACCAAAAAAACATATCGAATATCCTGGTTAATAACCAGGGACAAAAGTTTATTTAAGCTTTTGGATTTATTAACATCATCTAAAAGGCATTGTAGTACTTTCTCATCTCCCTGACACGATTCTTCCAACCAGCTCTGAATTCTATTTCTTTGTAACTGAATGGTTTCTATCTGATACGAGATCATACTGTTTTTAATCTCGTCCTCTTTTTTTATAAAAATGACATAGAGGTAGCTTATCATCAATAATATACTGATAATACCAATAACATATATCCAGATATTTACACTTTTTACCATATTGATTCTTCAATAAAATCATTAAATTCACTGCCAATAGTAATATTATGGCTATTTAACCTGGATTTTATAAATACAATATTGGGTCTTCCTTTTTGCCAAAAAAAAGAAGCCACACTATCTGGATAGGTTTTTAGAAGATCGTATTTAAGTGTAATAATGAGTATTTTATTGCAATTTTTAAGCTCTTTATTGGTTTGTATAATTGCAATTTGTGCACTGGAACAACTCTCAACAAAGTGAACATCCTGCTCCGTTAATATTTTTTTTATTCTCTGGCTATCGGTATAAATTGAAGGGTATTGTTTATTAGTCAATGAAAGAATCATATTCATAATAATTTTATTCTCAATTTTATTTACATCAGAAGCAACTATTAGCTTCACATAAAAAACAGAGAATAGCAGTAAAATGACTAGAGTCAGAGGTTTCAAAAACTGTACTCCAAACCAAGTAGCACTTTTCGGTCAAAGCTATTAACAGCACCTAATACTCTAACCGGGGCATAAATCGCTTTATTAAAAATATTTTCCGCTTTTAAATTCAAAGAGAGTTTTTTGTTGTAGTCATAAGTCACTCCAGCACTAAAATCATAACCTGAATCGATGTGAGTATTATATGAACTTACATACTGCGAACGGTACACCAATTCATTAAAAAAATTAAATTTTTTGTATTTATTTAACAATCTCAGTGTTGCACCAGAGTTGGAACTATACTCAAGATGATCCGAATTTTGTACCTTATAGAGGTTAAAATCTAATGAATTAAAAAGATCAAACTTATAGCTCAGTTTAAACTGTGCAGAAAGCATACGCAGTGATTTGTCATTGTTTTGATAATATTTTACATTGGGGTTATAAAATACACTGTCTTTAAAGCTTGCATAAATAAAACCCAGCTTCATATCCAGTTTATGAACACTTCTAGTTACTTCTGCAACAAGATTGTTGATTTGAGTCGGTTTTAATTTGGGGTTAATTTGAGTCTTTCCTGAATACGTTGTGGTATAAAAAAAGGATGGGTAAAGATAGGTATGACTCAAAAATACCTTTGCCTTATACTCTTGATTAAATTGATGCATATAACCAATTCGAACAATGGGATTTAGACTGTCATCAGCTTCTCCATTATCACTATAACCATCCATTTTAAATGTTGCGATAACACGGTTATTTGCAGATAACTTATAAGTGTCTTGAAAATAAAGTGAGTAAATATTAAGTTTTGTTGGCCCAATTATATTTAGAACACTGACATTATCATAGCTTGATGATTTTGGTTTTAAATTCTTTTGAGCGTATTCAAATCCATACTTAACATCATGCAAATCAATATTTTGATTCCCTCTTAGCCCCGTCTTATAAATATTCTCATCCCATTCGGAACTAAAATAACTGTTGCTGCCCTGGTTAAATCCATTTTCTTCATGAAAAGTCATTTGTGATGAGGAGTCATCAATGCTGAAATAGGCTTTTAAATCATCGGAAAAACGGTATGATGCATTTATAAATTGATGGTACTTATCAATATCATTTTGACCCGTGGGATTTTTGTAACGTCCCAATCCTGCAAAACCATCTTGTAAAGAATCATAGCGACTGAGCAAAAGATTAAAGCTTTTATTTTTGAGTGTTATTAAAAAATGGGACTTTTCAGAATTTTTTGAGAGCTGGTAATTATCATAATTAAACGTTTCTCTTTTTATATTATCTCCACTCATATAAGCACTAAACTCTAGATCATCCTTTTTTCCACCATAGTAGATATAACCGGATGAAGAGCTATTATTATCAGTCATAAGTTGTAATTGGCCACCATTTTCTCGACCTGGATTTTTAGAATAAACACGTATTGTTGATAAAGAAGGTTCACTACCAAACTCAATACCGTTTCCACCCTGATAAATTTCAATATGATCCACAAAACCAAGATTCATATCACCGTAGACATAAAATGCACTACCAAAATAAGTTGAACTGACTTCATGATCATCAATATATAATCTAAAACTTGGCATATAAGTTACTGGCTGGGTTGCTATGGCAATTTCAGGTGTGCTTACAAACCCTTCTTGATAAGTAAAAAAAGGTATCGACTTTATAATATCTTTTAATGTGTAAGCTTGCATATCATCTAATTCTTGGCGAGAATACAGCGTAACAATGCCTGCACCTTCTTTTTTAGTTTGGTGATACAATTCACTTTTTTGCCTTAAATTTTCTAACAAATTTAAAACATTATCATCTGAGGCAGATATAAAAGAGGAATACGACACAAATAGAAAGAGTAAATATTTTTTCATCTTTTACCTGCTGAGGCATAAATGGGTATAAATTAAATGATGAGAAGCTTAGAATATAATTAAATTTTGATGCAGTTTATCATAATTCAAAAGTCTGGTAAAATATTGAATTACTTATTTAAATGTAGGGCTTACTACTGGCAACTTAAGTCCAATTAGTGATGTTTACCATAAAGTTTCTGGTATAAACCACCGCCTTCAATTAAGCGTTCATGATCGCCTTCTTCTATTACCTGTCCATCTTCAAAAACATAGGCTCTGTCTGCTTGTTTTACCGCACTGAGGCGATGAGCAATAATCAAGGTGGTGCGATTTTTAAGAAACTCATTTAATGCTTTGTGTAGATGTAATTCAGTATGAATATCCAATGACGAGGTGGCTTCATCTAAAATAACTACTTTTGGATCACTAAGTATCATACGAGCAATAGCCAAACGCTGTTGTTGCCCTCCAGAAAGGCGAACACCCTGTTTACCAATTATGGTATCTAATTGCTCTGACATATTTTTTATCAGCTCATCTAGCTGAGCCACCTCTAATGCTTGCCATAATTGTTGATCTGTTTTGTTATTACCCAAAGTTAAATTATTACGAATGCTATCATTAAACATGGCTGGGTGTTGTAATACTGTGGCAACATTATCTCGCACAACATCAATGCCAATCTCTGTAACAGGCACATCATTAAATAATAACTGCCCTGAATCAGCAGGATACATTCCCAGAATAACCTGTACTAAAGTGGATTTACCTCCCCCACTGGCTCCCACCAGAGCGACTTTTTCACCCGCATGAATATGCAGAGAAACACCATTAAGTACCGGCTCATTATCCCCATAGTGAAAGTGAATATTGTTCAGTTGAATACTGGCGGTGGTCTGGCCTTTAAAGGGATTTTTTATATGCGGATAATGTGGTTCCTGTTTCATTGCAACCAGTGTATTAATACGCAAAAGTGCCGCTTTGGCAGCATAATACGCATATTGTAAATTCAGCAGTTCCTGTACCGGGCTCATCATAAACCACAGGTAGGCAAACACCGCCATCATTTCCCCCACACTTAGATCCGAATACACCACCATCAGCATACTGATAGCACGAAATACATCAAATCCAATTAAAAACACCGCAAAAGAAAAACGATTAGCCGCATCGGATTTCCAGGAAAATAAGGCCGCATGGTGTTTAATGTCTAAAGCTTTGTTAATCACCCGATTCAGATAATATTGCTCTCGATTGGCTGCTCGAATTTGCTGGATACCGTCCAGAGTTTCTGTAAGTGATTCCTGAAACACTTCAAAGGCCAGATTCTCGTGTTTTTTTAGGTGTTTAACTTTTTTGCCTAAAACCACAGTAAAATATATCACCAGCGGATTTAACAATAAAATAAACACCGCCAGCTGCCATTGCATCCATAATAATACACAAGTGATGCCGACCAGACTTAATACAGCAATTAAAGTTTTACTCACCGATTGCCCTACAAAGTCGTCAATAGCATTCATGTCGGTAACAAAAAAAGAAGCCACTGAACCACTGCCCAGGCATTCATGCTCGGCCATAGAAATACGTTGTAGATGTTTTAATAATATCTTGCGAATGCGAAACACAATGTCTTTTGAGATTAAAGTAAATTGTCGATTATGAAATACCGTTAATAACAAAGCACTGAGGCGTAATAAAATTGTGGCGAATAAGATACAGGAGATGTATAAAACCGGACCATACCATGCAGCAGGAAAGAGTTGATCCATAATTTGGATTAATCGGCCGGGTTGCTCCAGCAATACTTCATCCACTAATAGCGGTAATAATAACGGAATGGGAACCACAGCAAGTACTGCAAATATCGCCAGAATATTAGCAATAATCAGATCTTTTTTATGTTCCATGGCAATATCAAAAATATATTGCCAGTTAAAAATAGCAGTAGCTGTTTTATTTATTTCCATTAAAGAGGAGACCGATAAGAGTTGCTGATCAGCAATGGGTACATAGGGTATTTAAACAGCTCTTTACTATTTAAGTGCAAGCTATCAGCATCACATTGTTTATAGCTATAGGCAGAAGTAGCTAACAATAAACGAGCATTATAATGTTGGCATATATGTTTAGCAGTTTTTACCCAGGAGATATAATCCTCTGCCAGTAATTTATTTTTATTTTTTAACTGAACTATTCTATCGCCTTGTGAAAGTGCTTTGTTTAGCTTTTCTTTAAAATCTTTTTCATTCCGATAACTTCCAGTCATCAGGTAAAACTGGGGTATTGCTTGTGCTGACATAAAAACTCACTCTGATACGGGAGTTAAGACAAATTATTTTTTATTATAACACCGAGCACAAGCAAGCCAATTGTTTTAAATAGAAGCTTTTAATACATAAGTTTTATACAAATAGCTTCTCACACCAATCGCTTTTTATGGGAAAGTTACAATATCAGATTCTTTGAATTTGTAATAACTATAGCTAGCATTAGGAAGCACTTGAGGAAATGCATATTTTACATCATTAATTAAGCCAGAAATTGTGGGATCTTGTGTTTCTAATTTTGCTTTGGTATTAGGTGTCCACTCAGATGATGCCTTAGTTAAACCTGCTGTGGATTCATGCATACCAAAGTTAGAGCTCACAGCCCAATCAAACAATTTATTGGAGTCGCTTAAGTTGTCTGCCATAGCAGTTAGCGAATAAAAAAGAATTACAAGTGTGATTAAAATCTTAGACATATTTGTTCCTATTATTGTTTTTGTTGTT
>JASFYQ010000009.1:0-14336 GCA_045047105.1 Pseudomonadota bacterium | reverse complement strand
AAGCCAGTTTGCCAAGACATACTCATACAAAAGTATCTAATCAGCACGAACTAATGGGAATCAGGCACTTTTTGCAAAAGGCTGGTGTTCAAAAAGCATGAATCTGACTAAGTATTTTAAGCCAGATGTGATATATGGATAAAACCAAATTCTAAGAAAATTCGCAAAATCCTTTTACTCAATATTTAACTCATTCATTTTTCGTGTCAGAGTATTTCTGCCCCAGCCGAGTAATATTGCTGCATCCTGTTTGCGACCACCAGTATGGCTCAGTGCCGAGCTGATCATAATTCGTTCAAACTCGGGCATTAAGCGGTCTAAAATATTTTTTTCGCCTTTGCTTAATTGCATGTCCAGCCATTTTTTTAAGGCCGATTGCCAGTTACTGACTACCTCTAAAGTTTCTTCTTCATTGCCCTCGGTTAATTCTGTTGGCATATCTTCTAAATGAATAGTTTCTGCTGGAGACATTACCGTTAACCAGCGACAGGTATTTTCTAACTGGCGAACATTTCCCGGCCAGGCCAGATTTCTTAAAAATTTTTTACTGGGCTTGTCCAACTCTTTAACATCTACCGATAGTTCTATCGCTGCTTTGGATAAAAAGTGATTGGCTAATAATACAATGTCTTCATAACGCTCTTTAAGAGGAGGAATATGAATACGAATTACATTTAAGCGATGGAATAGATCTTCTCGAAATAAACCCTGTTTAACTAATTCATTGAGATTTTGGTGAGTGGCGGCAATAATTCTTACATCCACTTTAACCGGAGAATGTCCGCCTACCCGATAAAATTCACCATCTGCAAGAATGCGTAATAAACGTGTTTGCAACTCAATTGGCATATCGCCAATTTCATCTAAAAATAAAGTACCGCCATTGGCCTGTTCAAAGCGTCCAATTCGCAGGTTTTGTGCACCAGTAAAGGCTCCTTTTTCATGACCAAATAATTCAGACTCAAGTAAATCTTTGGCAATAGCTGCCATGTTTAAGGCTATAAAGGGTTGTTTGCTACGAGGGCTGTGGCGGTGTAATGCTTTGGCTACCAGCTCTTTTCCTGTTCCAGATTCGCCATTTATCATTACGGTAATATTAGAGCGCGATAATCTACCAATAGCTCTAAACACTTCCTGCATAGACGCTGATTCACCAATAATTTCAGGTGTATGCTCTGTGCTTACCTGATTAGAGGTTTGTTTTTTGCGCATAGCAAAGCTTAAAGCTCGTTGTACCAATTCTACTGCTTCATTGGTATCAAAAGGCTTTGGCAGGTATTCAAATGCCCCTCCTTCATACGCAGAAACGGCGCTGTCTAAATCAGAATGTGCTGTCATTATAATAATGGGTAAATCAGGATACTGTTGTTTGACTTGTTCCATCAGACTAATGCCATCAATTCCAGGCATGCGGATATCACTGATAATGGTATCCGGGCGTTGTGATTCGCTGCAATTGTTTAGCTGCTTAATTATGTCATCAGCATGCTCAAAACTCAGCGTGTTAATGGATGCTTTTTTAAGTGTTTTTTCCAATACCCAGCGGATGGAGCGATCATCGTCAATAATCCATACCAAACTTTCTTTTGTCACTATATTAAGCCTCTTGATTATTTCTTTTAATGGGAAGTAGAACCGTAAATACGGTATTACCTGGTTCGCTATGACACTCTATTAAACCTTTGTTGTTGTTTAGTAATGACTGGGCTATAGATAAACCCAGCCCTGTACCTGTTGCACGACCTGTGATTAGCGGCATAAATATATGCTCTAAAATAGTGCTTTTAATTCCTGGGCCAGTATCAATAATATCCAGTTTTAATACCAGTTGATAAAAGGTTGAGCCAATAGTGTAATGACGTTTTACACGGGTTTTAATGGTAATTTTTTTATTTTTACAGGAGCTGCACTCAATGATGGACTGTGCTGCATTTTTAGTCAGGTTTAAAACTGCCTGGATCAATTGTTCTTCATCGGCATAAATTTCGGGAATACTGGGGTCATAGTCAAAAAATATAGGGATAAGCAGTTCTGTATCTGCAAGCATCAGTGTACGTACACGCTCAGTAATAGCATGGATATTTATCCACTGTTTATTGCTTCTTGTTTTAGGGCCGCTCATACGATCAACCAGGTTTTTTAAGCGATCGGCTTCTCCAATAATTACCTGAGTATATTCTATTAATTCCTGAGACTGGTGATCAAACTCTTGTTCCAGTAGCTGTGCAGCACCACGAATGCCACCTAAGGGGTTTTTAACCTCATGGGCCATGCTTCGGAGTAATTCACGACTGACCTGTTGCTGAGAAAATAACATTTCTTCTTTAGAAATTTGTAGATGCCTGTCCTGAGGGCTGATTTCTAATAAAATTTCGGTACTCTGATTTATATTTACAATTGGGCTGATATTTAAATCAACGGTTTTTTCATGCAGTTGAATTTGTAGATTAACTTCGCGCTCAGTAAAAGTGCGACCGGATTGTTGCGCATTTATTAATTGTTTAAAAATACTTTCATTACTAAAAATACTTTGGACCGGACTATTAAACATTCTATCTAAACTGGATGAAAAAAATACTTCGGCCGCAGAATTTGCATAGAGAATACATAATTCTGAATCGAGTAATAGCACAATAGTGCTCAGGTTTTCTAAAATATAGTGAGTTTTAGTTAAAGGTTTAAACATGAACTTTTAAATTTAAAATAGTGGCCTGAATAGAGGACAGAGTCAAAATATTATTTGCTCTGCCTTAAATTAGCGATATAACAGATAGTTAAAACTAACAGCTATAGTACATATCAAACTCAACAGGGTGAGTAGTCATGCGTAAACGTGTTATTTCTTCCATTTTTAGTTCAATAAATGCATCAATTGTATCGTCACTAAAAACACCACCAGCGGTAAGAAAATCACGATCCACATCCAGTGCTTCCAGTGCCTGATCAAACGAGCTGGCTACGGTTGGAATTTGTTTTTCTTCTTCAGGAGGAAGATCATATAAATCCTTATCCATTGGTTCGCCTGGATGAATTTTATTGGTAATTCCATCAAGGCCGGCCATTAACATAGCTGCAAAAGCCAGATATGGATTAGCTGTTGGATCAGGAAAACGTACTTCAATACGGGTTCCTTTAGGATTTACTTCATAGGGTATGCGAATAGATGCAGAGCGATTTCTGGCAGAATAAGCCAGCATTACCGGGGCTTCAAAACCTGGAACCAGACGTTTATAGCTATTTGTGGAAGCGTTAGTAAAGGCATTTAATGCACGTGCATGTTTGATAATGCCTCCAATATAATATAAAGCGGTTTCTGATAGCCCAGCATAACCATCACCAGCAAACATATTTTCGCCGTCTTTAAAAATTGACTGGTGCACATGCATTCCTGAGCCATTATCTCCTACAACGGGTTTGGGCATAAAGGTTGCTGTTTTACCATAGGCCTGGGCTACATTGTGAACCACGTATTTCAGGCTTTGTACTTCATCGGCTTTTTTGATCAGGCTATTAAACTTAACTCCAATTTCACATTGCCCGGCGGTTGCTACTTCGTGATGGTGTACTTCCACTTCCTGGCCTATTTCTTCTAATGTTAAACACATGGCACTGCGCATATCATGCAGGGAATCTACAGGAGGTACAGGGAAATAACCTCCTTTTACCGCAGGGCGGTGACCAAAATTTCCGTCTTCATATACTTTTTCAGAGTTCCATTGTGATTCATTCGAGTCTACCTTAACAAAACAGCCACTCATATCAGAACCCCAGCGCACATCGTCAAGAATAAAAAATTCAGGTTCCGGGCCGAAATAGGCTTGATCACCAATGCCTGTTGATTTTAAGTAATCAATGGCTCTGCTCGCAACGGAACGTGGATCTCGCTCATAACCCTGCATGGTATCAGGTTCAATAATATCGCAGGTAATAATAAGTGTCGGGTCATTGGTAAATGGATCCATAAATGCGGTATCAGGATCAGGCATTAAAATCATATCAGATTCATTTATCCCCTTCCAGCCGGAAATAGAGGAACCATCAAACATTTTACCGTTAACAAAAGTATCTTCATTTACAGTGTGGGCAGGAACAGTGACGTGTTGTTCTTTTCCATGGGTATCGGTAAAACGAAAATCAACAAATTTAACCTCATATTCTTCAATCATATTTAAAACATCAGACATTGGTTTTCTCCATATACTTAATTTGTTAGGACTTTATTGTTATCTCTTAATTTGCCATAAATATCAGCATTTTTAATGCCAATAGTTTTAAAGCTTGTTATCATAAGGTTTATAATAAATTAAAAGCAATATGTTGTGCTGTTAATTAAATTCAATGCACCATTATAGTGCATTTATTTTTATTGTCATTCAATATAAATCTATTATTTTAAAGGATTTGTGGTGATGCGTTTGTCTGGATTATACCTATGTTTGTAAATGTATTATTTATTGTAGCTGCTTATTGCTTGGGCTCGGTCTCTTCGGCAATTATTACCTGCCGCTTGATGGGCTTGGCCGATCCACGTACTTTTGGATCAAATAATCCAGGGGCGACCAATGTACTTCGAATTGGTGGAAAATCAGCTAAGATTGCAGCAGCTATTACCCTGCTAGGCGATAGTTTAAAAGGTTTTATCCCGGTATTTATAGCTCTGATGTTTAACCTGAACGCAGCTGTTATTGCGCTAATTGGTATTGCTGCTTTTTTAGGGCATCTGTATCCAATATTTTTTGGCTTTAAGGGAGGGAAAGGCGTTGCAACTGCATTTGGTGTTATTTTAGCAATTAGCCCCTGGGTTGCGGCATCGCTATTAGTTACCTGGCTAATTATGGCCTTTGGCTTAAAAATATCCTCTCTTTCTGCTTTAATTGCAGCAGTACTTGCTCCAGTTTTTATCTGGTTTATTTTACATTCCAGTATCTTTTTACTGATGAGTATCTTTATCTCGGTATTTTTAATTATTCGCCATAAATCCAATATTAAAAAATTATTATCTGGAAAAGAAAGTAAAATTTCATAAAGTTAAACCTAGAAAACGCAGCTAAACTTACTGCAAATGTCTAAAGTACTAAATCTTAAGGATTTCTATAAAATTTTGAATTCACCCGTAGGGTAACTACGAATAAATCCAAAATTGTACAGAAAAACCTTAATCTTTAGCACTTTATTCATTTTCGTTACAGTCTAACTGCGTTTACTAGGTTAAAATAGTGTTTTCCAGGTTTTAAAAACCATACCAAGTTTAAAAGCCCATAAAAAAAGCCACTTTAATAAGTGGCTTTTTTGTAACGATTTGCTTAGTTAAAACTTATTTAATAAACAACATCTCGTGATACTTAGCTAAAGGCCAAAGTTCATCCGCTACCTCTGCTTCTAGAGCATCTGCATGTAAGCGAACTTCATCCATTAAACCGCGAATGGTTGCAGCCATGTATTGTGTATGTTCATCCGTTGAAGCAAAGTCTTCTTTCGCCATTGCTTCACTTAGTGACGTCACACCAGCCATCATTGCGGTAGCCTCAACTGCTACAGTTTCAGCCATAGTATTATCCATATCAATACCAACTTCTGCCATACCTGCGCTAGCCATAGATAAGTCAGATAAATAACGTATTGCAGCAGGATAGATAATGGTTTTAGCCATATCAATAATCAGTTTGGCTTCTACTTCAATAGACAGGATATATTGCTCGGCATATACTTCATAGCGACTTTTTAATTCAACTGGAGAAAGAACACCTGTCTCTTTAAACAAGGCTTTAACGGAATCTTCCTGTAGCGCGGGTAATGCATCTGCTGTGGTAGGTATGTTCTTTAAACCACGCTCTTTAACTGCCATCTCGTGCCATTCACTAGAGTATCCATCACCACCAAATACCACATCACCATGTTTGCTAATGAGTTCTTGTAAAATAGTAATAACTGCTGCAGTTTGCTCGGCGCCTTTCTCTAGTTCAGCACTCAGTTTATCGGCAACCCAGTTAAGTGAGTCAGCTAAGATAGTGTTCATTGCAACTAGAGGGCCAGACACAGATTGTGCTGAACCTACTGCACGAAATTCAAAACGATTACCGGTAAAAGCAAAAGGAGAAGTACGGTTACGGTCACCAGGATCACGCTCAAAATTAAGGATTTGGGAAAGCCCTAAATCCATTTCTCCACCTGCTGAACTGCTAACTAATTTACCATCTTTAATATCCTGGAAAACTTTTTCTAGTTGGTCGCCTAAATAAACAGATAAAATAGCTGGTGGTGCTTCATTTGCTCCCAGACGGTGATCATTACCTGCTGAGGCGATAACAGAACGTAATAGTGGTCCAAACTTATGTACGCCACGGATTACTGCACCACAGAATAATAAAAAGTTGAGGTTGTCATGAGGCGTCTGCCCAGGATCAAGTAGATTGCCCTGTGTGGAGTTACCTACAGACCAGTTTACGTGTTTGCCTGATCCATTAATTCCTGCAAAGGGTTTTTCATGTAACAAACAAATAAAGCCGTGTCTCTGAGCCGTTGCTTTTAAGGTAGTCATTATTTGTTGTTGATGATCTGCGGCAACATTAGCTGCTTCGTAATAAGGTGCAATTTCAAATTGACCTGGAGCCACTTCGTTATGATGTGTTTTAGCTGGAATGCCTAATCTGTATAATTGGTCTTCTACATCCTGCATGTAAATTTGAACTCTGGCTGAAATAGCACCAAAATAATGGTCATCAAATTCTTGTCCTTTGGCGGAGTTTCTTCCAAAAAGAGTACGACCAGCCATTAATAGGTCAGGGCGGCTATTGGCAAAGTTTGAGTCAACCAGGAAATACTCCTGCTCTGCTCCACAGCTTGAGTTTAATGGTGCAATGTCTGTTTCACCCATTAAGGATAATACTCTATTGCCTGCCTTATTCATTGCATCATTGGAACGTAATAGAGGTATTTTTTTATCTAGTGCTTCGCCAGTCCAGGACATAAATACGCTGGGAATCATGAGCGTGGAACCATTATCAGTATGAATTATATATACTGGACTAGTGGGATCCCATGCGGTATAACCCCGTGCAGCATTGGTCATACGAATACTACCATTAGGGAAAGAAGAACCATCAGGCTCACCTTTTATGAGCAGGCTGCCAGTAAATTCAGTAATAGCATGGCCTTCTGAATTGCTGATAATAAAGCCATCATGTTTTTCAGCAGTTGCATTAGTTAGAGGAAAGAAAATATGAGAGAAGAATTTAACACCCTTAGAGCTTGCCCATTCTTTCATTGCTGCGGCAACAATGTCTGCTGTTGACGGGTCAAGTGGAGCACCAGTTTGCACTGTTTTCTTTATCGCTTTATAGGCATTTTTAGAAAGTGAATTTTCCATCTTTGCTAGATTAAAAACATCTGTTGCCCATATATCTTTTAATGAATCTGGTGTTTTTACAGGTGTTGTTTCGCGGTTTGTGATTTGGTAAATCGCTTGCATGCGAGACTCATTTCCACTCATTTTTTATTTCCTCTGCTTGGGTTTACTCAATTAGTTAGAGTTATTCTATAACTTAAGAAAGCTAAAATTAATTACTATTTATGGTAACTAATTTCATAGGTTTTATTCATTTGGACAAAAACAGCAAATATTATACCATTTTTATTAAACATAAGTAATTGCATTGATTCTTATCTGGGAATGCAAAGCAGCTATGTGCAGTGGGGCTTATATTTCTAAATAATTGCACCAAAATAATGCGTTGTGCATTATTTTGGTGCAATAGTGTGCTACAGTTGCTATTTTAGCTTGCAAGTGTATCAATTGCCCAGCGAGGTTGTGGCTGAAAGCCTGCTTTATCCTGCTCGCCTTTAAGCAAACGTAAACTGCCTGCATAAGCAATCATTACTCCATTATCGGTGCAGTATTTTAAATTAGGATAGAATAATTGCAATTTTTCCTTATCTACAAAATGTTGGAGTTGCTCTCTTAGTTGTTTGTTAGCACTTACTCCACCTGCGATAACCAGACGTGTGTGGTCTGTTTGCTGTAATGCGCGTTTACATTTTATTAGCAGAGTACTGACTATTGCGTCCTGAAAAGCTGCTGCAATATTTGCTTTGGTGGTATCGCTTTTATCAGAATCCATCCAGGTATTTAGAACAAAAGTTTTTAATCCACTAAAACTCATATCCAGACCAGGGCGATTAGTCATGGGTCTGGGAAATTTATAATTACTGCCGTCACCTTGCTCTGCCAGTGCAGCAATAGCCGGGCCACCAGGATAGGCTAATCCCAGCATCTTAGCTGTTTTATCAAAGGCTTCACCCACAGCATCATCAAGCGATTCACCTAAAATCTGGTAATCTCCCTGCTGTTTAACATCCACTAATAGGGTATGACCACCAGAAACGAGCAAGGCTAAAAAAGGAAATTGTGGTTTGGCTTCTTGTAGTTCGGGTGCTGTGATTAACGGAGCAAGTAAATGCCCTTCCATATGGTGTACTCCAATACTGGGTATATTCCATGCCCATGCCAGGGTACGCCCAATGGCTGCACCTACTAATAATGCTCCCATTAAACCGGGGCCAGCAGTATAGGCAATGCCTTCGATTTCACTGCTTTGAATCCCTGCCTGCTGAATAACCTCGTCTACCAGTGGAATGACTCTACGAATGTGATCGCGAGATGCCAGTTCTGGTACCACTCCGCCATATTCGGCATGTAACTCAATTTGGCTATATAAGGCTTCAGCCAATAAACCCTTTTCAGTGTCATAAAGAGCAATTCCTGTTTCATCACAGGATGTTTCAATGCCAAGCACTATCATAGTTAAACCTTTTAATTTATGCAGTTGGGTGGGGGTTTTTTGTTCAGGAGTCAGTTATCTATCAATTAAATGTTATCATATTGTTTTGTACTTATATATTATTTCACTATAAATCTACCTCCTTAATTGAAGAATAAACATGTCACAACGTATAGAACAGATCAAAAACTGGTTGGAACAACAGGGAACTACCATTAAATCTTTTGAGGTGGCATCCAATGATGCCAGTTTTAGAGCCTATTTTAGGGTGGTTTTTTCTGCTAGTGATAATGTGGATTTAGTGGCAGAAAAATCCTATATCGTTATGGATGCTCCACCTGAATTTGAGGATGTAAAACCTTTTATTCGTATAGCCAATTTTTTAGAATCGTTTGGTTTAAATATACCTCATATATATGCGATTAATGAGCCAGATGGGTTCTTATTACTTGGCGATTTAGGCAGAGAAAATTTTTTAGATAATCTCAACAAGGATAATGCTAATGCACTATATCAGCAAGCGATGCTGGCATTAATAAAATTACAGTCAGTACCTGAGCAGCAGTGGTTAGATTTACCTGACTATAATGCCCAATTATTAAATCAGGAGATGGATTTATTTAACCAGTGGTATATTAAGATACATAAAAAGCAAGTGCTTACTCACTCGCAGCAGCAGGTACTGCAACAGACACTGGCCTATTTGACGGAACAAATACTGCTTCAGCCTAAAGTGATAGTGCATAGGGATTATCATAGTCGTAACTTAATGCTGGTAGAAAATAATAATCCGGGCATTATTGATTTTCAGGATGCAGTAATAGGCCCCTGTAGTTATGATTTAGTCTCTTTATTACGTGATAGTTATATCTGCTGGCCAGAGCAGCAAGTGGAACAATGGGTGGCATATTTTCATCAACAATTGTTAGCACAGGGGATAATTAAAAACTGTAGCTTTAACACCTTTATGCAATGGTTTGATTTTATGGGTATGCAACGGCAAATTAAAGTAGCAGGTATTTTCTCCCGTTTATATCATCGAGATGGCAAGGAAAATTATTTAAAGGATATTCCTCAAACTTTAGCGTATTTAACTAAAGCAGCAGCTAAATATCCGCAGTTTAAGGAATTTCATGCTCTATTGCTCAGTCTGCAGGGAACAAGTGAGATCCCATGCTTCACAGATCCTTGATGATGGATTTATTACAACTGCTGATAGCCAACAGGAATCCAGTACAGAAAATGATGATATTTCATCAATAAAGAAACGTTCACCAAGTCATTACCTATGGGCAATTTTAATCGCTAGAATTTATACTGTTTTCCCCTTAATTTGTCCAGACTGCGGTGGCCAAATGAAGATTGTTGCTTTTATTCGGGAAAAGCCCACCATTCATAAAATACTTAATGCCATTAATGAACCAACTAAACCACCTGTGTTATCTCCACCTAGAGCACCTCCTTTGTGGGAAGAGTATTTAATGGATTCATCTGCCGAATGTATACTGCCAGATATTTTACCTGAATATGAGTTTGATCAACGAATAAGCTGGTAATAGGGTTTTTTACTATCATTTGATGGGTAGGGTATTTTCTTGCCTTATCTCCACTAAACTAAACTCTTTTTTGTTATTTTACCTGAATTTTCAATCTTTATATCAAATAATATCTTCTTCTACCCACCTATTTTCTCTTATTTTTGAAAAAACCCCTGATAGTGTCCCCTATATGTATGATACATTGCTTGCAAAAGGCCATTGAATTTCCTATCTATAAGTTATAAAAGGTTTAAAAAGCTGCTAGCTATTGATACAAAAGAACCTTAATTTCTTAGAGCAAGTCATCAAATTTTCATCGTATTGTAATAAAACTGTTATATTCATCGGGTATTGTTTGACCACGGCATCATCACAATACGAACTTGAAATTAAATCTGAACTAGAGATAACCCTACGAGATAAAAAACTAAGTACGTTATTCCAGCCAATTGTTAATATTAATAAACAAAAAATTTATGGCTATGTATGAAGGGTTAATTCGAGGTCTATCTAATTCAATATTACATTCGCCTGAAAAACTCTTTGAGGCAGGTTTATCTCCCAAAGATATCGTTATTGAAATTACCGAATCCTTATTAAGGAAATACTGGGCTATTATTTTGAGCAGCTGTTTCTCATAAAAACATAATGATATTTTATATTTTAAAGGATCTATCTTGATTGTGAGATCCACAACACTTGCCTACTCAACTGCTGTTTAAATCAGATGATGCAAAACATTAGGCAACCACACTTTAAACTATAAATTTAGGAAAATAATGAACATTGAAATTATTACCACACCCAATGAAGCCATGAAAGAAACTGGATTTGGAACAATTACGGCATGTAATAGTGTGCTGGAAGTTATTGATGAGCTGGGGCATAATGTTAAACTGAATATATGTACCACTAAAGATGATTTGGATGAAATAATAGCGAGAAAACCTGATTTAGTTGTTTTGGCGGTTAAATACATTGTTCCTGATAAGGGTGATAATATTTGGATATCTGATTATTTCGATAAATGTGAAATTAACTATACGGGTTCACCCAAAGGTATACTGGATTTTGATTCAAACAAAATACTGGCAAAAACACAGCTAAGAAAAAAGGGCATACGAACTGCAGATTTTTTTACCGCAATTCCTGGACAATATAAGAATCAAGATGAATTACCTATTCAATTTCCTTTATTCATAAAACCCACCGATGCAGCCAATGGGCAGGGCGTTGATGATTCATCATTTGTAACAAACTTTTCTGACTTTAAGGATAAAGTCTTATCAATATATAAATTATTTTGTGCCCCTGCTTTAGTTGAAGAATATCTGGGTGGTCGAGAGTTTACAGTTTCCATTATTAAACAAAATAATAATAATTTCATTGTCTCTCCCGTTGAAATAGTGCCTAAAAAATCAACTAAGGGCCTTAGAATATTAGGAGAGAAAGCAAAAAAAGATGATTTGGAAGAGTTTATAAAAATTGATAACGAAGAGCTTAAATCTAGAATAAAAGGGCTTGCAATTGAATCTTTTGTTGGTTTGAACGTAAAAGATTACGGGAGAATAGATATAAAAACCAATCAGTCGGGAGATTGTTTCTTTATGGAAGCTAATTTAGTTCCCGGCATGACATATGGTTCTAGCTATTTCCCTAAGTCCTGCAAAATAGAAAATGAGCTAAATTACGAAAAAGTAGTTGAACTTATGATAGCACAAGGGATTTCCAGGGTTGAATTATAATTTGCCTGGCAATCACATCCACTGCTGGCTTGTAACACTAGGTATTGCATGATACGGGAGTAAAGTATTAAACAATATGGCTTTAAATTTCCATATCTTATAGATATACCTCTATTTTTTGAAAATTTTGTTGATATAATCAAAGCTAAATATATTTAAGAAGGAGAAATTATGAGAGCATTTAAATATAGTGCAAATGGAAATGATTTTGTAATTTTTCATTCTGAGGTTAAAGAAGATAGAACTGAATTAGCAAAAGAGATATGTCATCGTCAAAATGGTGTTGGTGCTGATGGCTTGATTGTTATTGTTCCTCATGCTAAATATGATTTCGAGTGGCAGTTTTATAATTCTGATGGTAGTACTGCTGAGATGTGTGGTAATGGTTCTAGAGCGTGTGCTCATTATGCATTTATAAATGAATTAGCACCTAAAAATATGAGCTTTTTAACTGAAGCAGGTGTTATTAACGCAGAAGTTAATGAAAGCATGGTTTTAAGTGAATTAACGCCACCAAAAATTCTGGATAAAGATATAAATTTTGGTGGTAAAAACTGGTGGAAAATAGACACTGGTGTCCCTCATATGGTCTGTATTACTCAAAACATAGAAGAGTTTGATATTGATGAAGCGAGAGCTTTAAGATATGAATACAATGCAAATGTAAATATAGCGTATATAGATGAAAATAAAAATTTAAAAGTGAGAACTTATGAGCGTGGTGTTGAAGCTGAAACATTAGCTTGTGGAACAGGCATGGCTGCTTGTTTTTATAGAGCATTACAAGAGGATTTAGTTCCAGATTCTATAGAGGTATACCCAAGAAGTGGTGAAACTCTATATCTTGGTATGAATGAGAGAACGATCACTTTTAAAGGTGAAGTTAAAAAAACATTTGAAACTGATTGGGACACATAAGTCCCAATCTTATTTATAGTGTCATCTTATTTGTTAATACTAGAAACTTATCAACGTCTTGCATCCACAGAAAAGCCAAAAAACGCTGGTCATTAAAAGCTATAATAAAAGACAGGAACTGATTGAGCAACGTCGATTAGAAAGAGCCAAAGAACAACGTCTGGCAAAAGCTATTAAAGAAGAGCAAAGGCGTAAGCAGGTTGAGCGAACTAAACAAGGTCTAGGCAATCTAGGTGATTATATCCGCATTAGTATTTTATCCTGCAAAGCCAAAATGGGCTCAAAATATCGACCTATTCATCCAATATCCATTAAATTAGCTGATGGTGAAGAGCTAATAATTGAGATAAAAAGCACAGCTCATAAATACACTTCTTATTCCAGAAATCTATCGTTTATCTACCGTGATGGCTTATTGACATAGGGGCTAATAATTCAGGGCGGGGCGGTATTTTTCTCCCTTATAAACAAGCGTGGTTAAAAGGTTATCGCTATCATAATCTAATCGCCAAAAGCCCTGTTAGATTAAAAGACTGTGAAATAGAAATATCAGTTATTCCCACTAGAAATAGGCATCGATAACAAAATCTTATGATGATAATTATCCCCTACAGCACGGCCATAAGAATTAATCGGCTACCCTATCTTACCATTTCGGTAACATTGCTCTGTCTGCTGATATTTTTTTACAACTGACTTTCATCACCAAGAAAAATTAATTAAAAATCACAAAAAAGCACATTAAATTTGATCAAAAACTTGACACAGATCGTCAAAAATGATCATATACTTATCTTTGGGTATATGAAATGTCATCTTATGAAATCAAACACTTAAATCACCTTGGGTTAGTCGCAGGCTTTTGCAATGAAATGGGTCTTATTGATTATATTAACGAGCAGTTCCCTAATCAGGTAACGGATAAGTCAATGAGTTATGGTCATTGTCTGCAAGCAATGATTTTAAATGGTCTTGGATTTACCAGCCAAACACTCTACTTGCAAAGAGACTTTTTTAAAGACAAACCTTGTGAAAAATTATTAGGTAAAGGAATTCAGCCAGAGCATATTAATGATGCAGTTTTAGGACGCAGTCTAGATAAGTTCTATGAATTTGGTGTCAGTAATCTTTATATGGGGTTAGCAGAAAAAGTTATTGAGCACTTAGGACTGGATATAAGTTGCCACCATCTGGATTCAACTAGCTTCCACCTGGATGGTGATTATAATGATAGTAATCCTAATGCCATTCAACTGGTACAAGGTTATAGTCGAGATCATCGACCTGAATTAAATCAAGCCATCTTGAATTTATTAGTTGAAAACCAAGCAGGGATCCCTCTGTATATGAAGCCAGCG
>JASFYQ010000008.1:0-10363 GCA_045047105.1 Pseudomonadota bacterium | reverse complement strand
AAGTGGTGCCCAGACCTGGAATCGAACCAGGGACACAAGGATTTTCAGTCCTTTGCTCTACCGACTGAGCTATCTGGGCATGTTTGCCGTTTTAAAAATTAGTGGCAACAGGTATGATTGATTCGACCGTCTGAATCAATGGAGCGTATTTTAATTACTTTGCTATATAATGTAAAGTAAAAAAATGCTTATTTTAAACTAGCTGTTTATATAGCTTTAAATAGGTATTTTTAGGATAATACGACAAATGATAAAAACCTCTAAAACACAGCTATTTTTCCTACTTTTTTTACTATTCCTCTGTGCTTGCAGCTTTATTGTTGCAATTTCTTTTGGTAGTACTAATTTATCTATAATAGAAATATTTCAGGCTCTGAGTAGTAAGCAACAAAATACTCATCACTTATTAATCTATGAACTACGTTTGCCTCGTGCATTAACTGCTTTTGCATGTGGAGCCATGCTTGCTCTTGCAGGTTTATTAATGCAGGTATTATTAAGAAACCCTCTAGCCGATCCTTATATTTTAGGTGTTTCAGGTGGTGCGGCAACTTTTGCATTAATAGCCATGTTAATTGGATTGGAAGGAGGCTTTATTAATATTTCAGCCTTTTTAGGCGCTATTTTATCGATCTATCTGGTTTTTCAATTTTCTTATCAGGCTGGCAACTGGAATGTGTCTCGTTTATTGTTAACAGGGGTGGTAATGGCTTCAGGTTGGGGAGCAATTATTAGCTTTTTACTGGTTGTATCTCCGATTGAAAAAATCCATGGTTTATTATTCTGGTTGATGGGCGAAATTAGTTATGATCAGCCTGTTGCTGGCTCCTATTTTATTTTATTTTGTGGTTTAGTTATTGCTTTTCAAAGTGCCAATAAACTCAATATTTTAAGCTGGGGAGAGATTCACGCAAGCTCGTTAGGAGTACAAACCAATAAACTACGTCTACTGATATTTTTTCTGGCATCCTTATTAACTGCCAGTGCCGTTACTATTGCAGGTAATATTGGCTTTATTGGTTTGGTAATACCACATTTATTGCGTATCGTGACAGGAAATGAGCACAGGGTATTAGTCCCGGCTTCGGTAATGGCTGGAGGCAGTTTATTGGTTATTGCCGATACTCTGGCTAGAACGATAGTGGCTCCATCTCAACTCCCTGTTGGAATTTTAACAGCATTTATTGGCGTTCCACTATTTTTATTTTTATTACGTAAAAATTCATAAATATAAATGCTTTAGAGGTAAATTATTATTAAATTTTAGCCAAAAAAAAGGCGATAAAATCGCCTTTTTTTTATTTGAGGATTAACCCAATTTTTCTTTAATACGTGCTGCTCTACCTTGTAAGCTACGTAGGTAGTATAATTTAGAGCGACGAACTGCACCACGACGTTTAACGGTAACTTTATCAATTAAAGTACTATAGGATTGAAAAACACGTTCAACACCTTCGCCATAAGAAATTTTTCTAACTGTAAAAGCAGAATCTAAACCACGATTTTTCTTAGCAATAACAACGCCTTCAAATGCTTGAAGTCTTTCACGATCGCCTTCTTTTACTTTTACATCAACAACAATCGTATCACCAGGACCAAAGGCCGGTAATTTACGCTCCATTTGCGCTGCGTTGATTTTATCAATAATCTTGCTCATTTCCTAACTCCAATTAAAAAAGTTCAACTTAATTCTGTTCTTTTAACCAACAAGATATTAATTAAAAGCGTTTAACTCTGTTCCTGTTGTATCTGAGCAAGCATTTTTTTTTGTTGCTCAGTCAGTTCAATATTCTCTAACAAATCAGGGCGTCGTTTCCAGGTTCGTTCTAACGATTGTCTCATACGCCATTGTTCAATACGTTTATGGTTACCACTTAATAACACCTCTGGTACATTTCTACCATTAATACTATCGGGCCGAGTATAATGCGGATAATCAAGTAAACCTTGATAAAATGAATCATTCACCGCTGAATTATCATCACCCAATGCTCCTGGAATTAATCTAACCATGGCATCTATTAGTGTCATAGCGGCTAATTCACCACCACTTAAAACGTAATCACCAATTGACCATTCTTCATCTACGCATTGATCAATTAATCTTTCGTCAATCCCTTCATAACGACCACAGAGTAAAACAATGTGCTGCTGTTGGGATAAACGTTTAACATCCTTGTGTTTTAGTTGCCTTCCCACTGGGGACAAATAAATCACTGTTTTTTGGCAAGCCGCCTGAGTTGCATCAGCAACGCTTGCTAATGCCTCTTTTATAGGCTGATATTTCATTAACATACCAGGACCACCACCATAGGGTTTATCATCTACGGTTTTATGTTTGTCTCTGGTAAAGTCTCTGGGGTTAATAATATCCAGAGAATAAATACCTTGTTTTTTAGCTCTGCCCGTTATGCCCAAATCCAGAGCTTTAAACATATCTGGAAGTAAAGAAATAACATCAATTTTTAAACGACTTTGCATTTAAAGCCTTTGTTATTGAGGGCTAGTTGCCAGTTAAAAGTCAATATCCCAATCAACTTGCATAGTGCCTGCTTCTAAATTAACATCAAATACATATTTCCCCATTATATAAGGAATTAAGTATTCTTTTTGCAAGCCATTAATTACTTCTTCAGGTTTAACGATCATTACATCATTAGCGGCAGTAGCTAACATGCTATCAATATTACCCAGAGTAATTCCTTCTTGATTGATAACGCTTAACCCAATCAAATCAATCCAGTAATAATCATCCTTTGCTAATTTAGCCAAACTATCACGACTAACACCTATAGTTGTCCCGATTAATTCAGCCGCAGCTTCGCGATTATCATAACCTTTAATGTGAACAACTACACCTTTACCTTGTAGTCGCCCGTCTATGATTTCTACTTGCTTCCAGAAAATAGGCTTATCTTTTTCTCTTGCATTAGCTTTTTCTTTAAACAAAAGCACCTGCGAATAAGATAAAATATTTTCTTTAGGATCCGTATAAGAATAAACTTTTAACCAACCTTTAACACCAAGGTGAGCATTGAGTTTTCCCAGCATGATATATTGCTTATCATCTGTTGCTTTATCTAGCATAGACATCTAAATAAAATTATTCACTACAGCAAGTCCTAAAACAACTCATTAAGCAGCTGCTTTAGTATTTTCCTTTAATAAGCTAGTAACTCTTTCACTAGGCTGTGCACCCTTACCAACCCAATATCCTATACGATCAGTCTTAAGCTCTAAACGACTTGCCTGACCTTGAGCTCCAGGATTAAAATAACCTAAATTCTCAATAAATTTACCTGTTGCAGATCTTCTTGAGTCTGCTACAACAACCTGATAAAAAGGACGCTTTTTTGAACCACCACGAGCTAAACGAATAACTACCATTTAGTTTTCTTCCTCAAATTAATATTGATAAACCTTCTTGCAACCAAAAAGATGTAATAACTCTTTTTATAACAAATCAAGTATAAAAAATGTGCTATTCCAAAACTGCTAATAAAGCTTTATATAAAAACTAAAGCAGCCACGGAAAAAACGGGGATTGTACTCTAAATAAATACAAAGTTAAAGTAGATTTTGTATAAATTATAAAATAAGTTGTAAGACAAAGAAATAAAACAACTATTTTGCCAATTTATGACCTAAAAAGGCATTCTTCCACCCATGCCCCCCATACCTCCGGGCATTTTCCCCTGCATGCTGCGCATCATATTTCGAACTCCGCCTTTGGACATTTTTTTCATCATTTTTTGCATTTGCTTAAATTGTTTAAGCAAACGATTTAAATCCTGAATCTGAGTCCCTGACCCCATAGTAATACGTTTCTTACGAGAGCCTTTTATTTGCTCTGGGCGTAATCGCTCAAAAAAGGTCATTGAATCGATCATCGCTTCAATTTTTACTAACTCTTTATCATTAACCTGGTTTTTTACTTGGTCAGGAATACTTCCCATACCTGGTAACTTGTCCATTAGGCTTGCCATTCCACCCATTTTTTTCATTTGTTGAAGCTGATCTTTAAAATCATTTAAATCAAAATTTTTGCCTTTTTTAAGCTTATTAGCTAAACGTTGGGCTTTTTGATGGTCAACCTTTTTTTCTGCTTCTTCAATAAGAGAAAGAACATCTCCCATTCCCAATATACGAGAACAGATACGTTCAGGATGAAAGGCTTCCAGAGCGGTGGTTTTTTCACCCACACCCATAAACTTAATGGGTTTTCCAGTAATTTGTCTAATAGATAGGGCCGCGCCACCTCTTGCATCACCATCTGTTTTGGTGAGGATAACACCTGTAATTTCAAGTGCTTCATTAAAGGCTTTGGCTGTATTTGCAGCATCTTGCCCAGTCATACTATCAACTACAAATAAGGTTTCAATCGGGTTAATTGCTTGATGCAGGGCTTTAATTTCAGCCATCATTTCACTGTCAATATGCAATCGACCCGCGGTATCAATAATAACTACATCCGCATATTGTTTTTCTGCATGTTTTATTGCAGCAGTTGCAATAGCAACTGGTTTTTGTGATGGGTCGCTGGGGAAAAATTCAGCATTAACTTCTTTAGCAAGTGTGGCTAATTGCTCAATCGCAGCAGGACGATATACGTCGGCACTGGCAACTAATACTTTTTTCTTCTGTTCGATTAAATGGCGAGCAAGTTTTGCAACACTGGTAGTTTTACCTGAACCTTGTAAACCAGCCATTAAAATTACAGCAGGAGGTGTTACATTTAGATTCAAGGCATCATTAGACTCGCCCATCATGGTTATTAATTCATCATTAACCACTTTGATAAAGGCCTGTCCTGGGGTAAGGCTTTCAGAAACCTCGTTTCCTATGGCACGTTTTTTAACCTGCTCAATAAAATCTTTTACTACTGGTAAGGCAACATCCGCTTCCAATAAAGCCATACGCACTTCGCGTAAGGTATCTTTGATATTATCCTCTGATAAACGCCCCTGACCTCGTAATTTTTTAATGGTTTGGGTCAAACGACCTGACAGATTATCAAACATATATTCTTCCTTTGCTTGCAATTGATTTTAGTTACAATAATCGAGTATTATACTGTATTTTATGTTAGTCGTATAAAAAAACATCTAAAAATAAGTATGTAGCTATTATTAGATAAGATATTTACATATAATGGATGTATCTATATTCCTTGCTACAAGATACTTTTATTTACATACAGATTTAAGCCAAGCCGCTATTAGGCTAAACGCTTTGAAACATCATTCACTAAGGATTAATACTATACGATGCTACTACTTAATCTCTTTGCAGCACTACTATTAATAATTGCTAGCGCTATGTTAATTCGAAAATTATTACGAATTGAGATTATTCAGGGTAAACCAGATAAAACTATTCTAAGTCTGGTAGTTTTAGCCGAAATTTTATTATGTATTACCCTGTTTAACAATACACTACTGGCCGATGGTATTAATATATCATTTTTTAATATTTTTACTTTAACTGCTTTTTTTATTACCCTTATCTATGCTTCTGCAACAGTCAAGCAACCCGTAGAAGTCTTAGGTATTCTTATTCTGCCTACTACTGCATTTGGTATTTTACTGCAAATTTTAAACCCTCAGACAATAGTTCTGCCTTCCTCCTCTTTAGCTTTGCAAGCACACATCCTTTTATCCTTACTAGCTTATAGCCTATTGTCCATCGCTGCATGCCAGGCGGTATTATTATCCATACAAAATTCATTTTTAAAGAAAAAACAAACGGGTGGATTCTTACGCTCTATTCCTGCGTTAGAAAGCATGGAGAACCTGCTGTTTCAAAGTATTGGCCTGGGTTTTATATTACTCTCTCTAGCTCTGTTTAGTGGCTTTGCTTTTCTTGATGATATTTTTGCACAGCATTTGGTCCATAAAACTGTGCTGTCCTTATGCGCCTGGGTGATATTTGCTTTCCTTTTATGGGGCAGGTTTACTTATGGCTGGAGAGGAAAAAAAGCCATAAAACTCAGTCTGGGTGGATTCATTTTTCTGATGCTATCCTACTTTGGTAGCAAGTTTGTCAGCGAATTAATTCTACATATCTAAGCTACTTTACATAACTAGCAACAACTTTTTATAACTAATCAAACTGGTATAAGCATGTCAAAACAAATTGGAATTTTAACAGCGGGTGGAGATAGCCCAGGACTTAATGCAGCTATTCGTGGTGTTGGAAAATCTGCACAGGGCCACTTTGACATGCAATTAATTGGCTTTAAAGATGGCTTTCGAGGTCTGGTAGAAAATCGCTCCTTTAGATTGGATGGTAATATTCTCTCAGGTATATTAACCATAGGCGGGACTATTCTAGGAACTAGCCGAGACAAACCTCATCGCATGTCTATTGGTGGAAAAATAATGGATATGACTGATGTGGTTGTAGATAATTACCACTCTAATCAATTAGATGCTCTGGTTTGTCTTGGCGGTGGCGGTACACAAAAAAATGCCCTTAGATTAATGGAAAAGGGACTAAATATTATTACCCTGCCTAAAACCATTGATAACGACGTTGCTGCAACCGATACCACTTTTGGTTTTGACACGGCACTGGGAATTGCTACCGAAGCAATCGACCGTCTCCATAGTACGGCTCATAGCCACCATCGTATTATTGTAGTAGAAATTATGGGACACCGTGCAGGCTGGTTAGCTCTGGGAGCAGGTATTGCAGGTGGCGCGGATGTGATCCTTATTCCTGAAATACCCTATGATATAAATAGTGCTGCAACCGCTATTAAAAACCGAGTACGCAAGGGAAAAAGCTTTAGTATTGTTGCAGTTGCAGAGGGAGCTCTACCAATTGAAGAGGCTGCGGAGCTTAAAGCCATGGAAAATATAAAACAAAATCCAATTGATAAAAAAGCTAAAAAACAGGCAAAAATTGATATTGAAATTTTTAACCGAAAACATGCTAATCATATCAATACGCTTTCTTGCCAATTAGAAGAGCTCACTGGACTAGAGTCCAGAGTAACTATTTTAGGCCATATTCAGCGTGGTGGAACACCTTCAGCTACTGATAGAATTCTGTCTACCCGCTTAGGTTCAGCCTGTGCTGATATGGTTGATAAAGGACAATATGGTATTATGGTTGCATCACAAAATGAAAATGCTGTTGCTGTACCATTAGAGCAAGTAGCAGGAAATAAAAAACTCATCCCGACCGATCATTCCTGGCTCACTGCTGCCAGGCAAGTGGGAACAAATCTGGGTGATTAAAAAGGAGTTAGCTAATGAATTTAACGCTAGCCAGTTGGAATGTTGCAGGGACTTTTTTTTTAAAAGTCCCTGCAAACAAAAGACATAACAAGCGCCAAGATTATAATAAACAGCTGAATCAGCTCATTTCTCACTCCAGGCCTGATATCATTCTCTTACAAGAAATAGTTCGTTTTGGTAAAAATAGTAACCAGGCAGAAGAGCTATTTGATATACCCGATGAATACTACTACCAGACTTCCATTTCAATTGATACCATTAAAAATGGTTATCCTCGGTTATGGAATAAAATCCGTAAATCAGGTGGTTGGGACAAAAACACATATTTAGGCCATGGCCTGGGCATTTTATGGCGTAAAGAATTATTACATAGCTCCTTATGGGCTATATCTAATAAACAATTAAATACAAATTCCCTATTAGAAAAAGAAACCGTACGCTTTGAAACAGGCTTATTTAGTGGTAATCGTGATAGCGAGCCTAGAATGGCAGTAGTAGCACATTTTAATCTGGGCGGGAAGGATATTTTTATTCTCAACTTTCATCTAACCACTTTAAAAGGAGAGCGGGAAGGTTTTCCAGAACGCGATCAATACGGTAGCAGAATACGTCTAAATCAATTGGACACCATTTTAAATGGTATAGTTTCTCGCTTAAATAGCGATAGACAACAACAAATGCAAAAACAGCACAAAAAATTAAAACCTGCATTATGGTTGCTCGCAGGAGATCTAAATGCCACTATCCACTCCGCCGAAGAGCTTAAATTAATACAGCAAAATTTTGCCCGGATTTGTTCTGATAAAGTAACCAAAAGACCCACTAAAGAGATAACAGAAAAAGCCGTTCTAGGGCATATAAAACATAAGGGAGGCAATATAAAAGTAGATTATTTATTTGCAGGCCCACTTTATTATGCCTGTTTGCCAGATGAAATAGAGCAAAGCAAGCAAACCTATGAGGTCTTATACGATCTGGATATCTCTGATCATTTTCCTATTGTTGCAAGTTTTCCTCTAATTTCTTAGCTCAAAGGGTATAACTAAATGAATGATATTTTTATCCAGCGCAAAGTAAATATACCCGATCAAGTGCGTATACAACGTTATCAACGTTTACCTGAGTTAGGCCCTAATATACTTTTTTTTAGTGGTGGCACCGCTTTAAATAATGTCAGTAAAGAAGTTAAAAATTACACCCATAACTCCACTCACCTTATTACTACCTTTGATTCTGGAGGAAGCTCTGCAAAACTTCGCAAAGCATTTAACATGCCCGCTATTGGTGATTTACGAAGCCGTTTAATGGCGCTTGCTGATGATAGTTTTATGGGGCACCATGAAGTGTACAGTTTATTTTCACATCGTTTAGAGAGTGATTGTTCTCAACAATATCTAATCAAACAAATTCAACAAATAATTGATGGAAAGCATTCACTGATAATCAAAATACCTAACCCCATGCGTAAATTGATTAAAAATCAATTAGTCTATTTTCAGCAAAAAATGCCAGAGGATTTTGATTTACGAGGAGCCAGTATTGGCAATTTAATTTTAGCTGGAGGTTATTTAAATAACCAGCGCCAACTGGATCCAATTATATTTTTATTTTCAAAATTAGTTGGAGTAAAAGGGACAGTACAATCCATAGTCAATGATAACTTGCATTTATCTGCTCAATTAGAAAATCAACAGATACTTGTAGGGCAGCATAAGTTTACTGGCAAAGAAGTCCCTCCCATTACTAGCCCAATAAAAAAACTGCTATTGATAAATAAGACCGATAAAAAGCAAAGAGTTAAGGTAAAGATTACCAAGGCTGCACATAGATTAATTACCCAGTCAGAGCTTATCTGCTACCCTCCTGGGAGTTTTTATTCCAGTTTAATTGCCAATTTACTCCCCCATGATGTGGGCAAAGCAATTGCTAATAACTCTTGTGCCAAGGTATATATTCCAAATCTGGGACATGATCCAGAACAGCTAGGCATGAGTTTAAACTCAACAGTCACCACTTTACTGTATTACTTGCATAGCAATGCTCCAAATCATAGGGATCAAGATTTTATAAATTTTATTCTCTATGACAGTCAGCGAGCAAATTACGATTCACAACTATCAGCCAAATTAATGCAGGAAAAAGGCATACAGATTATTGATTGCAAATTAATTAGCAAACAAAGCTACCCCTATTATGATGCAAAATTATTAACCTATGCTCTTTTATCACTCACCTAATACCATATTACTAGCTTCCACCAGAAAAAAGCAGGCAACTATTTTCCAACCGCATAATTAGTTAATTTATTTAAAACCTTAGTCATTTTAGTAAAAACAGCTGCTCGATCTGAAATATTATGGCGTTTACTAAGATACGCAGGATCATTGTATGCAAGCCACACTTTCCCAGAACTATCTTTCCAAACTAAAGCTTTAAGAGGAAGGTCAACAGCTATTGTCTGTTGGCTTAGCATTAATGGAGAGCCCAGTTTAGGATTGCCAAAAATTAATAATTGAGTGTCTCGCAGATTATGCCCAATTTTTTGAGCGGCCTGCGCATGATCAACTCTTAAAAATACCGTAATACCTTTATCATTTAGAATTTTTTCTAAGCGATCCATGGTTGCAGTTACACTATTTGCACTTACTTTAACCACCATACCATCAACAGTTGGTTTATGCATTTTATCAGCTAAAACACTCATTGAAAAAAGGCTACTTAGGAGAAAAGCTACTATTATTTTTTTCATTTTATTTGCCTGTTAGTAAATTAAGATAGAATAATTACGATATTAATTATAAGCAGCCATAACATAAATACAACCTTTCCTAAAGATTAAATATTTTTAATCTTTAGGAAAAAGTGGTGATAGTTAAGATGCGTATTGACAATAAAACTTAAACAGCGTAAATTACCCCCTCCTACTTTATGGGGCTATAGCTCAGCTGGGAGAGCACCTGCATGGCATGCAGGGGGTCTGCGGTTCGATCCCGCATAGCTCCACCAATAGAATCAATAACTTACACAAGTATCACAAAAACTTTTAAGAATAATTTACTTAACAGGGCTACCAAGGGGCTACTTTTGAGTGGTTTTTCACTATAGTTTTTCTTTAATAT
>JASFYQ010000007.1:0-5333 GCA_045047105.1 Pseudomonadota bacterium | reverse complement strand
CCAATAGTTGAGCCTGAGCCAGTTATTGAGCCTGAGCCCATAGTTGAGCCTGAGCCCATAATTGAACCAGAACCAATAGTTGAGCCTGAGCCAATAGTTGAGCCTGAGCCAATAGTTGAACCTGAGCCCATAATTGAACCAGAACCAATAGTTGAGCCTGAGCCCATAATTGAACCAGAACCAATAGTTGAGCCTGAGCCAATAGTTGAACCTGAACCAGTTATTGAACCTGAGCCCATAATTGAACCAGAACCAATAGTTGAGCCTAAACCTATTGCTAAACCTAAACCCAAGCCAGTAGTTAAGCCTAAGCCTAAGCCTAAGCCTAAGCCTAAGCCTAAGCCTAAGCCTAAGCCTAAGCCTAAAATTATAAAACCTGCAGCAGATAATACAACTAAAAAAATTATTAAGAAAACTGCGCCAGTGGTAACTGCTCCAAAAGTTCTTACATCAGTTAAAACGATTCTTTCAGGGCAAGTTTCAGCTCAAGTTTTGGCTCAAATCAGCCAGGATATTAAAGCAAAATATCAAGCTTTATTACTTAAACACATAGAGCAATATAAAGTATACCCAAAATCAGCTCGCAGAAGAAAAATTCAGGGCAAAGTAGCAGTTTCTTTTGAACTATATAAAAATGGTCAGATTAAAAACTTAAAAATTCAGCATAAGCGGAGTATTTTAACCAGAGCAACACAACAGGCTATTGAGACAGCATTGCCAATGCCTGGTTATCCAACCAGCATAACAAAACCTATTCGGTTTTCATTTTATATGCAGTATGTATTAAAGTAATGGCTGTTAAAAAATCCGGGGTATCATATTATAATTTGGCATAACACGTTTAAAATACCGCTTTAAGCCTATCCATTATGAAGACTCATAAATATAAAACTAACAAAAATCATTGTTTTAAATATTGTTATCCATGAAAAATTTTATTTTTTTTATAATTACTTTATTGTTTATTGTGGCAACTCTGTTTTTTCTTAATAATGGAGTGATATATAAATTAATCAAAAGCACAGCGCAATTCATCCCCTATCAACAAACACCTACAGGAATCCCCTCACTCAAAGCAAAAGACTGTGCTGCATGTCATATAGAAATATACCAGGAATGGCAGCAATCCCTACACTCCAAAGCATTTATAGATCCATTTTTTAGTGCCTATCATAAAAAAGATAAGGGCGACGCAACTTGTCTGGTATGTCATACCCCTCTGGAAAATCAATCCCCGGTATTATTAGTTTCTAAATCACTACAATACAATGATTTACAAATACTCAATAACCCTAAATTTGATCCTCAGCTTCAACAAGAAGGGGTGACTTGTGCAGGCTGCCATGTTAGAAATGACATTATTTACGGGCCATATAAAAAAGACAGCCTTAATGCTCCCCACCCTGTAGCTTATGATGCTAAATTTACCAGCAAAGTGATATGTAAACAATGCCATGAAGTACCCAGCAAAGATTTTTCCCTGCTTAAAGAGGGGGTTTGCAGTACTGGAATGGAATCAGATACAGGAATATGGGCGGAAAAAGGATATATCTGCCAGGATTGTCATATGCCAGCTATTACCCGCCCTTTAGTGCAAGGATTCCCCGCCAGAACAGGCAGAAAACACTTGTGGCCTGGAGGCTACTCTAATACACAACTACAAAAAGTATTTAGCTTTAGTGCCAGCAAAAAAAAGGATCAACTTACTATTTCTATAACCAATAGTGGAGCAGGACATAAGGCTCCTACGGGTGATCCTGACCGTTTTATCATACTTGATTTTTTCTGGCTAGATCATCAGCAAATAGAAACAGCTCTGGGATCCATCAAATTTAAACGCCAGATTGTTTGGCAGCCGATTATGTTTGTCTGGTCAGATAACCGCCTGGCTCCAGGAGAGAGCACCCAATTAACAGTTAGAATCCCATCTGCAAGAGGCAAATTATATGTTAATGGAACATACCATGTAATGAGTAAAAGCTCGCTAAAACGCTTAAAAAATAAATTCGCACTTAAAGATGAATGGCCAATCCAGCGTAAATTTATTAATAAACAAGTTATTGAAATAAACTGATAGTTTTAACTAATAGCTACGTCTCAATAGGTAGGCCTGCGGATTTCCACTCTGGAAAACCATCCTCTAATCTGCGTGCATTAAAACCATTGTCTGGGTGAATGGACGGTGGTTCGTAAAGACTGGGAAGCCAAGGAAGCTAGCATTAAGTTGATGGGTTGGAAAACAGGTCATCCAAAAAATTAATTACAAATCAAAATCAGGCCGCTTTTAAATTCATTAAATCCGTTTGCTTATTATTAAGAAGCGTTTGATGGTACAAAATAAAACTTTCTGCTTCTAATTCATTTAATAGGCTAACAATATCTTGTCCAGTTTTTTCTACCTGAACTTGCTCTATTATGCTATAACTTAATTCCTTAATTTTACTATAGGATTTTTTAATTAATGAAAAGTGAGGATGACTTTTTATAATATCTTGATTTAACTGATTATCTGCTCTAAATTTATTGATATCAAATTTATTACTCTGTGAGATAACCGAGTTATATAATCCAATTTTATAAACAAGCTGCTCTAACACATGATTGATTATTGAGGAATTATTTAGGAACAAGGTATTTTTTTCCTTAATGCATGATGTATTCTCAATCACTCTAGAAATATTCAGATTAAAATGCTGAATTAATTGATTGGCTTTATTAGAGGTTTTTTCAAGCAAACTAATCTCTTCTAGAATATTTTCGGATTGATTACTTAAGTCATCAATATTTTTACTTACTTCGTTAGTTGCTTTTTGTGTTTTTTCAGCAAGCCTTCTCACTTCATCAGCTACAACAGCAAACCCTCGACCTTTTTCGCCAGCACGAGCAGCTTCGATAGAGGCATTTAAAGCAAGTAGGTTTGTTTGTTCTGCAATATCTTTTATCAATGCAGTAACCTTTGAAATATTTTTTGTAGAGGTTTTTAAGCCTATAGAGTGTTGCTGGGCCACACTAACATGGGAAATAATTTTTGAAAAAGCACCTAATACACTCTTAATTTCATGAGATGCATCTGAAGAAAGTTTATTGGTCTGGACAATAAAGCTATGCATTTGCTCCAAATCTTTAAAATAGCTTCCAACCGATTGTTGCAAATAAATCAAATCTTGCTGGGAGTGAATAGATAATAAGTTCCCAATTTCGGCTTTAAAGTTAATTTTTTTATTAGCGTTTTCTAGTTCTTTTTCTTTTTTTATACTTACAATTTTAGTATTATCATTCGCCTTACCTAGCAAAATATTTGCTTCTTCCAATAACTGGTAAAATAATCGGGCAACCTGCCCTAATTCATCTTTACGATCTAATTGTCGGCTATCAATAGAAGTGTTTTTTTCCTTAGCTCGCATGCTTTCTAGAACCTTAATAAGTTCAAATACCCCTGATTTAATGCTGTCTAAAATTCGCTTTATAACAAAATAAACCAATACAATAATGACTAAAAATATATAAAGAGTATGGTTAGATATTTCTGCTACTTCAGATGTTAAATTACTTTTTATATTAACTACGATCGATTCAAATTGTTTTTTTTCTATCTCTGACCGTTTAGATACCTGTTTAATTTCTTTATTGATTAAAGGCAATAATTCATTCCAATGTAGTTTTATGCTTATCACCAACGATGGCCTCACATAATCATCACTAATTATTTTTTTTAGCCCTTTTAAATCGTTATTAAAATGTTCGAGAGGCTTTTTTATACTCTGATAAATTTTATGGTGCTCTAGTTTAAGTATCCTAATATATTTACTCACTTGCAATTGAGCCTGCATAACACCCTGTTGAGCTTTTTCATCAAAAGCATCAGCAATTAATAAAGACATTTCCTGAGTTGCATAAAAACCATTTGATTGAATATTAATCAATATGTTTTCAGCATTTTGAGCTTTTGTTTTAAGTTTTTCACTTTGTTCAATTTGTTCAAGTGAAGTCAGAGATGTTTTACTTAAACTCTGAAGTGCATGAAAAGAAATTATTAAAGAAAAAATTAACCCAGAAAACAAAACTAAGGTAATAAATAAACCTTTATTCCTTAAGGATAAATTGTCAAATTTCATTCTATCACCCACTAATTAAGTTATATCACACTGTATTAGTAAATAATTATATAGTCTCTATATGACAAAAGAATGACAATAAATAGCAAACTGGAACTCAAACCAATTGATGTAGAAGATATTACTAAAGCTCTGATTAGCTATAAGCTAAGACTATCTGCGGATGCATCCTGATTTAGTGGTTCAAACAAGCTCAATTTTTAAGCTTTAGGTTGACTAGAACAAGTCTTTTAAATTTCTCTAATATTTAAGCTATTCCAATTGGGTGCCCGTCTTTACTAATGCCTTTGTCCCAACAACACAATACGAGTTTAGGCTAGTTCCCGATTTTTCTTGAACATGAGCATCTAAAAAGCCTGCTTTTGAAACAAGATCAACTGCTTCTTTTAACGAATATGTGCTGAATATATTTTTATCAAGTGGGAGTTTATCCATTTGCTCTGAATCTCTTATCCCTAGAACAAGATTACCGCCTGGTTTTAATACTCTAAATATTTCAGATAAATATATTTCAGGAGGGTTCCAGAAATATAGAGTATTTACTGAACATACTTTATCAAATGTATTATCCTTATATGTTAATTTTCTACAATCCCCCTTTTGAATTCTTACTCTATTCGATGAAATATATTGCCTATTAAGCCTTACGGCTTCATCTAGCATTGTTTCAGAAAAATCTATACCTTCAACATGACCCTCAGTGGTAGTTAAGGCCATCATACTTATTAGCTTACCTGGGCCAAAACCAATTTCTAAAACATGACTAGAAGGCTGGAGCTTCAATACTTCCTCTACAAAGCAATTTAAATCATTATTTCCTTTTTTAAAGATATTTGACATCAAAAATCGACCAATAAAACCCGATGGTTTTCTTGCCTGCTGTGATAATACTCTTTGTGGTAACAATTTAGCTAAAAGCATTACATTCAACCGATTTCATTTTTTTGCATAACCAGAGTGTAGAATTTCTCTATTTTCAGAAAAAATACAAATTTTTAATCTTTATTATTTTAATAAAAAAACAAATATTTGTTCTAAAACTAGGGGCTGTTGATCTTTCAAAAGAGAAAATTAGGAAAGCATGGTAATTTGGTATAATTAGTTTTGCCAAAAATCAACTATACGAGACTCCCATGCCAAGACTAATGTTAACAGATGAACTATGGAATAATCTATTATTATTGCTACTTCAAAGTGGCAGAGTATACGATAAACCAG
>JASFYQ010000006.1:0-8324 GCA_045047105.1 Pseudomonadota bacterium | reverse complement strand
TTCTAACAGCATCTAGTCCTTTAAGTACTTTTATATTAGACGAATCATAATTGTTTTCTTCAGACATTGCTCAATTCCTATTTTATATAATATAGATTTATTCAGATTTTTTACTAAAATTATCTAAGTTAGTGCTGTTGTATTTAAATGAAGTTAACTCATTTACTGATAAATACGATACTGTATTATAGCATTATTCATTTTATACTTCTTTTTTATTAGATTGTTCATTTATTTCACCATGTTTCACGTGAAACAATTTAACTTCTTTTTTTAACTTTTGACTATTTTTAAATTGTGAAATTAATTGCATGTTTTCTGTAGTTTGTAAAAGGGTAAAAAATATTTGTAAATCCAATTCTGCAATTAAGCTTAATAATAAATCTGAATGTAGTGTATCAAGTTCAGATGTAATATCATCAATTAATAATAATGGCTTGATAAAATATTCATCAATGTTTTCTTTATAAATTATCATTTGCAATATATATATAAACATTGCAATATATTTTTTCTGTCCATTAGAAAGATAATCTTTTAATAAATAAAAATTATTATTAATATTAATTTTTAAAATAAAATCTGCTTTATGTAAACCATATTGTGTGAATCCAAATTTAAAATCTTTATTAAAATTATTATCTAGTATTGAAGTATAAGAATCCTTTATATTCCAACCAGGATAATATTCGATACAAATATCAAAATTAAATAAATATTTATTTTTGTAAATTTTTAATTTTAAATTTAAAATATCTATATAATTTTGTCTATTTTCTGAAAGTAAATTGGTTAATTGAGTTAATTCATGATCCCATATTCTAATTTCAGATTTTGATAACTTAGATTTTAAAGCTTTATTTCTATTTTTTATTATTAATCTGTATCTTTTCCATTGAATATATAAATTATGTTTCACGTGAAACACTAACCAATCCATAAATTTTCTGCGAATACTTGGGCCAGAATCAATAAGTAAATAACTATCTGGGTTTAATATTTGTAGAATAATACTTTTAGAAAGAATAAAACTAGATAAGATGAATTTATTATCATACTTTATTCTTAAATTTTCAGATAAACTTTTAGATATTCCAATATGACTATTTTGACTAATTAGACCAAAAATAATAAATTGATCACTACCAATAGTTATTAAACGATTAGAAATATTTTGTTTAAAACTTTTTCCACGTGATAGAAAAAATAAAACTTCTAATAATGATGTTTTACCCGATCCATTTAAACCATAAAATATATTAATTCCAGAACAAAATTTAAGCTTTACATCACGTAGTAGTTTAAAATTTTGAATAGAAATACTAACAATAGACATAATAAATTATAAGCGCATTGGCATGACAACATATAAAGGTAAATCGGTGGTAATTCCATGTAATAAACAGCTATTCAAAGATTCAGTAAAATTAAAAACAATATTTGTATCTTGAATATGATTTAAAGCATCAATAATATAATTAATATTAAAACCAATAGTAAATTCTACGCCACTATAATTTATAGAAAGTTCTTCTTCCATTTCTTCGTGTTCAGAATTATGCAAACTGGTTATTAATTTACCATCAGAAAAATCAATACGTATTGCTTTAAACTTATCTGTAGATAAAATAGCTGCCCTTAGTAAAGTATCACGTAATTCTTGTCTATTAATCTCTATTGATAAATTCGTTTCTTTTGGTATAACTCGATTATATTCAGGAAACTTTGAATCAATTAATTTAGTAGTAAAAATTAAGCCATTAAATATAAATTTGACAAAACCGCTCGCAATTTGTATTTCAATTAAATCATCACTATCGTATAATAATTTATAAATATCTAAGATTGATTTCCTGGGTAAGAGTACCTGTAATTTAGAATCATCAGAAAATTCTAAAAAATTACAATCACTAATTTCGTCTGTTTGATAAAAAGCTAATCTATGCCCATCAGTTGTTACACAAGTAAAAAACTTGTTATGTATTTCAAATAATAATCCATTCAAATAATATCTAACATCTTTTAAAGCCATACAAAATTCAGTATTAGCAATACAAGTTTTTAAAACAGATTGTTTAATTTTTAAACTGGAAAATTCATCCTCCGATTTAAATAAAGGAAATTCGTTTGCAGGTAAAATTGATAACACAAAGCGACTTCTGGCACATGATATTGTTACTTTTGTTTCAGTAAATGAAAAATTTAAAAATGAACCTTCAGGAAATTTTTTTACAATATCATAAAATTTTCTACAAGGGATAGTAAAATTACCCGTACTATCAGATCGATTTAAAATTGTAACGGATAATTCAACCTCTAAATCAGTTGCACTAAGTACTAATTTATCTTCATTAATGCTGAATAAAATATTAGATAAAATAGGAAAAGATAAATTTTTAGAAGTAGAAATAGAGTTTAATACAGAAAGAGGTTCTAATAATAATTCTCTAATTAAAGACAATTTCATGCTTAATAATCTCAATAGGTTAAATTGTTAATATTTTTTTTAAATTTGTATAATCTTCTTTAACTCTTGAATCTTCGATTAATAAAGAAGTAATTTTTTTATTTGCGTGTAAAACAGTGGTGTGATCACGTCCACCAAAAAAATCACCAATCTCTGGTAAACTATGATTAGTTAATTCCTTGGATAAAAACATTGCTAACTGCCTTGGCCTTACCAATATTCTAGTGCGTTTCTTAGAATTAATATCAGCCTTTCTTATTTTAAAATATTCACACACAACTTTTTGGATATTGTCTAAAGAAACTTGTTTTTGATGCACGCTAAGTAAATCATGTAATGCATGTTGTGCATACTCAATGCTAATTTTTTTACCTGTAATACGTGAAGTAGCAATAACACTTCGTAAAGCTCCTTCGAGTTCTCTAATATTAGATTTTATATTTTGGGCAATAAAAAAAGCAACATCTTGCGGTAATTCAAAATTTAAAATGGTAGCTTTTGAAATTAAAATTGCAACACGTGTTTCAACATCGGGCATTTCAATGCCAACAGATAAGCCCCAACTAAATCGGGATTTCAACCTTTCTTCAATACCATCGACCTCTTTTGGAAAAGTATCACAGGTCATAATTATCTGTTTTTGATCATCTAATAATGAATTAAATGTATGAAAAAACTCCTCTTGAGAGCGTTCCTTACCAGCAAAGAATTGAATATCATCAATTAACAAAGCATCAACAGAGCGATAAAAAGATTTAAATTTTTCAGTAGATTTGGTTTGAAAAGCAGATACCATGTCCTGTACAAATTTAGTGGAATTCAAATAAACAACTTTTGCATTTGAATTATTAGAAATAATTAAGTTACCAATTGCATGCATTAAATGCGATTTACCTAAACCAACTCCACCATAAATTAAAAAAGGATTGTATGGAGAATTATCACTCGTATCAACATAATCAGCTACTTGCATAGCAGCAGTACGAGCAAGCATATTACACTTACCCTCAATATAATTATTAAATGTCCACTGAGGTAAAATAGTAGCATTATATTTACCTACTTTTGCATTTGAAGGTTTAGCAATTACCTCAGAGGAAAAGGAAGCATCATTGTCAAGAACATTTGAAGAAATAGATGATTCAACACCGCCCGGATTAGCAATAAGCAATTTCTTTTTATTTTGTAAACTACCCACCTTTAGTTTTATATCATTAAATTCAATATTCTTTAAATTTGTCTCAAATAAAAAATGATTAATATGAGACATATATTTCTTATTTACCCAATCAACAACAAATTTATTTGGGGCATATAAAACAAGAATTTTATTTTCAATATCAAACTGTAATGGACGCAGCCAAGTATTAAATTCCTGTAAAGGAATCTCAACTTTTAAATATTCTAAACATTGTTCCCAACTCATCTAAATATATACATAAAATAAAATAAAATAAAAAAGGATATCATTACAAAAACACTAATTATTTAGCACTTTAATAGTATAAGAAAATGATAATTTGATTATAAAATAAGATGTATATTTTACTACTTTAAGCATCATATAAACAGAATAAAATCAAAATAAACTAAAAGAAAAATTAATCAAATGTATAAAATGCTGTAAAACTGTTAATAACATCAACATAATCAAAAAATTAAATTATATTAACAATTTATAATCAATAATATAGCATTATTTAACAGCCTTATACAATAAGTAAATCTTTGATTTTTAAATAAATAAATAGTTTTTCCACAGAAAACTAACTGCCTAATAATAATAATAAAATAATATATATCTTTTTATATTAAGAAGAAAAAAAAAGAAATAAATATTGATTTTAAAATATATAGCATTAAACAAATAAAATGAATTGACTCAAAAATTAAAAATTTGTATAATACGCGACCAGTTATTCTTATAGGATGACTTAAAACAATTGAGCGTATAAGAAATAAATATAAAGATAGAGAATTAATTATGAAAAGAACATTCCAACCAAGTAACATTAAAAAAGTTCGTACACACGGCTTTCGTGCACGCATGAAAACTAAAGCAGGACGTAGAGTAATTAATGCTAGAAGAGCTAAAGGAAGAGCTTCTTTAGCTGTTTAATATAATTTTAAAGTTCATTAAAATGCCATTAAATAGCTTTAAAACTAATTATAAGTTTTTTAGAAAATCACGATTAGTAAAACCAGCACAATACAAATATATTTTTAATAAACCTAAGCGGTCAATTGATAATTGCTTTACTATTCTAGCAAAAAAAAATGATTGTTCTTTTCCACGTTTGGGTTTAGCAATTTCAAAAAAAAGCATCAAATTATCGGTTCAGAGAAATCGTATTAAGAGGCTAATTAGAGAATACTTTAGGAAAGATGTTATTCCAAAACAACAAGCAATTGACTTTGTTGTAATGGCAAAAAAAAATATTTTTTTAAAAAGTAATAAAAAACTCAATTTATCATTAGCTCATAACTTTAATAAACTCTTAAATTAATAAATTCAACGAGCAATTAAAATGAAATACATTATTATTTTTATAATAAAAATGTATAAATATCTTATAAGTCCATTATTAGGTAATCATTGCAGATATTATCCAACATGTTCCAGTTATGCAATTACTTCAATAGAACGATTTGGTATAATAAAAGGAATGTGGCTTGGAATTAAAAGAATTTTAAGGTGTCACCCTTTTCATCCTGGTGGCATTGATCCTGTCCCAGAAAAAGATTCTCAACAACTAAAATCTAAATAAAAGAAAATAATGGATACTCAAAGACTCGTTTTATTAGCTGCATTTTTTATGGTTTCATTAATGTTATGGCAATCATGGGATGTACAAGTAAATCCACAAAAATATTCTCAAACAACTAAAACTGATTCAACACAAAATAATCAACCAACAGAAGCTAAATTAAGTACTGAAAAAGCAAAGGATCTGCCTAACCTACCTCAAGACGGGAGTGTTTCATACCAAAGCCCCAATGCACAAAATCAACAACAATTAGCATCAAAGCGTGTAATTATAAAAACCGATTTGTTTGAAATGGAAATTGATACAAAAGGTGCTGATATTAAAAAAGCTTTATTATTGCAATATCCTATAGACGTTAATCATAACAAAAACCCTGTTATTTTAATGGATGAAAATTCAGAAACCTTTTTAATTAGCCAAACGGGTATTCTCAACAAGGATAATAATCCACTCTATGCACCTGATCATAATAGTACTTATAGTATTGAAAAATATGAATATTCCATGGGTGGTGAAAATAAATTAGAAGTCACATTTAAATGGATTTCTGAAGATTCAAAAATGGAAATTAGGAAAACTTATGTATTTACAAGAGGCGTATACAAGGTAAAATTAAATCAAGAAATTATTAACCATTCTGAACAAAATATAAATGGTTATGCTTATAGACAGTTTCAAAGAAATAATCCTGGCAAGAAAAGCATGATAATCCACACTTATACTGGCGGTATGTTATATCGTGATGGTGGTGGTTTTGAAAAATACAGCTTTAGTGATATGGAAGATGAAGTTTTAGATAGAACCATGAAAAATGGTTGGGCTGCAATGATAGAGCACTATTTTTTAACTGCCTGGATTCCTAGTTCCGATCAAAAGCAACATTATTATTCAAGAGTTTATCAATCAGATAATTATAGTAAAAGATATATCATTGGCTTAACATCAGCTGCATTCAGTATTGAACCAAAACAAAGTTTAATAATTAAGGACTTATTATTTTTAGGTCCAAAGCTACAAACTAAATTATCAAAAATAACAAAAAATTTAGATGATACGGTAGATTATGGATTTTTATCCGTTATTGCACACCCAATCTTCTGGATATTAGAAAATATACATAAATATATTGGTAACTGGGGTTGGTCAATTATATTATTAACTTTATTTATTAAGTTAATATTTTACAAATTGTCTGCATATTCTTATCGCTCAATGGCACAAATGAGAAAGTTAGGGCCAAAATTAAAAGCTATGCAAGAGCAATATAAGGATAATGCACAAGCAAAAAATCAAGCAATGATGAAAATGTACAAAAAGGAAAAAATTAATCCATTAGGTGGGTGCCTTCCTATTTTAGTACAAATTCCAGTATTTATTTCCTTATACTGGGTTTTATTAGAGAGTGTTGAATTAAGACAGGCGGACTTTATTTTATGGTTAAATAATTTATCAGCACCTGATCCATATTATGTATTGCCGTTAATCATGGGTATAACCATGTTTATTCAGCAAAAATTAAATCCAGCACCAACGGATCCAATTCAAGCAAAAGTAATGATGATGTTACCAGTAATATTCACCGTATTTTTTGCTTTTTTCCCATCTGGATTAGTTTTATACTGGGTAACTAATAATGTTTTATCAATTGCACAACAGTGGAATATTACTCGCCAAATTGATAAAAGTTAGTTCATTCTAGCTTAAGTAATAAACCTGGTCTGTAAATTTATGTCACAACCAAGTTCAATAGATACAATAACAGCACTTGCAAGCGCAACAGGCAAAGCAGGTGTTGGTATTATTCGTGTATCTGGTCAATTATCCCAACAAATTGCAGAACAAATATCTGGCATAAAACCTCAGCCAAGATATGCACATTATTTACCTTTTAGAGATAATGATAACAATATCCTTGATTATGGTATTTTATTATACTTTCCTGGCCCTAATTCGTTTACAGGAGAAGATATTGTCGAATTTCAAGGCCATGGTGGGCCAATAGTTTTATCTTTATTATTAAAAGAAATTGTTAAACTGGGTGCGCGTTTAGCAAAGCCAGGTGAATTTAGTGAACGGGCTTTTATAAATAATAAAATGGACTTAAGCCAGGCTGAAGCAATTGCAGATCTAATTGACTCCAGTTCAGAACAAGCAGCAAAATCGGCTTTAAAGTCCCTATCGGGTGAGTTTTCAAACAAAATTAAACAGCTGGACGAAAAATTAGTTCAACTGAGAATCTATGTTGAAGCTGCTATAGATTTTCCACAAGAAGAAATTGATTTTTTATCTGATGGTAAAATTGAATCAATGACAGAATCTATCCTTGATGATTTATCAAATATCACTAAAACAGCACAGCAAGGTAAAATTTTACGTGAAGGCATGACAGTTGCAATCACTGGACAACCCAATGTAGGTAAATCAAGTTTATTAAATTTATTGTCTGGTGAAGATTTAGCCATTGTAACTGATATAGCCGGAACAACACGTGATGTATTAAAGCAGGAAATTAATATTGATGGTATGCCCTTACATATTATTGATACCGCTGGATTAAGAGACAGCAATGAAGATGTTGATGAAGTTGAAAAAATTGGTATAAAAAAAGCACATGAAGTAATACAAAATGCCGATAAAATTTTATTACTAGTGGATGTAAAAAAAGGTATACAGGCATACGATCAACAAATAATAGATACTTATAAAAATAAAAACAATATTGCGATTATCTATAATAAAATTGATACATTAAATCAGCAAGCAGTAATAAAACAACAGGAAAATTACACCGAATTATACCTCTCGGTTAAAAAAAATCAGGGGATTGATTTACTTAAAACCTATTTAAAAGACTATATGGGCTTTAATGAACTGGGTGAAGGCGTTTTTTCAGCCCGTAGCAGACACCTTGAAGCACTTGAACAGGCCACACAATCAGTTCAACAAGGCCTACAACAACTGATACAATTTCAGGCAGGTGAATTATTAGCAGAAGAGCTATTACTTGCACAACAATCACTAAATGAAATTACCGGTGAATTTGGATCGGATGAATTATTAGGCAGGATATTTTCTGGATTCTGTATCGG
>JASFYQ010000005.1:0-11511 GCA_045047105.1 Pseudomonadota bacterium | reverse complement strand
TTGTTGTTGTTGCTGCAAAGTTAATTGAGTGCAAGCAGATAATAAAAATACCTGACTAAATACGACTATACGAAAAATTTTCATTCAGTCTTCATATAAGTGGCAATAGTGGATTTAAGCACATCGTGCTCTGGATTTTTTGACAAGGCTGATTGCCAGATCTGTTTTGCGTATTCTTTTTGATCAGAAGTCCATAATACTTCGCCATAATGTGCAGCTATTTCTGGATCTTGCTGGATATCATAAGCCTGTTTTAAGAATTTTAATGATTTTTCAATCTTACCTAATTTATATAAAACCCAGCCCATACTATCTAAAATAGCCATATCATTGGGAGTGATTTTTAATGCCTGTTCTATGTATTTTTTTGCATCACTATAACGGGTAGTTTTTTCGGTTAAAATAAAACCCAATGCATTAAAGGCATTACTATTATTAGGATTTTTTTCTATAATTAATAACAAATCCTTTTCACTTAGATCCACCCTGTCTAATTTTTCAGCCACCATAGCTCGACCATATAATAATTCCGCATGATGCGGTTTTATGCCCAGTGCATTAGTATAAGCCTCATAGGCTTCTTTATATCGTTGAGCACGATTCAAAATATCTGCCTTTAAACGTAATAAATTAACTTTTTTACGTGTTTCAGCATTGGCAACGTTACTATCTAAATAAGAATTTAAAACATCTACTGCAGCATGATATTGCTTTTTCTCCGATAAGATAATAGCCTTTCTTAATAAGCTATCGTATTTATATTTTTTTCCTTTTATCTTTTCAAACCATTGTAAGGCTTGCTCATTTTCTTCCTGTGTATACGCAAGTACTCCCAGTAAAAAAGCCCCCTGATCATGATGAGCATCTAATTGATAAAGCTTATTAAAAAATAGCTCTGCCTGTTGATACTCTTTAATATCCATAGCTAACATGCCAATGGAATACAACAAATTACCATTGTCACTGTTTTCATCTACAATATATTGCAATTGTTCAATGGCTAATTTTCGCTGTTTTAATTGTAATAACAGCTTGATATATTCCAATCTTAATAAAGAAGGTTTTTCTAGTTGACCTAATGATGTTTTATACCAGTTTAAGGCTTCTTGCTGTTTTCCCGTCTTGCTATATAATTTAGCTTTTAATAAGTAAGCTTGTTCATTTTCTGGCTGTAATGCTAAAAGTTTATTAATCGATTTTTCTGCCTGCTTATAATCTTTAAATTGTAATGCAAAGCGTGCAAAATGCAGATTGACATTATAGTTATCCGCATAATCCCTCTCCAATATTAATAAAACTTTATTTAATCGAATATAGTCATTAATTGAGGATAAAATAATTCCTACCCGAGCTATTGCCTGCTCTCTATTTATTGATAATTGCATAATTTTTAATAAATCTTTTGTAGCAAGCTGATCACGTTTTACTTTATACAGAACCACAGCTTTAATTTGTAAAATATCAATAATTTTATCTATAGCTACTTCATTGTTTGTTTCTAGCTCACCCCATAATTGTACTGCTTTAAATATATTTACATTATTACCCAAAACCAGAGCAACACGTAGGGCAGATTTGGCAATACGAGGATCAGCTGTTATCTCACTTAAATCCATATAATGATAAAAAGCCATTTCATAATCATTATGTTGCTTTGCCACTTCAGCAAGCATAAATTTAAATAAAATCTCTTCGGTTAACTCATTGTTAGGCAATTCTTTTTCCATAGGGCTTATCTTTTGAGCAGGCTTATTTTTATTTATAGTGGTATCGCTTTTAGCTGTTTTTTGCCCCAGGGTTTGACAGGATATTTGCATTAAAATAAGAGTCGATAAGCCTATTATTGCCAAACTACGCATAGCAATAGTATAAGAGTTTTTAAAAAAGTGATGAAATAATAATGTAGACATGACTAGGAGAATCCTGCTTTAATACTCAATTAATAAAAGCTTATTTATACATCTATATGACGATCAGAAAAAATAAGTTTTTATATTTTGTTTAGTATTTTGAATGTATATCTATGTAAGAACATTAAAACTTATTAAAGTTCAAATTTTATAATCTATATATAGCTTATGTTTGATACTTATACTTTAGTATTATCGTGCAATTTATCATTTAAATCTACTAGCAAGCCATTAAACTCAGTATGAATTTTTGATTAGCGATGGATTAAACTTATACAAAAAATCAACTTGTTGTATAATGTCACATTTTAATAAATTAGTAATACCCTAAAATCAGATGACATTTTTAGTAATTGGTCTTAACCATAAAACAGCTCCTGTTCAAATTCGAGAAAAACTCGCCTTTGCCCCTGATACCATTCAGGAGGCTTTGCAAAGTTTGATCTCAATGGAAAGTGTGTACGAAGCTGCAATTCTTTCCACCTGTAATCGCACTGAACTTTATTGTGAGTTAGGCGATAAGAGCGAGATAATTATTATCAACTGGTTACAACAACACCATGCTCTGGAAGATGTAGATTTACAGAAATACCTCTATGTTCATAAACACAAAGACGCTGTTTGTCATATGTTACGCGTTGCCAGTGGTTTAGATTCTATGGTTTTAGGCGAACCACAAATTTTAGGGCAAATGAAAACTGCCTTTGCACATGCTAAAGAAGCAAAGAGTATTAACCATCTGATGCATAAACTGTTTCAGCATACTTTTAGTTGTGCCAAACAAGTCAGAACAGACACCGCAATTGGAGCCAGCCCTGTATCTATTGCTTTTGCATCCGTAAGTCTGGCAAAACAAATTTTCAGTGATTTTAGCAGCCATACGGCTTTATTAATTGGTGCTGGAGAAACCATTGAACTGGTTGCTCTACATTTGAAAGAAGTAGGCATTAAACGTATTATCATTGCCAATCGCACCGTAGAAAAAGCGCATGACATAGCCAAAGACATTAATGGTTATGCTATTTCTCTTAGCGAGATTCCCCAACATTTATCAGAAGCTGATATTGTTATTAGCTCTACTGCTAGCCCGCTACCTATTTTAGGCAAAGGTGCTGTAGAACAGGCAATAAGAATACGTAAACACCGACCTATTTTTATGGTTGATATTGCCGTACCCCGAGATATTGAAGAACAGGTTGGAGAGCTGGAAGACATCTACCTGTATACCGTTGACGACCTGCAAGATATTATTAACGAAGGTTTAAAGTCACGTCAGGAAGCCGCATTAATGGCAGAAGATATTATAGAGACACAGGTATTACATTTTATGTCCTGGCTTAAATCTTTAAGTGCAGTTAATACCCTTTGCCATTTTCGTGAGCAGGCAGAACAAATCCGCGACAATTGTATTAATAATGCAAAAAAACAGCTTAATAATGGCAAAGACCCTGCCCAGATTATTCAGGAAATGGCAAAACAGTTAACCAATAAAATCCTTCACAATCCCAGTATTCAAATAAAGCAGGCTGGAATTGATGAGAGAGAAGATATAATTAAAGCAGCCTGCTTGCTATTTAATATCAACCCAGAAAACCGGCAATAAAACAGTGCCATACAGCATTCCTATTAATCAATCCCCAGCCTCTAAAAAGTAAAAATATTGTGAAATCATCCATTACAACAAAACTTGAAACCTTAGCAGAACGTTATGAAGAAATTGCTATATTACTTTCTGACCTGGAAGTGATTAATGATCAAAATCGTTTTCGTGAATTATCTAAAGAGTATGCAGAATTAAGGCCTGTTGTTGGCTGCTTTAGTAACTATCAAGACACACTCGAAAGTAAAGAAGATGCCTTAGAGATGATGTCTGATAGCGACCCAGAAATTAAAGAAATGGCAAGTGAAGAGTTTAAACAAGCCAAAGAGGATCTTGAAACTTATTCACTGCAATTACAAAAGATGTTATTACCCAAGGATCCTAATGACGATAAAAATATTTATTTAGAAGTTAGAGCAGGAACAGGCGGAGATGAGGCGGCTATTTTTTCTGGGGACCTATATAAAATGTATGCACGCTATGCCGAGAAACAACACTGGCAAGTAGAAATAATGTCTGAAAATTTTGGCGATCACGGTGGTTATAAAGAAATAGTAATAAGAATAGTAGGTGCTGGAGCATACTCAAAACTCAAATTTGAATCAGGCGCACATCGGGTACAGCGTGTACCTGAAACAGAATCTCAGGGACGAGTACATACCTCAGCCTGCACTGTTGCGATTATCCCCGAAATTGATGATGTGGCAGAAATTGAAATAAATGCCAAAGATTTAAAAATTGATACTTATAGAGCATCTGGTGCAGGTGGGCAACACGTTAATAAAACCGATTCTGCTGTACGTATCACCCACTTACCTACAGGAGTGGTTGTAGAGTGTCAGGACGAACGTTCACAACATAAAAATAAAGCTCGAGCTCTAGGCATTCTCTCCTCACGCCTATTAGCAGCAGAGCAAGATAAACAACATGCAGAGCAATCTGAAAACAGAAAATTACAGGTAGGCAGTGGTGATAGAAGCGAGCGAATAAGAACCTATAATTACCCTCAGGGTCGAGTAACCGATCACCGTATTAACCTTACTTTATATAAATTAGAAGAAATAATGCAGGGCGATTTAGCCGCAGTGATTGATCCATTAATTAATGAACATCAGGCAGATATGCTGGCTTCTCTTGCTGGAGAGCAGTAAATAAATTGAGCATGGATAATCGTATCAATAGTTGTATAAAACTTGCCACTCAAGAATTATCCCCTAGCTCTGATACTGCGGCTTTAGACAGTGAAATATTACTTCTATATGCACTAAATCAAATTCCTTATGGAAAATCCTATGCTCGCTCATTTCTTAGAACCTGGCCAGAATATCAACTAAAAAGCGATCAGTTTGTTTTATTTAAGCAATCTATTAAACAACGCCTGAAAGGCAAACCTATTGCTTATATCACCGGCTATAAAGAGTTCTGGTCACTGGATTTACAGGTAAATGAGCACACTTTAATTCCCCGCCCTGATACCGAAGTATTAGTTGAACAAGCACTTGAGCTTATTCCCCAAACAGCCCAATGGAATATTTTAGACTTGGGCACAGGCAGTGGTGCAATTGCATTAGCTATTGCCAGTGAGCGAAAAAACTGCCAACTTTTTGCCAGCGACCAATCCCTGGCAGCGATTCAAATGGCAAAACAAAATGCGAGCCGCTTAAATATTAAAAATTGTCAGTTTTTCTGCGCTAATTGGTTAGCAGCAATAACTAAAAATAAATTTCAAATGATTGTTTCTAATCCACCGTATATCAAACCAGACGATGCACATTTAAAACAAGCTGAATTAAGCTATGAGCCAATATCTGCACTTCACTCTGAAGCAAATGGCCTGGCGGATATAGAGCAGATTATCCAACAAACGGCAGACAAATTAACCCCGCCCGCTTATATATTATTAGAACATGGCTACGATCAAGCTGATCAGGTCAAACAGCTATTATTAAAAAATCATTTCCACAACCATTCTCAGGCCAGAGATTATAATGGCATTTTACGAGTTACTATCGGAAATATTTAAACTAATCCATGGTCAATAAACACAGTAAAATTAAGCCATAAATAAAAGAACAATATGCTAATATAACTTGATGTATATCAAGATATTAGTGTAAATAAATATTTAGGGTTTTATTTTCCCTGCAATTAAAGTATTTTTATAGATAACCGTTAACCTTATGTTAGCAAGATTAATTTTCTGATAAGTATGGTATTTTATGAAACCCAAGATAACTCCCACTGCAAATGAAATCTTTCTAAAAGACAATGAGTTTATTGTCAGTAAAACAGACTTAAAAGGTCGTATTACTTATGCCAATCGTACCTTTATGCGTATTGCCTCTTATGCGGAAGAACAACTATTAGGCATACAACACAATATTGTTCGCCATCCAGATATTCCCCGAGGGGTATTTAAATTTTTATGGGATGCTCTAAAATCCAATCAAGAATTTTTTGGCTATGTAAAAAATATGACTGCTAATGGCGATTTTTATTGGGTTTTTGCAAATATCACTCCAGATACCACGCCAGAAGGAAAAATTGTGGGTTATTATTCGGTTAGAACCAAACCCAAGCAGTCGGCTATTGATATTATCAGTCCTATTTATAAAGAAATGCTAGCATTAGAACAACAGGTTGGGCCTGCCAGAGCATGTGATGCTTCAATTGGCTTACTAGTAGATAAACTCAATAGTCTTAATACCACTTACGAGAAGTTTGTACTCTCTCTTTAAGGAAGTATAACCTATAAATACCCGTTATACTTGGAAATACAGGCTTCATTTAGTACTGTATTTATAAAATACTTATCTTAAGATATTTCAAGTATCATCTATAGCATAAAACTACACAGACTAATACTGCGTTAAAAGCATCAGGGAAAAAGAATGGAAAAGAATATGAACCAGCATGTCAGTAAAATGCTCCCTTATATATGTACACGAATTATGATTACTTTATCCTTTTTTTCTGTACTGAATATTATTCTGGGTTTTATTTTAATAGCAGAATACAGCTTTAACTGGTTAATTATTAGCATGATGCTCTCAGGCATTATTAGCAGTTTACTGGTTTTAAAAGATATAAAACAATTAACTTGTTTATTAAAAAGCATTCGCGCAGCATTGCGGGGATACCGCAAGGGTTTATTACATTATCGAATTACCAAAACCAAGGGCATGGGGGAAGCAGGCATGCTTGCTTGGGAATTAAATGAGTTCATGGATTATGTAGAAACTTATTTTAAAGAAGTCAGTAGTTGTTTTAAACGTGTATCTGAAGGAGTTTATTATCGAAAAGCCCAGGATATTGCGTTACCAGGGCATTTTAAACAATCCCTAATTGCCATCAATGTAGCTATTGATGCTATGCAAAAAAATGTTACCTTTATCTCACGCACTGAACTTACTCATGAATTACATAATGCCAATACCATAAACTTGATAAATAATCTAGAAACTATTCGTTTTGATCTAATGGGCATGTCTGATGTAATGAAGCAATTAAATAGCATAGCCAGTAACAATGGAAAAACGGCCAAAGAAAGCAGACAATCTGTCACCGAAATTAGTCATGCCTTACAATCTATTGTCACAAAAATAAGTTCTATGGCAGGCTCTATAGAAAAATTAGATGCAGAAACAGCGCAGGTTTCAGAGTCATTACAATTTATTTCAGATATTGCAGATCAAACCAATCTATTAGCTTTAAATGCTTCTATTGAAGCAGCCAGAGCAGGAGAGCAAGGCCGTGGTTTTGCTATTGTAGCCGAAGAAGTTAAATCCTTATCGGATAGAACCAAGCAAGCAACAATTAAAATTAATAATAATATGGATAGTTTTAAAAAACAGGTCCATCTTATTAATTCAAAATCACATCTTAGTAGTGAACTGGCTGAAAAAGTATCCACTAATATAGAGCAATTTCGCAGCCGTTTTAATGATTTTGAACAAGCTGCTAACAAAACCTCTGCATTTGTTACTTATACTAAAGATCGCTCTTTTGGGGCTCTGGTTAAAACTGATCATATTTTATACAAACAAAATGGTTATTTTGTGCTTAATGGTAATGGAGTAGAGTCACACCGCCAGGTCATCCAGGTAGACCATAAAAATTGCCGCCTCGGCAAGTGGTTTTATGAAGGCACTGGAAAACAGTTATTTAGTAATACTCAGGGCTATAAAGCAATGGAAAGCTACCATGAGGGGGTACATAGCAATGTACATAAAGCTATTAGTGAATTTGATAAGGACTGGTTACACAACCATGTAATACGCTCTCAACTAATAGAATATGTAAATCAATTTGAACAAGCCAGTAAAATGGTAATGGATTATATTGATAAAATGGTTCAGGAAAAAAATGAACAGGTTATCAAAGAGTTAGACTAGCTAGCACGATACAACTCCCCCAAAAATTCTATCAGGCAACAATACGGTTTAATTCATAATCCGTTGTTCTGCCTGGCAAAATATTATCCTGATTAGCAGAAAGATTATAATAAAAAAATAATTCAGCCTGATTAAGGTCAGTATTCCAATGCCCTTCGCCACATAATTGGGGCCCTTGCTCAAAAAAATAATCTAATAATTCTGAGTCAATTAATTGCTCAGAGGATGAAAAAAAGCCTCTGGGTATTAATTGATAGGGTAAAACTCGTAGTCGATTGGGTGAAAAATATTTTGCTTTTAAATGTTTAATCTGCTTTTCAGCCTGACTAAAATCATCCTTTAATGGAATCGGGAAAGTCCCCATAATCGCACTAATATTTTTGCTATTTGCATATTTTAAAACACCCTGCCATAGGGCACTAATGGTCAAATAAGTTTGATACTCAGGAGCAATAACAATACGACTAAGCTCTAATAAGTTTGGATTGTTACTATGAATATTTTTAATATTAAATTGTGTTTCACTAAAATACCCACCTAAATTAAATGCGGTATAAGCATCAATTAAACGTACATAGGCGATCACCTTTGCTGGTTTTAGCGTACTAACAATAAGATGGTCAGCATAGCTATCATAACCATCAAAAATATTTTGTTGCATTTTTTCTATTTGTTGTTTGGTTCGTTTGTCTTGAGAGTTATTCTGTTGTGACATTCCCCTTAATCTTAACTTTCGAGCCTGCTTTAAGTCTTCATTACTTTTAACTATTTTAATCTCTAAATTATCACTTATACAAATTATTTCCGCATTCTGCTGGTTTACTGTTTTTTTTATAATAGGTTCAATTATCATTATTTTTTCCTTTATCTATTTTTTGTCTTTTTTCTTTGTTTTTTATTCTTTGTTTTTTTATTCTTTTTTTTAAGTAATGAAAATATAACAACCATAGATGACTATACGGTGACAATTTTATGACTATTTTATGACAGCACAGTTAATTTTATTAGCGTATTTTTCCCTTTGGTATATTATTTGCTTTTCTTAAGATAATAACTTATTTCCAGATCCATTATAAATACCTTATATTCAACTAAAACGTGCAATTAATTTTAATGGGTATACCTATGTACAGCAAAGTTTTACTTATTTCAGAAAGCCTGGAGCAATCAAAAAAAATTAATAAAGCATTAAAAAACAAAGGCTTCGACTTTGAATTTAGACTAGTCAGCGACTCCAATATTAAACAACAACTTGTTTCTAATAAATTTAACATAGCTATATTTTCAGTTTATAAAACCCAGCCCAATCAAATCACCTTATTGCACCATATTCAAAAAAATGCACCAAAACCTGTCATTGTTTTTACGGAAAAAAGTGATGAGCAATGGATTTTAGATGCAGTTAATGCTGGAGCAAATAGTATTGTTGTTGATGGAATTGAAGAACATCGGATCATAAACATTGTTAATATTGCTATTGCACGTTTTGAACGCTGTATGTTATTACATAGCGAACTAACTAATACCAAACAAAAATTACAGGAAAGAAAAGATATAGAACGTGTTAAAGGCATTTTAATGCATAAAAATAAAATTTCAGAAGATGCCGCCTACCAATTAATACGTAAAATGGCCATGGATAAAAAACTACGTATTGGCGAAGTTGCTAATTCTTTATTATATGCATTGGAACTTTTAGATTAATTTAAAAACAAATTTATGCACTATATCCGTGCATTAAATTTTTTTAAGTTAAAAAACTATAAAACAAATATTATTAAAAAACTTGTAGAACAATAACTTAACTAAAAAAATTGCTATTGGCATAAAACTTGTATAATAAAGACTATTAAGAAATCAATCAATGATGATTATTTTTTCAGAATAAAAAGGCTTATTACAATGAAGTAACAAGCCGTAATGAGTATACCCCCATTACGGGCAATGACGCCCAACAGTTGAATAATATATTTTTTATTATTCAACTGTTGGGCGTTTTTTTTTGTTTAAAAAATTTACAATCAAAAAGGATAACTAATGTCAAAATATCAAAATAAAGCGAATCGGCGTAATTTTATTAAACGCAGCTTATTAGCAATAAGCATTGCCAGCACTATCAGCCTGGGAGTATTTTCTTCTTTTAGTGCTTCTGCCGCTATTGGTGAGCCCGAAAAAGAAGAGTTAAAATTTGGTTTTATCAAACTCACCGATATGGCCCCTCTGGCTATAGCCTATGAAAAAGGCTATTTTGAAGACGAGGGTTTGTATGTCAAACTAGAAGCGCAGGCCAATTGGAAAGTATTATTAGATAGGGTCATTGATGGGCAATTAGATGGAGCTCATATGCTTGCCGGACAACCTCTTGCAGCAACCATTGGTTTTGGTACCAAAGCACATATTGTGACCCCTTTTTCAATGGATTTAAACGGTAATGCCATTACCGTTTCGAATACTATCTGGAAAAAAATGAAAAAGCATATTCCTCACAAAGATGGTAAGCCAGTACATCCAATTAAGGCTGACGCTCTAAAGCCCGTGGTAGAAGAATATAAACAGGCGGGCAAGCCTTTTAATATGGGCATGGTTTTCCCCGTATCCACACACAATTATGAATTACGTTATTGGTTAGCTGCAGGAGATATTCACCCCGGTTATTATGCACCTGAAAAAGGAGACATTAAGGGGCAAATTGGTGCTGATGCTCTGCTTTCTGTTACCCCTCCTCCACAGATGCCTTCCACCATGGAGGCCGGTACTATTTATGGTTATTGTGTTGGAGAACCATGGAATCAACAAGCTGTTTTTAAAGGTATTGGTGTACCTGTGATCACCGATTACGAAATCTGGAAAGACAATCCAGAAAAAGTTTTTGGTATGAGTAAAAGCTTTACTGAAAAAAATCCCAATACGTCGGTACGTATTGTAAAAGCCATGATCAGGGCTGCCAAATGGTTAGATGAAGATAACAACAAAAACCGTATGGAAGCGGTAAAAATTCTCTCTAAACCCTATTATGTTGGAGCCGATGTTGAGGTTATTGCTAATTCAATGACGGGAACATTTGAATATGAAAAAGGCGATAAACGAGCAATTCCAGATTTTAATGTGTTTTTCAGATATAACGCCACCTATCCTTATTATTCTGATGCCACCTGGTACCTCACTCAAATGCGACGCTGGGGACAAATTCCAGAGGCAAAATCAGATAATTGGTATGCAGAAATAGCCAGCAAGGTTTATCGTCCCGATATTTATCAACAAGCTGCTCAGGAGTTAATCGCTGATGGTTTAATGCAAGCCTCTGAATTCCCAGACTTTAAAACAGAAACCGGTTACAAAGCACCACAAACCGAGTTTATTGATGGAATTACTTATGATGGCACTAAACCCAACCAATATCTTGAGCAATTTAAAATTGGTTTAAAGGGAAATGAAAAACCTTAAAAAGGTATCAAACTCATAACGTAAATTTCTTCGCTACAATCCACAGAATCTAGGAGCTTGTCCAAGAATATAAGTCGTAGCGAAAAAAAGCTGTTTTGAGTCATTTTTTTTCATAATTTGAGGCGAATATAGGTATATTTAACGATAATTATGGGAAAAAATG
>JASFYQ010000004.1:0-3662 GCA_045047105.1 Pseudomonadota bacterium | reverse complement strand
AAATCAAAGGAAAAGGAGAAGGTTTTTAAGAGTAATTATCTGACCCCCTTCTAACAAATACAATTTAATTTTTTTAATGAGGTAAATAAAATGAAAAATCAAAAAAGACAAGCGGGTTTCACCCTAATCGAACTAATGATCGTTATCGCGATTATTGGTATTTTAATGGCTTATGCAATTCCTGCTTATAGAGATTATTCAGTGCGTTCTAAACGTGGTGAGTGTAACGCTGTGGTCGATGGTATTAAAACTCCTATAGCTGAGTATTATTATAATAAAGGGGTTTTTGCTTCTAATTTAGGTGAATTAGGACTGGGCGCTATGGATGGAGCAAATATTTCAGTAGCTCTTTCAGGTGATACAGCTACATGTACACCTAATGCTGCAGCTGGAGGAAGCACACTTGATTGGACTGCTACATTAGCAGGAAGCGTCTTTAATTGGGCTTGTGATGATAATACAGGTACTGCTGCATGGGACGTATGCCCTAAATAAAACATTGGTAGCTTTTAAAAACATTGAAAGGTTGGATACTTGTTATCTGGCCTTTTTTAATGCATAAAATGAAATTAGTAACTAATTTATTATTAATACTATTGATATTTTTATTATGTATTTTTGTATATCATCTGGGTTTTAATGGTGGTTTTTTACTAGATGATTTTGCAAATTTACACAAAATAAAAATATTTAATATCAGTAGCGGTATTGATAAATACATCAATTACTTGGGGAGTTCTGAGTCGGGTTTTTTAAAAAGACCGATTTCGATGCTTAGTTTTTTAATTCATACTTCCGATTGGCCAGCGGAACCTTTTTATTTTAAATTTTTTAATTTTTTATTCCATTGTTTAAATGGTTTTTTATTATATATAGTTTCTAAAAGAATTTTAGAGATTGTCAACATAAATTCTTCTGAAAATAAACGAATTGCTGTATTTGCAGCCCTTGTTTGGGTGCTTCATCCTTTTTTTGTATCAACAGTATTGTATCCGATACAGAGAATGGCAATTTTACCAGTTAGTTTTATTTTAATTGGGTTTATATTTTATTTGCAAGGCAGAATTCTTCTAAAGGAATTTAAAAAAGAAGCCTTTATTCATTTATTAATTGCAGTTTATATATTCACAACATTGGCAACTCTAAGTAAAGAAAATGGAATTTTGCTTCCTTTGTTACTATTTATTCTAGAAAAAATTATTATCAAAAATAGTAACCTAGTGCCCTTGCCAAAATTATATAAATATATTTTATTTTATATCCCCATAGCTGTTATTTTTATGGCTTTATTGATTAAACTTCCTGGTTTGATTGATGGATATTCGAGAAGAACATTTACATTAGAGCAAAGATTATTTTCCGAATCTCGTGCATTAATGTTGTATTTATATCATTTTTTTGTCCCTCAGTATTTTACTGAAGGGGTTTATACAGATGGTTTTTTGAAGTCTGTCAGTTTATTTCAACCGATAACTACTCTATTCTCATTAATCTCAATTGCTGTTTTATTGCTTTATTCTTTAAAATTTAAAAATAAATATCCATTAATTAGTTTTGCAATTATATTTTATTTTTTAGCGAATATTTTAGAATCGACTTATATTCCACTTGAGCTATATTTTGAGCATAGAGCATATTTGCCAACTTTGTTTATTTCATTAGCTTTGTCAAAAGTTGTTTTTACCCTTATTAATAGGTGTAAATATTATATTGTTATTCCATTCTTAATTATAATTTTGTTGGCATTCACAACTTATAAAAGAGCAAACTTATGGAGTAATAACTTTGATCTACATGTTAAGACGGCAAATAAATTCCCTCAATCACTTAGAGCTAGTGCCAATGCAGCAAATTTGTTAGAGTCAGAGGGTAGGATTGATGAAGCTATCAAAATGTTACAGTATGCTAGTGAGACCCACAATAATAATTCCATATTAATAAGTTACCTCAATCTAAATTGTAATTATAAACAGGCTATTAGTTTAGTAGATTTAAAAAAATTAACATACAAACTTAAAGAAATTCCTTTTTACATCGAAGATAGGTCCTCTTTCAAGCATTTAGTACTTGATGTCTTAAAAAACAAATGTGTAAAAAATCCTTCTAAAATGACACTATCACTTCTTGATAGTTTAAAAAACAATAGCAAATACAAGGAGCCTTATGTATACTATTTAGTTGAGTATTTAATTGGCTATACTGAAATTTTTTCAGGAAATGATAAAGGCTATATACATATCAAAAATGTTGTAGAAAATGCGACAGATACTCCTAATATTACTTGGTCATTAAATTTAGTTTCTGATTTGTTTTCACAAAGTAAATATATGGAGGCTGAAAAAGTTTTAGAAATACTTGAACCAGTATTGAATAGTTCGGAATTTAATATTGACCCTTATTTGTTCAGAAAGCGTTTTGCTATTTACTATAATTACCTGATAGAAATCAAAAATGAAAAAAATATCAATCATCATTCCAGCTAAAAATGAAGAACAAGGATTATCAAAACTATTGCCGGAATTAATTTCCCTAGTAAACTCTGTCGAGATTGTTGTGGTCAGTGATGGCTCAACTGATAACACAATAAATATATGTAAGGAAAACCGTGTAACAGTTGTCATTCACCCCTACTCAAAAGGCAATGGAGCAGCAATTAAATCTGGAGCAAGAGCGGCAAAAGGAGATACTTTCATATTTATGGATGCAGATGGCCAACATCGCCCTACTGATGTGAAACGTTTAGTTGAAGAATATCAATCTGGTGAATATGATATGATTGTTGGTGCTAGAGACAACAAGTCCCAGGCTTCAAAGGCAAGGCAATTCGGGAATGGTTTGTACAATAGGATTGCTTCATATATGACTGGGCATAAAATAGAGGATTTGACATCAGGAATGCGTATTGTTGACGCAACAAAATTTAAACAATTTTTGTATTTATTACCCAATGGATTTTCATATCCAACGACTACAACAATGGCTTTTTTTAGAGCTGGATACACAGTTAAATATATGCCCATAAAAGCGCCAAAAAGATTAGGAAAAAGTCACATAAATATTTTCAAAGATGGAATGAAGTTTTTTTTAATAATCTTTAAAATTGGAACTTTGTATTCTCCTCTTAAACTTTTCTTTCCTGCCAGTATGGTCTTTTTTTTCTTAGGTCTTGTTTATTATATATATACTTTTATGACAGATGGAAGATTTACAAATATGGGTGCTTTATTATTTAGTGTATCGGTTTTGGTATTTTTAATGGGTTTAATCTCTGAACAAATTACGGCACTGATGTATCAAAATAATCAATTATCAAGTCGATCTAAAGATTAAAACAAAGATAAAGAATTTCACTTATATATTTAATTGGGAAATTTAAAATGCACAAATTAACTAAATCCCTCTATATATTGGCTTACACTGCCTTAATCATATTTATTATATTAATGTCAAGCGTTCCTCCTGTAAGTAGGGATGCACAAACACACCATTTAGCATTGCCCAAAATTTGGCTTACCGAAGGATTTTTAAGTACGGTTTCTGATATGGATTTTTCCTATTACCCTCAACTTATTGATTCACTCTATTACTTGCCTGTTAAATATGGTGTGGATATTGCAGCTAAATATATTCATTTTGGTTTTGCACTTGCAACAACTTTATTG
>JASFYQ010000003.1:0-27227 GCA_045047105.1 Pseudomonadota bacterium | reverse complement strand
ACTTCTCCCAATTTAAAGATGGGCATATACATTGCAACTACAATACCACCAATAATCACACCTAATACCGCCATAATAATGGGTTCTAATAAGCTGGATAAACCATCTACCAGATTGTCAACCTCGGCTTCATAAAAATCTGCAACTTTAGAAAGCATTTTATCTAGGGAGCCTGATTCTTCGCCAATGGCAACCATTTGCACTACCATATTGGGAAATAGGTTGGTATTTTTCATAGCTACTTGCACTTGTGTTCCAGTAGAAACCTCGTCTTTTATTTGAATTACTCCATTGCTGAAAACAATATTACCAACTGCTCCTGCTACACCATCTAAGGCTTCAACAAGTGGTACACCAGCGGCAAACATGGTAGATAAAGTACGAGCAAAGCGGGCAATGGCTGCTTTTTCTAAAATAGGGCCAATAATTGCCAGCTTTAGCATAATACGATCCAATGTCTCGCGCATTTTTCGTGAACGTTTTCTAAAATAGTTGAAGACAGTGAGAGCACCAAATGCAATACCAAATATAACCCACCACCATTGTTGTAGGAATTTGGACATGTTTATAACTATCAGCGTCGGGCCTGGCAATGTGGCTCCAAAGTCTGCAAAAATAGTTTCAAACTGGGGAACTACAAATAATAATAAAATGGTTACAACAATTGCGGCTACTACCATTACTGCAATGGGATAAAATAGGGCTTTTTTAATTTTTGCTTTAATTGCTTCGGTTTTTTCTTTATAAATGGCAACTTTGTCGAGAATATCGTCTAAAATACCCGCCTGTTCACCTGCCTGAACTAGATTGCAATAGAGGTCATCAAATTGCAAAGGGTGTTCACGTAATGCTTCAGTAAGCGAGTTTCCACTTTCAACTGAAGCTTTAAGTTTCATTATCATTTCAGCCATGCTTGGATTATCATGACCATTTCCTACAATCTCAAATGATTGCACTAATGGTACACCTGATGCCATCATAGTGGCCATCTGGCGTGAAAAGATAGCAATTTCTAAGGGAGTAATAGGTTTTTTTGCAGGACTAAAAAGTGGTTTGCTTTTAGCTTTTATTTTTGTTACGCGAATATTTTGTTTGCGTAGTTGAGCTTTTGCAAGTGCTGCACTTTTAGCAATAATTTCCCCTTGCCTTTTAGAGCCTTTTTGATCTACTCCGCTCCATACAAAAGTGGGTGTACGGGCTGCTTTTTTTTGTTTTGCCATAGCTTTTTTCCTTAGCTTTTTATTAATTCAGGCCTTTATTCAATTGTTACGCGGTTAACTTCTGCAAGGCTGGTAATGCCCTGAGCAACTTTTTTAAGCCCTGATTCTCTTAGATTGGGAATGCCTTCCTTAGCTGCTTGATCGCCTAATTCAAAAGAGTTGCCACCGGCCATAATAATTTTTCCCATCTCTTCAGAAACCGGCATTACCTGATATATACCTACTCGTCCTTTATAACCAGCATTACAAGAGTCGCATCCTACGGGCTCATATAATGTGAGCTTGTCCACAGTTTTTTCATCAAAACCTTCTTCTATTAGCGCTGCTTTGGGAATATCTGCAACTGCCTTGCACTTTTCACACAGGCGCCTTGCTAATCGCTGGGCAATAATCAAACTGACTGCGGTAGCAATGTTAAAGGGGGGAATTCCCATATTAGCTAAACGGGTAATGGTCTGAGGAGCATCGTTAGTGTGTAGGGTTGAGAGTACCAGGTGACCTGTTTGGGCAGCTTTAATAGCAATTTCTGCTGTTTCTAAGTCACGAATTTCACCTACCATAATCACATCTGGATCTTGTCGAAGAAAGGATTTTAGCGCTTTAGAAAAGGTCATTCCTGTTTTAGGGTTAACATTTACCTGGTTAATGCCGGGTAAGTTAATTTCTGTAGGATCTTCTGCTGTAGAAATATTTCGGTCTTCGGTATTTAGAATATTTATACCCGTATAGAGGGATACAGTTTTACCTGAGCCTGTTGGTCCAGTAACTAAAATCATTCCATAGGGTTTGGCAAGAACGTCCAGATATAGCTGTTTTTGTTCGGGCTCGTAGCCTAAAACCTCAATGCCTAATTTTGCACTGTCTGAATCAAGAATACGCATTACAATTTTTTCGCCGAATAGAATAGGGCAGGTACTGACACGAAAGTCTATGGATTTATTTTTTGATATCCGCATTTTCATACGCCCATCTTGTGGAACGCGGCGCTCTGAAATATCCAGGCGGGATAAAACCTTAATTCTTGCCGCTATACGATTGGATAAGTTGATTGGTGGTCGGGCTACCTCTTGTAAAATTCCATCTAGACGATAACGAACCCGGTAAAATTTTTCATAGGGTTCAAAATGCAAATCAGAAACGCCTTTTTTTATTGCGTCAAGAAGCATTTTATTTACAAATTTAACAATTGGAGCATCATCTGTTTTACTATCATCTTCTTTATCATCTTGCGGATCGGGATCTTCAAAATCCAGTCCATCCAGATCGGCATCATCAAAATCAGATAATGAATCATCTGCCGCTGACAAGGCTTTTTCTATAACTACATCCAGCTTATCCGATTCTACTAAAATGGCTTCGATATTTAATCCCGATTGAAATTTAATTTCATCCAGGCCTATTACATTGGTAGGGTCGGCAATTGCCAAAAAAAGTTTATTGCCACGCTTAAAGATGGGCAGCGCATGGTGCTTGGTAATTAGTTGTTCTTTAATTAAGGAAACTACATCAGGATCTAATTCCATGCAGTTGATATCAAATAAAGGTACACCAAATTCTTTTGATGCAATTGTGGCAAGCTCTAAAGCTTTTATAATTTTATTTTGTACTACATACTGTACGAAGTTTATTTTTTCTTTTCTTGATGCTTTAAGTGCTTTGGAGGCTTCATCTTCATTGATGAGTTGTTGTTGAACCACCTGTCTTGCTAATCCTGTAAGGATCATAGTATTTCCCATTCTGTAGTAAAAAGGCTAAGCTGATGATGTACTGCTAATTTTTATTATAATTAGAAAGTACCTTAATTTAGGCCTTTTTTCAATAAAAAGATAGTTCTTTGCTATGCTTTTATTTTTTCTTCTAAGGATAACTGATATTAAAGTTAATAATGCGGGGGGGGAGTGTGTTCTGCAGTGTTATTAGGGTTAGATTGGATATCATCAATTTTATGTTTGAGCAGCTTCAGATAATGTAAGAGATTATCAATTTCTGACTGTTGTTTGATCACAATTTGATTAAGCTCTTCAATAGTGAGCTCATGATGAGCATGCTGAATTTCAAGTTCTGTAATTCTATTTTCTAATGACATAATTTTTTAAGCTGTGTATTGACCTATGTAGTTAAGCCTAGTTTAACCCAAGGTATGGAAAATTAAATTCTCCATACCTTGGGAATATTAATCCTTTTTGCAGCTACTGCAAGTATTAATTCCCAATAAGGGGTAAAAGGGACAAAAGTTAAATAATCCAGTGAGTAATGGAACAGCACCTATCCAACCCCAAATGGTTTGAGGTCCAACAAAAACAAGACTAATTAAAATTAAACCAGCTACAATTCTTAATATTCTATCAATTCCACCAACATTCTTATTCATCATAAATTCCTTTCATATTTAGAGTCAAAGTACTAATTAGGGTTCAGGATTATGAGTTTGCCAGAAGGTATAATTAAACTCAGTGATAATATCACATAATATGTAAATGGTGGGTGATTTATGCTTCTGCTTGTAAATTATGCAAGGCATCGTGGTTAATAATTTCAATTTTTCCGCGACTTAATTTTACCCAGCCTTTATTTTCAAACTCTTTAAGCTGCCTACTAATAACTTCTCTGGCTGAGCCTAGTTCATTTGCCAGGCTTTGGTGAGTGGTTATTAATGGCGTATTTATAGAGGAGTTTTCTAATAAAAAATGAGCAATACGTAAATCCAGACGTGAAAAACTAATTTTATTTACCAGGGCAATTAAACGGCTTATTTTATTTCCATAGGTATTAAAAACCAGTTGTCGAAAGCCTGCTGACTGATCTACAAATTCATTAAAAATAGCAGCAGGGATAGCTAAAGCCACTACATCTGTTTCAGTAATTCCTTCTGCTGGATAAGTATCAGTAGATAATAAACAAGAAGTAGTTAAAACACAGGAATGACCATTCGTGATATGGTATAAAACAATGGCCTTACCATTTTCAGAGCGAGTAAAAACTTTTATTGAACCAGAAATGACCAGCATATAATTTTGGCATTGTTCACCCTGATGAAAAATAGTGGTATCTGCGCTTAATACTATTTGTTTAGCAAATTGAGTAATATGTTCTCCCCGATTATTTGTTGCATTTTTTAGCAAGGGAAACAAATGCATCAATTGATTGCTGAGTTGCATAGTTTAATTCCTATTTTTCTGTGGTTAATGAGCGGTTACCCTGGATTCCACCCGTATGAATAGTAATAATGCTGGTATTAGCAGCAAAATAATTTTTTTTACATAAATCATAAACACCATACATCATTTTCCCTGTGTAGAGAAAATCCAGTTCAATCTTATGCTGCTGGTAAAAATAATCCATAAAGGATAAAAGTTGTTGGTTTTTTTTACCAAAACCACCAAAGTGATAGTCTAGATTTAAGCTCCAGTTATTATACTGCTTATTATTATAGTTTTGATGAAATTGTTTAATCTCTGCGTTTAAAAAGTCTGCACCTTTTAAAGCAGGAAAACCCAGTAGTTGAGCCTGAGGATGTTTTTTTAATGCGGTAGCAATACCTGCCAGGGTTCCTCCAGTGCCGCAACCAAGGCATAAATAGTCATAGTCTATGGGAATTAAATCCGTAATTTCTGCTGCTCCTTTAAGTGCTAGACTATTACTACCACCTTCGGGAACAATATAAATTTTTTCGTATAGAGGGTTAAAGGTATCAAGTAATTTTTTTAAAAAATCTGGATGTGTTTTTTTTCGGTAGTCTAAACGGTTAATATAATGTAAATGCATTCCCATATTAGTAGCATCTATAAGTGTATCATTCAAGGGGGTAACTTGTTCACCACGGATAATACCAATGCTCTCAAAGTTAAAACAACTGGCAGCAGCAGCAAGAGCATGGATATGGTTTGAATAGGCACCACCAAAGCTTAATAAGGTTTTACAATTTTGTTTTTTTGCTTCAATTAAATTATATTTTAATTTAAACCATTTATTACCAGATATAATGTCATTACTCTGATCCAGGCGTAACATATAAAGTTTTATATTCTTATCTTTAAATAACTTGTCATCAATGACTTGCAATGCTATTTCAGGTAAACTGTTTAACACCTGATTCTCCTGTAAAAAAATATAAAAGCCCTTTGGGTTGTATAGAAAATCACTAATAAAAATGACCCGGCATAAGCAACTTCCTCTGCAATTCCAACACTTTCAAGAACAGAATTTTAGTCAATTTATTTTTGGTAGTAATGATGATTTATTACCCCTGTTAAATGATCCCTTACAAAACATCATACTTCTTTGGGGCAATGAGTTTTCTGGAAAAACACACCTGCTCAGTGCATTATATCATCAATATTTACAGGAAAATAAATCAGCAATTTATTTACCACTATCAATGAAGAAAGAGTTATCAGTTGAAATGTTAGAAAATATTGAATTTTCAGAACTTATTTGTATTGATGATATCGATGCAATTGCTGGGGACAGGGTTTGGGAAGAAGCATTATTTAGCTTGTATAATCAAATGAGAGATTCTGGTCATAAATTGCTGATTGCAGCTAAAAATAATGCCTTAAATATTAATTTTTGTTTAAATGATCTTAAATCGCGTTTGCAATGGGGGCTTACTTATAAATTAAAGCCACTCGTTGATGCAGACAAAATTCAATTATTACAAAATAGAGCAGAGATGCAAGGTTTTAGTCTTGCAGATGATGTGGCTGCTTTTTTACTTAATCGAGTATCTAGAAACCTGTCCGACTTAATTCAATTATTGGATAAATTAGATTATGCCAGTTTGTCGGAGCAGCGCAAATTAACCATTCCTTTTGTAAGAAAATATCTGAACTTATAAGGTTCACTAGCTGATTTAGTTTTTAAAATGATTTTTTGAATATGCTATACTTACAATGTATATATCAAATATATCAGTAACTAATTATTAAGAGAAAAACTATGATTGAAGTATCGATACAAGGCATGACCTGTCCTCATTGTGTAGCAAATGTTAAAAAAACATTAGAAGTTCTGGATGGTGTGACGAGTGCAGAGGTAAGCCTGGAAAATAATCACGCAATAGTTGAACATAGTAATCCAGATCTGGCTAAAGATGTTCTGATAAAAGCCATTGTAGATGCAGGTTATGAAGCAAGCTAATGCCTTTGCCTAAGTTAATTCACCACAATGGTGAAAATATTGAAAACTGGGATGAACCTCAAGGTTTTGATACCCTGGCTATACGTGCTGGTTATTCTAGAACACATGAAAATGAACATAATGAGGCGATTTTTCCTACCTCCAGCTATGTTTATGATTCTGCTGCTCAGGCTGCAGCTCGATTTTCTGGTGAGCAACCGGGAAATATCTACTCACGTTTTACCAATCCTACCGTTCGAAGTTTTGAGCAACGCCTGGCAACATTAGAAGGCGCCGAGTGTTGTGTTGCTACATCGTCGGGCATGGCGGCAATATTAAGTACTTGTTTAGGCCTATTAAAAAGCGGAGATCATATTGTTTCATCCCGCTCTATTTTTGGCTCAACAGTGGTTATGTTTGATAAGCTCATGGCTAAATTTGGTGTACTAACCCGTTATGTTGAGCTTACCAGTCTACAAGCCTGGGAAGATGCAATAACACCTCATACCCGTTTTTTATTTTTAGAAACTCCTTCAAATCCTCTGGTGGATATAGCTGATATCAAAGCTTTGGCTGAAATTGCACATCGACACCAGTGTCTTTTGGTGGTTGATAATTGCCTCTGCACCCCTGCATTACAAAAACCATTGAGTTTGGGAGCTGATATAGTTATTCATTCTGCAACTAAATATATTGATGGTCAGGGCAGAGCGGTGGGTGGTGCTGTTCTAGGTACTAAAGAGCTGGTTGGAACGGATGTATATTCTGTTTTACGTTCAGCGGGCCCCACCATGAGTCCTTTTAATGCCTGGATCTTCCTTAAAGGTTTAGAAACCTTATCTTTACGGATGAAAGCCCATAGTGAAAATGCTTTATTACTAGCTATCTGGTTAGAAAGTAATGCCAGTGTTTCTAAAGTTTTTTATCCTGGTTTGGATAGTCACCCGGGCAAAGCTCTTGCAACTAAACAACAATGTGCCTATGGTGGAGTTTTATCGTTTGAAGTGCCTGGTGGACAAGAGGCTGCATGGAAACTGATAGATCAAACTCGTATGCTTTCCATTACTGCTAATCTGGGTGATACCAAATCAACCATAACACACCCGGCAACTACTACTCATGCTCGAGTAGAAAAACAGCAACGTGAACAAGCAGGAATTAGTGAAGGTTTAATTCGTATAGCTGTTGGCCTGGAAGATCTTGATGATATTGTTTTAGACTTGTCACGTGGTTTGTAAGGATAACTAAATATGTCAATCAGTGTAACGGATTTATCCTTTTATCTTCAATATAAAAATAAATATGTTCGAGCCTTAGCATGGATTATTAAAAGTCCTATGCTTTTAAGCCAACCTTTAGGTAAAACTTCACAATTAGTTGAAAGCCAATGGATGGATAGGCTTCCCAATAACTGGTTATCTGAGTTAGATAAAAACCCTGAAACTCTGATTGCATGGATAAACAAAAAACCATCGTATCGATTGGGTATTCGATTTGAAGCCTTGTTAATCTTTTTATTTAAACAGTTAGAGCAACAGGGTGCTATTAAAAATCTGCATTATAATCTTCCAATCTATAGTGAAAATCGTCAAACCTTAGGTGAGTTGGATATTATTTATTTTGATAAAGAGATACAACAACGTTTTCATTGGGAAAATGCAGTCAAATTTTATCTGTTTCAGCCCCAGGAGTATTCGTTTGAGCGCTGGGTGGGGCCCAATGGCGGCGATTGGTTACAGCGTAAATTAGAGCATTTATTTACCCGTCAATTAGGTATTACAAACATTATTGAAGCTAAAATGGCCTTGTCAGATTGTTTTACCCCTGAGCAAAACGAAACCGTTTTAAATCGTATGGCTTTTGTTAAAGGGATTTTATTTAAACCTCTGGTAAATAATGGCTCGTTAAACCATGAAGAAAAGCAATTTATTAATCCGCAATGCCAGCTTGGCTGGTGGGCTTATAAAGAGCAGTTTCATCTGGTAGATCCTGAGCAAAGAGGAAAATGGCGAGTGGTAGATAAACTGGATTGGATTGTTCCTCAGGTCTACCCCTATCAAGATGATGATATGTTAAAACCAAATGAAATGAGTATGAAAATAAAATATCATTTTTTACAAAGCAAACGCAGTTTAATGCTGGCTCTTTATTATTTGGATGAAATAAGCCAGCAATGGGTTGAGCAAGATAGAGGCATGATTGTAGATAGATTTTGGCCTAAATATAGAAAAATGCATGGCTAAACAATAGCGCATCATTCTGCTAATAAGCCGAGCTATTAAGTATTTTTTAGTCTATTTGTTGTATGTTTGTTGTTATAGAGAGTTTTGATAACGATGGAAAATACTTAAACCATAATTGAGCTGCTTTTTTATACCATACTTCTTGCATGTAATAGGCAAAAATTGAAACTTCGGGTAATTCAACAATAGTCCAATAGGTTCCTGATATATTCTTGGAATAAGCCTGTAATTGTTTATCTGTTAAGAAAAAAGTATTATTTTGATCTGCTCTAGAGCCTGATGAACTAAGCTCAATCAGGTTATTTTTATCTTTTCGAACAATAAATAATTCATGGCTTGGGCGTTGATTATTTTTTAGAATTTTGACTAAATCATCAATATAAAAACTGATAAACATAATGCGTTTTTCCCCACCATACTCCCAGGGTAGAATTAAATCATAATGATACTGGCCTACACCAGGGTGGATGGTTAACCAGGTATGCTTTTGATTAACAGCAAACGCTTTAATATCTTGTCGGCACAAACGGCCCACTTGCTCAAAGAATATATCGGTAACTAGAGTGCCATGCTGATCTGCCAGAGAAAAATTATAAAAAGAAGAAAGTTGGGCTTTAAAAACTTGATTGATTTTATCAATCAGCTTGGTATCTTCAGGATCTTTAGATAGTTTTATTAATAGTTCTTGATTTTTAATCAGTAAATGACTTATTTTAGAGCGCAGATTTATATTTAATTGTAAAATTTCATTCACCGTATCAGTCACTAATTGTTTAGAGTTTTCCTTATATATTTTTTTAAACTTAAAAAAATCCATAGAAAATAGAATAACTATAGCAGCGACACACAGACTTAAGGCTATTTTAAAAAATAACTTAAAACTAAAGCCTGGCCGAGAAGAGTATTTTTTTTTGAACATATAGACTTCCAAATTTGACAATGAAGTAGCAATAAAACAGTTGAAATACAATTATTAATAGTAACTTTATCATGACTTTATCACGAATAACCTAACAATAAAACTAACTTTGACAGATTATGACAATAGCTGAAAAAATTTCGAATTTAACAAAAAAATTAAACTATCATAGTTATCGTTATTATGTATTAGATGATCCGGATCTTCCAGATCACGATTACGATGTATTATTTTCTCAACTTGAGACTTTGGAGCAGCAAAACCCCAGTTTGATTTTAGCAGATTCACCAACCCAAAGAGTGGGTGATAAACCATTAACTGAATTTAAGCAAATAACTCACCAGTTACCTATGCTCAGCTTAAATAATGCTTTTTCAGAACAAGATTTATTGGAATTTGACCAGCGTGTTCAAGGCTTTTTAACCCAACAGTGCTATCAATATGTTGCTGAGCCTAAATTAGATGGTTTGGCTATTAGCTTACGTTATGAAAAAGGATTATTAGTCAGTGCTGCAACTAGAGGTGATGGAAAAACAGGGGAAGATGTTACCCATAATATTCGTACCATTGCTTCTATTTGTATTCAACTTCAGGGCAGTGGTTTTCCAGAAGTATTGGAAGTACGTGGCGAAGTTTATATGCCTAAACAGGGTTTTAAGAAGCTTAATGCTCAGCAGTTGCAAAATGGTGAGAAATTATTTGCTAATCCACGCAATGCTGCCGCAGGCTCACTTCGGCAACTTGACCCTGCTATTACCGCTAATCGACCATTAGCTTTTTATTGTTATGGGATTGGTTTTGTTGAAAATGAACATACGGCATTACATACAGATTATTATTCCTTATTACATCAATTACAACAATGGGGTATTAGAATTTGTCCTGAAATCAGGTTATTAGATGATTGGCAGCAATGTTTTTTATATTATAAGGATATTATGTCCAGGCGAGAAAATTTAGCCTATGAGATTGATGGCGTGGTATTGAAAATTAATCAGTTTTCACAGCAACAACAACTTGGATTTATCTCCCGTGCTCCGCGCTGGGCGATTGCCGTTAAATTCCCAGCCCAGGAAGTAAGCACTCGATTATTGGCAATTGATGTTCAAGTGGGAAGAACTGGGGCTTTAACTCCAGTTGCTCGCTTAGAGCCAGTGTTTGTTGGTGGGGTAACCGTTACCAATGCAACCCTGCATAATCAGGATGAAATAAATCGCAAAGGTATCCGTGTAAATGATTTAGTTATTGTACGGCGAGCGGGGGACGTTATTCCTGAAGTAGTTCGCCCAGTCTTGAGTGAACGGCCAGAAAATAGCCAAGTATTTGAAATGCCAAAGCAATGCCCTGTCTGTGGTTCAGAAGCTGTTCAATTAAATGATGAGGCTAAATTAAGATGCTCAGCGGGATTATATTGTGCTGCACAGAAAAAACAGGCAATTAAACATTTTGTTGCACGTAAAGCTATGGATATAGATGGTTTAGGAGATAAATTAGTAGAGCAGTTAAGTGATGTAAAACTGATTGAAAATGTCAGTGATATTTATTATCTACAACGCTCTTCTTTATTAGATTTGGAGCGTATGGGTGAAAAATCTGTGGATAATTTATTAATTGCTATAGAAAATAGTAAACAAACTACTCTGGCCCGTTTTATTTATGCGTTAGGGATCCGTGAAGTGGGTGAAACAACCGCTTTGTCTCTGGCTAATTTCTTTAAGGAATTATCACCTATTATGAAAGCTGATCCTGAATATTTACAAACCATAGATGATATTGGCCCTGTGGTTGCCCAGCGTATTTATGATTTTTTTCATCAGCAACATCACTTAGATATTATTCAAAAATTATTAGATTCAGGAATAAAGTGGCAGGAAATTAATCTACAGGATCCCCGGGATTTATCCTTACAAGGAAAAACAATCGTGATTACGGGTAGTTTTGAAAATTACTCCAGAAGTGAGTTAAAAGTGCAATTGCAACAATTGGGAGCTAAAGTTACAGGCAGTGTTTCTAATAAAACAGATATTTTAATTGCGGGTGATAAGGCTGGTAGCAAATTAGATAAAGCACAGAATTTAGCTATTGAAATTGTAGATGAAAAAGCTTTAGCTCAATTACTTAAATAGTATTTATAATTAATATTAATAAAGCTAATAGAAGAAACTCATTTTTACCATTTAATCGACTTTAGCTAATTTTCAGCTGATTTTTGCGTCAATTTCTGGACAAATAAAGACATCTCGTGCAAAATACAGCTTTTAATTTCAAGTAGTTTTCTGATGGCAAATATTCTTGTTTTAAACGGACCAAACTTAAATATGTTAGGTGTTCGTGAGCCTGGTCATTATGGCAATACCGGCTTAGATGTAATTAATAAACAATTAGAAGAAATGGCAGATGAGCAGGGACATAGTTTAGCGTCCTTTCAGAGTAATTCTGAGCAAGCCCTAATTGAAAAAGTGCATCAGTCGTTTCAAAATATAGATTATATATTGATAAATCCTGCTGCCTTTACGCATACCAGTATCGCCTTAAGAGATGCGCTTGCAGCAGTAAATATACCCTTTATAGAAATACATTTATCTAATGTACATGCTCGTGAGAGTTTTCGTCATAAGTCATATTTTTCTGATCTGGCAACTGGCGTGATCACTGGCTTAGGCAAAGAAGGTTATGAATTAGCCCTGTTATATGTAATAAATTATTTTAAATCAACAACTAAATCATCAGAATAAAAAAGCCAAATCCATAGAAATTAAAAGTTACAGAATTAAAAAATAGCTAAATTATAGGATAAATTTTAAATGGATATTCGTAAAATAAAAAAACTCATAGAATTGATTGAAGATTCTGGAGTCGCAGAAATTGAAATTCAGGAAGGTGAAGAGTCGGTTAGAATCTCTCGTAACTTTACTGCCAACACCTCTGCACAGCCACAAATGCAACAATTTATGCCCCCGGTACAAACTATTGTCCCTGCTGTAGAATCAGCTAGTGATAAAGTAGAAGTTATTTCTGGACATCAAGTTAGCTCTCCAATGGTGGGAACTTTTTATCGTGCTGCATCTCCTGCCGCAGCTCCTTTTGTTGAAATTGGACAAAAGGTTAATAAAGGTGATGTGTTGTGTATTATTGAAGCAATGAAGTTACTTAACCAGATAGAAGCAGATGCAAGTGGTGTAGTTAAATCCATTGACATTGAAAATGGTGATCCAGTTGAATACGGTCAAACCATTATGGTTATCGAGTAGTTGCAAGACCACTTATTAATGTTAACAACTTAAGATATGGATTTCAGATGTTTGAAAAAATAGTCATCGCTAATCGTGGCGAAATTGCGTTACGTATTTTACGTGCGTGCAGAGAAATGGGTATAAAAACTGTTGCAGTTCACTCTGAAGCAGATAAAGATTTAAAACATGTTTTACTTGCAGATGAGTCAGTTTGTATTGGTCCAAACTCATCTCTGGAAAGTTATTTAAATATACCCGCTATTATCAGTGCAGCAGAAGTGACCGATGCCCAGGCGATTCATCCAGGTTATGGATTTTTATCAGAGAATGCAGACTTTGCAGAACGGGTTGAAAACAGCGGTTTTGTTTTTATTGGCCCGACTCCAGATTCTATCCGAATTATGGGGGATAAGGTTGCAGCTATTGAAGCTATGGTTAAGTCCGGAGTGCCAACGGTACCTGGCTCAGAAGGTGCTCTGGGTGAGGAGGATGCCACTAATATTGAATGGGGTCGAAAAATTGGTTATCCCGTTATTATTAAAGCTTCAGGTGGTGGTGGTGGGCGTGGTATGCGAGTAGTGCGCTCCGAATCTAATCTATTAAATGCTATTTCATTAACCAAAGCAGAAGCGGCTAGCACGTTTAATAATGATGTGGTATATATGGAAAAATACCTTGAAAATCCCAGACATATTGAGATTCAGGTATTTGCAGATGAGCATGGCAATGCAATTCATTTGGCCGAACGTGATTGCTCCATGCAAAGACGCCACCAAAAAGTTTTAGAAGAAGCTCCAGCCCCGGGTATTAGCGAAGAAATCAGAGACAGAATTGGCCGACGCTGCGCTGATGCCTGTATTCAATTTGGCTATCGTGGTGCAGGTACTTTTGAATTTTTATATGAAAATGATGAATTTTATTTTATTGAAATGAATACCCGCCTACAGGTAGAACATCCTGTTACAGAATTTATTACCGGTATTGATTTGGTTCGTGAGCAAATTAATGTGGCTGCAGGTTTACCTCTAAGTGTAAAACAAGAAGATATTAAAGTAACAGGGCATGCAATAGAATGTCGAATTAATGCTGAAGACCCTGTAAATTTTATGCCTTCACCAGGCAAAGTCAGTTATTATCATACCCCGGGTGGCCCTGGTGTTAGAGTAGATTCACATTTGTATAGTGGTTATAGCGTACCCCCCTATTATGACTCCATGATTGGTAAAATCATTACTTATGGCCAGACTCGTGATATTGCGATTGCACGTATGAAAACGGCTTTAAGAGAAATGATTATTGAAGGTATTAAGACCAATATTCCCCTCCAGCAAGATGTTTTAAGCGATCCTGCGTTTAAAATTGGTGGAACAAATATTCACTATCTTGAGAAAAAACTCGGATTACAATAAGCGTCTACAATGACTTTTTATAAGTTTTTTTATTCTGACTCTTTTTATTATAACCCTTTATCTTATGACATCGATTAATGAACTGGCAACAATTAATAATTAGAACCGATGATAAACACAGCGAGCTAATATCGAATATTTTAACCGATAATGGCTCGGATGCTGTGACTATTCAAGATGCGGAAGATCAGCCTATTTTTGAACCACCGCTTGATGCCATGTTGTTATGGTCGCAACTGCGGGTAACGGGTTTATTTTCAGCGTTGCAAGACTTACAGCCCGTAGTTGAATTAATTACGAAAAAACTGGGTTTTGAGCCAGAACATAAGATCGAGATTTTAGAAGATAAAGACTGGATAAGAGCCTGGATGGATGATTTTAAGCCCATGCAATTTGGTAAAAAATTATGGATCTGTCCCAGTTGGCATCAGCCACCCGATAAAAATGCAGTTAATATTTTACTTGATCCCGGGCTTGCTTTTGGCACGGGAACACATCCTACTACTTCATTATGTTTACGCTGGTTAGATCAATACAGTGATTTACAGCCAATCCAGCAACAAAACTTTATTGATTATGGCTGTGGCTCTGGAATTTTATCTGTGGCAGCTTTAAAACTGGGAGCCCAGGCTGTTTATGCTGTGGATATTGATATTCAGGCGATTCAGGCGAGCATTGATAATGCTATAAAAAATCAACAGCAAGATAAGTTATTTACTTTCTTGCCAGCAGCTTTTGATCAGCAGCATAAAGATTTATTGTGTGATGTTTTAATGGCTAATATTTTATCTGCTCCACTTTTAGAACTGGGTGAATTTTTTGCATCAAAAATTAAAACGGGTGGGCGGATTGTTCTATCTGGAATTTTATTTGAACAGGCTGAAAAAATTGTTTTTCACTACCAGCAATGGTTTCACCTGGATCCAATTGAAAAACAGGATGATTGGATTAGAGTAAGTGGTATAAAAATCTAAATACTAATGAGTTATTAGCAATATGCAAATTGGTCCTTATCAGCTTAAAGGCCAGCTTATCCTAGCTCCTATGGCTGGAGTTACCGACCTGCCGTTTCGACTGTTATGTAGAAAACTGGGTGCGGCTATGGCCGTATCTGAAATGATTACCAGTCAATCTCAATTATGGTTACATAAAAAAACCCAAACTCGCCTGGTGCATAAAGGCGAATCTACACCTATTAGTGTGCAAATTGCAGGCACTGATCCCAAAGAAATGGCACTGGCTGCCCAGTTTAATGTGACTCATGGTGCGCAAATTATTGATATTAATATGGGCTGTCCTGCTAAAAAAGTATGTAAGGTGCAGGCGGGCTCTGCTTTATTAAAAAATGAGCCTCTGGTACGCGAAATATTAACCGCAGTAGTTAATGCAGTTGATGTTCCTGTTACTCTAAAAATACGTACGGGTTGGGATAAACAAAATAAAAATGCTTTAAATATCGCTGATATAGCACAGTGTGCAGGTATTAAGGCCCTGGCAATTCATGGGCGAACTCGCCAATGTGGTTACTCTGGTGAAGCTGAATATGCACTGATAAAACAAGTCAAACAACAAAGTGATATTCCAATTATTGCAAATGGTGATATATCTAGTATAGAAAAGGCACAATTTGTATTACAATATACCCTCGCAGACGCACTGATGATTGGTCGTGAAGCCCAGAGAAATCCATGGATTTTCAGAGAAGTCAATCACTTTCTTGATAAAGGTGAGAAGCTTTTACCTCCAAATAGAAAGGAAATTGCTAAAGCTCTCTTCGAGCTATTAACAGGGATTTATCAGCTCTATGGTCAAAAGCATGGCGTACGCATTGCAAGAAAACATATACGAGCTATGATTTATCCCATGTCAGGTGGTGATAACCTCTGGCAACAGATTAACCAAATCAGTAATGCAAGCTTGCAGTATAAAATGGTTAAAGAGTTCTTTAGCTAGAAATAGTAATAAGTTTAAATAATGGTAATCAATATAAAACATGACTGAAACGAGTAAAACCCCATTCACTGATAATGATAACGAACGAATTAACCAATGCATTTCTAATGTTTTAAATCATTACTTTAAAGATATGGAAAACCATTTTAATGGTGATTTGTATAATTTGGTTATCGAAGAAGTAGAACGCCCATTAGTTCAGAAAGTAATGGGTTACACCAATAATAACCAAAGCAATGCAGCATCGATTTTAGGTATGAGTCGAGGTACATTAAGAAAAAAAATTAAGCAATATAATATTGATACAGAAAAAACATCTTAGGAATGAACAATTATGGAAGAGTCGTCAATGGACAAAAAACAGTCAGCGGTAAAAATTAAAACGGCATTAATTAGTGTTTCAGATAAAAGTAATTTAGTGGACTTTGCCCAGGCTTTAGCTAATATGTCAGTAAGGATCCTATCCACAGGCGGCACTGCAAAGTTATTAGCAGATAATGGCATAAACGTTACCGAAGTTTCTGACTATACCGGTTTTCCTGAGATGATGGCAGGACGTGTTAAAACCTTACATCCCAAAGTTCATGGTGGAATATTGGGACGCAGAGGAATTGATAATGATATTATGCAACAACATGGTATTGATGAAATTGATATGGTGGTAGTTAACCTTTATCCTTTTGAAGCGACCATAAAAAAACCTGACTGCTCTTTAGATTTAGCTATAGAAAATATAGATATTGGGGGCCCGGCAATGGTGCGCTCAGCCGCTAAAAACCATCAAAGTGTTAGCATTGTGGTCGATCCCAATGACTATACGGCAATAATTAATGAAATGCAGGAAAATGATGCTGCAATGGACTTAAATCGCCGTTATGCTCTGGCAGTTAAAGCATTTGAACATACCTCTGCCTATGATGGGGCAATTGCTAATTATTTAGGAACTATCACTCCAGAAAGTGATGAAAAAGCATTATTCCCACAGACGGTTAACTTGCAATTTAGTAAAGTGCAAACTATGCGTTATGGCGAAAATCCTCATCAAAAAGCTGCTTTTTATGCAGAAAAAAATGCCGATGAAAAATGTGTTGCAACTGCCACACAAATTCAGGGTAAAGAATTATCCTATAATAATATTGCTGATACCGATGCAGCTTTGGAATGTGTTAAACAATTTGATCAACAGCCCGCCTGCGTAATCGTAAAACATGCAAACCCCTGTGGAGTAGCCTTAGCCGACAGTCAAATGGAAGCATACGATAAGGCCTTTGCAACCGATCCTACTTCTGCTTTTGGTGGCATTATTGCATTTAACCAAAAATTAGAAGCGGCTGTGGCAGAAGAAATTGTTAAACGTCAGTTTGTTGAGGTGATTATTGCCCCAGAAATTGATCCAGCAGCGCTGTCTATACTCGCGGCTAAAAAGAACGTTCGAGTACTAAGCTGTGGACAATGGCAGGGCATGACTCCTAGCTGGGATTTTAAACGTATCAATAGTGGTTTATTAGTTCAAGAGCGTGATCTGGGCATGATAAGCGAAGCAGATTTAAAAGTAGTAACAGAAAAAGCGCCCACTGCAGAACAAATGAAAGACTTATTATTTTGTTGGAAAGTGGCTAAATTTGTTAAATCTAATGCAATTGTTTATGTTAAAGGGCAACAAACAATCGGTGTTGGAGCAGGGCAGATGAGCCGAGTTTATTCTGCTAAAGTGGCTGGAATTAAAGCTGCGGATGAGAATCTGGAAGTGGTAGGTTCAGTAATGGCATCGGATGCTTTTTTCCCCTTTAGAGATGGTTTAGATGCAGCAGCTGAGGCCGGAATTACGGCGGTTATCCAGCCTGGTGGTTCAATGCGTGATAATGAAGTTATTGATGCAGCAAATGAACATGGCATAGCAATGGTCTTTACTGGTATGCGCCACTTTAGACACTAGAAATGCTCAGTTAAAATTGGTAGTTATAAATACACAGTTGGAAATTGATAAATAAAAGATAATATAACAAATGAACGTATTAATTATTGGTAGTGGTGGGCGTGAACATGCTTTAGCATGGAAAGTGGCGCAGTCAGCAAAAGTAACTCAGGTATATGTTGCTCCAGGTAATGCTGGCACAGAATTAGAAGATAAAGTTAAAAATATTGCTATTGATGTTAGCGACATAAAAGGCTTAATTAGCTTCGCTCAGGAAAATAAAATTGAGCTGACCATTGTTGGCCCTGAAGTTCCTCTGGTGCTTGGTGTGGTTGATGAGTTTCAAGCGGCTGGTTTGGCAATTTTTGGCCCTTCAAAAGGTGCCGCGCAACTGGAAGGTTCAAAAGCCTTTTCTAAGGACTTTTTATTACGCCACAATATTCCTACTGCGGCCTATCAATCCTTTACCGAAATTGAACCCGCTATTGCTTATATTAAACAAAATGGTACACCTATTGTTGTTAAAGCAGACGGACTTGCAGCAGGCAAGGGTGTTATTTTAGCTGATACAGAACAACAGGCAATTGATGCCGTTGAAGACATGCTTGCTGGCAATGCTTTTGGTGATGCGGGACATCGCGTGGTTATTGAAGAATTTTTATATGGTGAAGAAGCCAGTTTTATTGTTATGGCTGATGGAAAAAATGTGCTTGCTCTGGCAACTTCACAGGATCATAAAGCTCGAGATAATGGTGATAAAGGCCCAAATACTGGCGGCATGGGAGCTTATTCTCCTGCGCCAGTGGTAACCGATGCTATGAGTCAAAAAGTTATGGATGAAGTAATTAATCCAACTATTAGAGGCATGGCGGAAGAAGGCAATGACTACACGGGATTTTTATATGCGGGATTAATGATTTCACCCCGCGGTGATCTTAAAGTGTTAGAGTATAATTGCCGTTTTGGCGATCCAGAAACCCAGCCTATAATGATGCGCCTAAATAGCGATTTAAGTGAACTCTGTTTGCTGGCAATCGATGGTCAATTAGATAAAGCAGATATTCAATGGGATAAGCGCCCAACTATTGGAGTGGTAATGGCAGCAGGAGGCTATCCTGAAAGTTATTCCAAAGGTGATATTATTAGTGGTTTAGACTCTATTGATGATAAACGGGTAAAAGTTTTTCATGCGGGAACAGTATCTGAGCAAGGTCAGGTAAAAACAGCAGGTGGACGGGTTTTATGTGTTGTAGCAATGGAAGAGTCGGTTACTAAAGCACAGCAATTGGCCTATAAATATATTGAAAAAATAAACTGGAACAAGGCTTTTTATCGTACTGATATTGCCTATCGTGCGGTACAACGGGAAAACAGTTAAATCTACTCTCCTTGATGCCTTTAAGTTTTAAGTATCAAGTATCAAGTATCAAGCTCTAAAAGGATGCAAGCAATGTCTGAATGTTATAGTTCCTCATCTAATAGGGAGGTACTGCTAAAAAAATATAAATGTCCTGTGAATGGTCTGGAGTATAAGGCAGTCTCAACTAAAACCATTTTACAGCATATAAATAAACCCTGGTTATGGCAGTCAAAACAGCGGGCTTACTATTTCTGTGATGATCCGCAATGTCAGGTGGTTTATTTTGCTGATGATGGCTCAATTATAGAAAAATCTGAACTGCGAACAACAGTTGGAGTAAAAGAGATCTCAGCCGATGCAACCATTTGTTATTGTTTTGGTATTAAACGTAATGATGCCAGAGCAAGCCCTGCTATCAAAACCTTTGTTGTAGAAAAAACTAAGCAGCATGATTGTGCCTGCGATACACGTAATCCATCAGGAAAATGTTGTTTAAAGGATTTTCCTTTTATAGCTGCCAGCAAAACTGAACTGAGTATCCCAACAAGCAGCCACACTTCTATTAGAAGATCTTAAGCTCTATTTTTTTATAATCGCTGTTTAAATATAGAATATAATATTTAAAATAATGCTTTTATTATGCCTTATTACTTGAATAATGCGGTTGAATTTCCTAGCCTTGAGCATATATTTTATATGCTTGGTATTATCTCAATGAATAAAGCGTTTTTTATTGTGGGATAAACTTTTAAAATACTCTTATTATTAATTTAAATTATTGGGGAAATCCATGAAAAAACTTTTTATTGTATCCAGCGTGATTGCTAGTTTTATAGCTGGAGATGTTTTGGCAGCAACTGAATGGAATGTATCGCTTTGGGGAAAAAGGCGTGCATTTACAGAGCATGTTGAAAAACTAGCAGAGTTGGTAAAACAAAAAACAAATGGTGATTTCACCCTGAATATTTCCTATGGTGGTTTGTCAAAATCAAGAGAAAACCTGGATGGTATTTCCATTGGTGCATTTGAAATGGCACAATTTTGCTCTTTTTATCATAAGAAAAAAAATCCCAGTATTACCGTTACTGAATTACCTTTTTCAAAAAATCTCTCCTTAACTAAAATTACAGAAATATACCAAAAAGTATTTAAACATCCTGTTGTAGTCAAAGATCTTGCTCGTTGGAATGCAACCTTATTAATGCCCACACCAATGCCTCAATACAATATTGTGAGTAAAGGAAAAGTACTTCAGGACTTATCTGATTTTAAAGGCCTGAGAGTACGTGGGCCAGGTGGAATTATGGGGGTACTAGGTAAGCTGGGAGCTGTCAAAACCAGCGTTCCTTTTTCTGAGGTACGCCAATCTATGGATTCCGGGGTTATTGATGCTGCATCCTTTGCACCTCATGCACATTTAGCAACTAAAACCTACAAAGTGGGTAAATGGGCTACAGTAAATTTAAATTTGGGTTCTGCGAATTGCCCCGTAGTTGTTAATACGGAGTCATTAGATGCATTAAAACCTGAATTTAAAAAAGTACTGCTTGATTCAGTAGATGAAGCTCTTGCCAGTTATGTAAAAAACTATGATGAAAATACTACTGAAAAATACCAACAGGCTATTAAAGATCAAGGTTTAACCCAGGTTACTTTTAGTGCAGAACAAACTAAAAAGTTAAATACGCTGGCAGATTCGGTTCGTAGTGATTGGGTAAAATCAAATAGTAAAAATTTTGATGCTCAGGAATTATATAAGTTTACTGAAGCTTTATTTATGAAATAACTTTGTGCTAAAAATATAGGTCATACATGTCAAGTTCAGCCATTGTTTTAGAAGATAGCTCTAAATTAAGTTTTTTTGATAGACTTTTATTTAAGCTGGAATCGCTATTAAATTTATTGGGAGGAATAGTTATTTTTCTGCTGGTGTTTTTAGCCACCGCTAATGTGCTAGGGCGGTGGATTTTTAATTTGCCAATCAGTGGTTATATTGACTGGGTGGAGCAGTCAATGGCATTTATGGCTTTTTTAGGTATAGCCTATACACAACGTTTAGGTGGCCATATTCGCATGGATATGCTTATTGGCCGGCTGCATGGCATAAGGCTTTGGATTGTTGAATGTATTTCCGCTTTAATAATGCTGTTCATTACTCTTATATTAGTCTATGGCTCGTATTTACACTTTATGCGAGCTTATAGCATTGGTGATTCATCCTTAGATATTGACTTACCTATCTGGCCTGCAAAACTTGTTGTTACTATTGCCTTATCGATTTTAGCTCTGCGCCTATTATTACAAATATGGGGTTATATAAAAGCCATTTTTGAACATAAAGCCATTGCAAATAAAGAGCAACCAGGACCAATAGCCGTGCCATTAATTGAAGATGCAGCAACTATTGCTGCACATGAAGCAGAGTCGGTAATTGGTGCAAAGAATGAATAAGGGGGTTAAGCTATGAGTTGGCTGGAGGCTTTGTTACAGATGGATTCAATTAGTATAGGCCTTTGGGTTACCGGATTCATGTTATTTTTTGTTGTTATAGGTGTGCGTGTAGCTTTTGCTGCAGCAATGGCTGGTTTTATTGGACTGGTCTGGATATTTTCAGCAAAATATGGCTTTGAAAAAGGCTTTCTTATTGCGGTGAAAATGGCAGGAACCATTCCGCACTCTAAAGTCTCTACTTTAGCATTATCGCTTATTCCAACCTTTATTCTAATTGGCTTTTTGGCCTATCATGCGGGTTTAACCCGAGCATTATTTGAGGCGGCCAAACGTTGGGTTGGCTGGTTGCCCGGTGGAATGGGGGTAGCTACGGTTTTTTCTACTGCTGGATTTGCTGCCGTTTCTGGTGCTTCGGTTGCTACTTCAGCCGTATTTGCTCGTATTGCCATTCCAGAAATGCTTAAGCTGGGTTACGATAAGCAGTTTGCTGCAGGAGTTGTTGCAGCAGGTGGAACCCTGGCATCACTGATTCCTCCCTCGGCAATTTTGGTTATCTATGCGATTATTGTGGAGCAGGATGTGGGCGCTTTATTAATGGCGGGTTTTTTGCCTGGAGCAGTATCTGCTGTTATTTATGCTGCTTTGGTTATTTTTTTAGCTACCACACGTAAAAATTTTGGCCCACCAGTAGGTGGTTATAGTTGGAAAGAGCGGTTTGAGAGCCTTCCAGCGGCCTTGCCTATATTTTTTGTAGTGGCCATTATTGTTATTTGTATTTATGGTGGAATAGGTACCCCAACTGAAGCCGGGTCTCTAGGAGCATTTGTTATTCTCTGCATGGCAGTATACAAAGGCATGCGCTGGAAGGAATTAAAAAGTACTCTGATGGAAACAGCCAAGCTTACAGTGATGATTTTTACCATTATCTGGGGTGTTTTATTATATGTGCGCTTTTTAGGTTTTGCTGATTTACCCGGTGCTTTTTCGCAATGGATTAGCAGCCTGGATCAAAGCCCCATGTTAACGCTAATAATGATTCTAGGAGCTTTTGCTGTATTAGGCATGTTTATGGATGCTATTGGCATGTTGTTATTAACTTTGCCTGTAGTTTATCCTGCTGTTATCGCTTTAAATGGTGGGGATGCTGTTAGTGCTGCTGATTCTGCATTTGGAGTATCAGGCATAGGCTGCTCTATCTGGTTTGGAATTATTGTAGTAAAAATGGCTGAGCTCTGTTTAATAACCCCTCCGATTGGTTTAAACTGCTTTGTAGTTGCAGGAGTCAGGCCAGAATGTAGTGTGCAGGATGTATTTAAAGGCGTTACTCCGTTTTTTGTTGCAGATGTTATCACTATAGCTGTATTAATTTCATTCCCAGGAATTGTATTATGGCTTCCAGGTTTAATGGGCTTTACCTAAAGTATACAACTAAATGCTTTAGAAGCTAAAAATTCATCCCTGGTAGTATTTTTTTATTTAGCCTTATAAAACATGTGTTGACTTGTTTTTTGTGTAATAATTTATTTTGTAATTAAATAAATTATTACTTATTAGGTGAAGCAAAGAATTTACTATAGGATTGGAGCTATCTTAAACCCATTTATATACATCCGGACAAAATAGTGTTTAGCAAAAAAAATAATTTAATTTTGATGCTTCTAGCTATAACCTTTTTATTAGCTTTTATTTTGTTATCTTTTTTATTTCATAGCTTTACTCATAATTATGCGACCCACGAAGCTGAAAAATTAGTTCAGAACTCACTATTAACACATAGAGCAATTCATTCATATATTAATACGATATCCAGACCAGAAATTTATCGTCTAAAGGATGAAGGTCTGCTCTATAATGAGTATTTTTCCCCTAAAACCATGTCATTTACATATATAGCACGAGGAATTAAAGATTTTCTTAATAAAGAGCGTAAAAGAGCAGGATTACCTGAGATTTCTTTTAAACTGGCATCAATTAATCCCAGAAATAGAATTAATACTGCAAATAAACTTGAACGTCAATTATTAATGCAGATGAATAATGATGATTTAGAAAACTATCATGAAGTTATTACAGATAAAGAGGGGGAAAGCATTTTATATTATGCTATACCTACTAAACCCATCACTAAAAGTTGTTTAAGGTGCCATGGCGATCCTGATGATGCACCGAAGGAAATGCTGGAATTATACTCAAATTCTGCTGGATTCAATGAAGAATTAGGTGATATAAGGGCTCTAATTTCCATTCGTATAGCCTTGAAAGGCTATATACAAGATGCTCAAAAGATCGCTAATATCTTTACTGCTATTACCTTTATTGCTCTTTTATTGCTCTATACTTTAATCTGGTATTTTATTCACCATATTGATAAACAACAACAGCTTATCGTACAAAAGAATATTAAACTGGAGCATTTAGCTGCTTATGATAGTTTAACGGGCTTGCCAAATTATAGATATTTTAAAGATTTTGCTGAAAATAGAATTAAACAAGCAGATAGAAGTGCGAAGAAAGTCGCTTTTTTTTATATTGATCTGGATGGGTTTAAAGCTATTAATGATGAACTCTCTCACCAGGCAGGGGATACCATTTTATCAACCATTGCCGAGAGATTTATCCTTTCTGTGAGAAAAAATGAATTGATTGCTCGAATAGGTGGTGATGAATTTGCTATGGTTATTTATGGATATAGAGATTATCAAGAACTTGAAAATACTGCAAAACGTCTTATTCAGGAATGCACTAAAACAATCTTAGTAGGAGGAATAGAATGTAAAATAGGGATGAGTATCGGTATTGCAACTTATCCTGAAGACGCAAGTAGCTATGATAAGTTAATTTGCCTGGCAGATGATGTTATGTATCAGGTAAAAAATAAAAATAAAGGCACCTATAAATTTTTTAAAAAGGAATTTATAAAATAAATTTCAGGTGTGTATTTTTAAATTTGTTCTATAGTTTAGTTAGAATTAGCCCCGCTAAGATTAAATACTATTTAATAATAGGCTCGTAATAATAATGAATTTTTCGACAATAAAGCCATTTTTTTCTCCTTGGATACTCGTTATTATTGGAATTAGTTTTAATATTTTTGCGGCAATAATTAGTCATCACTTTATTAGTGCTAATAATGAACAATTACAAATTATTGAAAGTAAAATATCTGCTATTGATATCCGCATAAATACCTATTGGCAAAATAGGCAGAATATAGAAAGAAAAAAAGAGTTTATTTTATTGTATGCTCAATCTGCAAAAAAAAATGATGATAACTTTATTAAGCAATATATTCATAGTTATATAAGTCAATTGTTAATCGACTATCAGATAAAACATCAGCCTGATATTAAGCTTAATGATTTACAGATTATCACTATTATTGATCAGATTAAGAATATTATTGTTAATGATATTGATGACATCTATCTAGATAGATTACTGCTTGAGAAGCAAAAATACCCAATTAATAACAACAATGTTAGATTAATGAGCATTGCATTATTTTTACAAATGTTGGGATTAATTTTGGTTTTATCTAAAGATTTAAAAAAATAGCTAATTCTGATTATTGGCAATACATAAAGTATTACCAATAATTAAAACTTAATTTATGGGGTTAAAAAAACTAGGTTATAGATTTTTTAATCAGTGGAATTAATGGCTCAGGTAATTTAATTGCACCAGATAATGCAAATTGTTGAGCAGATTCAGTCATCTTTTTCCAGGTTTTTAGAATAATATCAATCCATTTGGCCTCATCGTATTCGGGATATTTATCAACAAAAGCTTGCATATAATGCTCAATAAAAACGAGTGCTGCGATATTTTCTAACATTTGAGTATCAATATTAGATTTTAAATTTTTTTTACCTATAGCTAATTTTACGCGTTCTATGGACAGTTCATCATAACCTGCCTGTTGCATTAACAGACAAGTTTGTTCCGCATGAAATTTATATAAGTTAGTACGCCATTGGTGATAGCCTTTTCGATCCATAGTGTAGTCACTACGAGGTGATTGCCAGCGTTGTATGTGCTGACCATGAACGGCAATTTTTTGCACCTCATCTGCATCAGGTGCAAAACGTTGGATCATATTCTCCATTCGATGAGAATAAAGAAGTTCTTTGGGCCATTCTTTATCATCAGCCATTTCTGTATTAGGATCTTCACTATTGGCGGCATTAATTAACTCAATTGTTTTTTCAAATAATGGTTGTTTGGACATATGTTATTTTCCTATTAAAAATATTACCGATATGAATATTTGTTTATGAAATGGTTCCTGCTTTATAACCATGTAATATTCATACATACAAAAAACTTGTAGATCAATATTTGTGCATTTTAAAAAATGACAAGTATATAACAGGATAATCTTGCTATTGTGATGATTATTTAGAGTGTTTATCTATTTTTTGTTTAAAAAATAGTAGAAACTTTCTATCATTTAGAGGTATTGGTACAGGGGGAAGTAATGTAATTACTAACGAATTTCAGTAAAATTGCAGAATAATTTACGGTGATTAAGTACAGGAAAATTTTCTCTGGTTTTATTTAATTGTTTTAAATCCAGTTCGGCTATTACATATCCTGAACCTTTGGGTAGGTGATCAATTATTTTTCCCCATGGGTCAACTATCATACTATCACCATGAGTTTCTCTGCCATTAACATGATAACCACCCTGAGCTGATGAAACTACATAACAGAGGTTTTCTATTGCACGAGCACGGTTTAATACTTCCCAATGTGCCTTGCCTGTAATGGAGGTAAAAGATGCTGGTAATAATAATATTTGCATACCCTGTTTTTCCAGGCTTCTAAACATCTCTGGAAAGCGTAGATCATAACAAATGGCTAGACCCAACTTACCAAAGGGAGAATTATAAACGCTTAGTTCATTCCCTGTTTGGGTAAATGCTGATTCTTTATAGGCTCCTCGGTCTTCTGCAAGATCAACATCAAAAAGGTGAATTTTATTATAGCTACAAGCAATTTCACCTTCAGAATTATATAAAATGGAAGCAGATAGAATTTTTTTCTCATCCTTCGTTTTTAGTGGAACCGTTCCACCTAAGATCCAAATTCCTAATTTTTTAGCAGTAGAACTTAGAAAATTTAAAATATCCCCTGGATTATTTTGATCTTCTGCAAGGCTTAAAATGTCAGCATCATTTATGCCCATATGCGCAAAATTTTCTGGTAAAACAATAAGTTCAGCTCCATTTTTTGTGGCATCTTTAATTAGACGTAGAGCTTCATTTAAGTTAGCATCAACATTGGGGCCGGAGGCCATTTGGATTGCAGCGAATTTTGCCATGATTATCTTTTAATTTTTAGTAATTGGTTGAAATAACGAGGGGGTATTATAACAAAAATATATTTTTGAAACTATTGAATTCA
>JASFYQ010000002.1:0-23105 GCA_045047105.1 Pseudomonadota bacterium | reverse complement strand
AATGATCTTACTCATTCTACAGGCAAATTGTTTTTTCAAACCAATGCCAATGATTATGAGTTGCCAGTAACTTTTCCAGGACATAAAAATGATAATGATATCCTGGCTCTGACATTAGCTTTACAAAAAGACAGCGATTACCCAGTAGTATCACTGGTTAGTAAGGATATTAACTTACGCATTAAAGCTGCTTCTATAGGGGTTCATGTCGAAGATTATCAAAACGACCAGGCGCTGGATGATGTGAGCCTGTTATATAGTGGTTATGCCTGTTTAGCCGCTGATTTTTGGCAACAACTTGATCAGGAAGTTAAAAGCTGGAGCGAGGGTGGTCATACTTTTTATAAGTTAAAAGGTGAGCAAATAAAAAAATGGTCAGCCAATCAATTTTTAACTATTGAAAATGATGATAGCTATGAAGTTATCGTTCGAAGCATTGATACAACAGTTGATCCTGCTGAGGCAATTGTTGAAAGAACACATAATTATTGCAATGAGCGCAATAAAGTATGGGGTATTACTGCATTAAATAAAGAACAAAATTATGCTCTAAATTTATTAATGGATCCCGAAATTGACTTTGTATCCTTAGTTGGACAGGCGGGTACTGGTAAAACTTTATTAGCCTTAGCCGCAGGACTTTCTCAGGTTCTTGATAGTAATATCTATAAAGAAATTATTATGACTCGAATTACTATTTCGGTGGGTGAAGATATCGGCTTTTTACCTGGAACTGAAGAGGAAAAAATGGCTCCATGGATGGGGGCATTAATGGATAATATGGAAGTACTTACTCAGGGCAGTGATGATACTGACTGGGGTAAAGCTGCAACCAATGATTTATTAGCTAAAAAAATTAAAATTAGAGCCTTAAACTTTATGCGCGGCAGAACCTTTTTAAACCGTTACATAATTATAGATGAAGCACAGAACTTAACCTCTAAACAGATGAAAACACTGATTACACGTGCAGGTCCTGGAAGTAAAATAGTCTGTTTGGGTAATGTTGCACAGATAGATACGCCCTATTTAACAGAAACCACATCGGGACTAACCTATACAGTAGATCGTTTTAAAAACTGGGATCATAGTGGCCATGTTACTTTAAAACGTGGTGAGCGTTCCAGATTAGCCGACTTTGCAGCGGACGTACTTTAATTCAAATTGCCGGCAATTTATTTTACTAATGAAGTATTAAAAGAACAGCTCATCCATTTTTATTCCATATCCCTGTAACAAAGGCTAGAGATAAAATGAAACCTGCTGGACTACAAAATCACTCTATTTAAAGTGATAATATTCTTTATTTAAGTATTTAACTACTTCAGCTTCTTCTTCAGGAAACCATTCAATATTCAAGTTTTGAGTGCACATACTTACCTGCCCTTTTAATCTGCCTAAATTTTTAACAATACGGCCTTCTCTGGTATATAAAGCGGAGTGATTGGACATCATATGGCATTGTGTACATTTTTCCTGATGTAAGGCTTTACCATCATCAGCACTTATAAAACTTAGCGGCATAGATGCGACTACAAGAGTTAAAGAAGCTAATATTTTTTTCATAATTTAATCCTTATGGGTTATTTATTTAATTGCTCTGGCCAAAGCATCTGCCATGGCATTATTTGATGTAAGTTGCTGTTTTGAAGAATAGTTTGATGTTGCTTTGTTACCGCTTGTTGGTTTTAGCTTAGTTTGTTTTTCAGTAAAATTCCTGTTTTTTGTAATAGTTTTTGCTCTGGAAGTAGATTGTGTTGTTAATTTATCATCTAATCTCATAGTTAGAGCAATACGTTTACGTTGCACATCTATTTCTGTTACCTTTACAGTTACAATTTCGCCAGTTTTAACTATGCTTCTGGGATCTTTTACAAAACTATTGGCAAGTTGAGAAATATGCACCAAACCATCCTGATGTACGCCAATATCAACAAAGGCTCCAAAATTGGTTACATTAGTTATAGTACCTTCCAGGATCATAGCCTCACGTAAATCACTAATTTTCTCAACACCCTCTTTTAGAGTAGCCATTTTAAATTCAGGGCGTGGATCACGTCCAGGTTTTTTAAGTTCCAGAAAAATATCACTTACTGTAAAATCACCAAATTTTTCATCTGTATAATCCACCACAGCTAGTGAATCTATAAACTTAATATCACCGATTAAGTTATTGATATGCTTTTTATTAGTATCTAAAATTCGTTTTATTACAGGGTATGATTCCGGGTGTACTCCAGAGTTATCCAGAGGATTATCACCATCTCGAATGCGTAAAAATCCAGCACATTGCTCATAGGCTTTATCACCTAAACGAGGCACTTTTTTTAATTCTTTTCTATTTTTGAAAATACCATTTTGCTCTCTATAGCTAACAATATTAGCAGCTAATACAGCCGATAAACCGGCTACATTTTTAAGCAAAGGAATTGAAGCCGTATTTAGATCAACTCCTACAGCATTAACACAGTCTTCAATTACACTCTCAAGCGATTTTGCCAGTTGAGTTTGGCTCACATCATGCTGATATTGCCCAACCCCTATGGCTTTAGGATCAATTTTAACCAATTCAGCAAGAGGATCTTGAAGCCTGCGGGCAATGGATACCGCACCTCGTAATGAAACATCCAGATCAGGAAATTCATGTGCAGCAAGTTCGGATGCAGAATAAACCGAGGCTCCGGCTTCTGAAACAATCACCTTGACCAAACCCGGTTGAGCCATACGTTTAATTAACTCTCCGGCTAATTTATCCGTTTCTCTGGATGCAGTACCATTACCAATACTGATTAAACTGACCTTGTATTGTTTAATTAGTTTTTCTAATACAGCCAGAGATTGCTCCCATTGCTGTTGCGGTACATGCGGATATATAGTGGCACTATCAATAAAACGCCCTGTTGCATCTACTACGGTTACTTTTACCCCTGTGCGCAACCCGGGGTCCAGGCCAATAGTTGTTTTATGACCCGCAGGAGCTGCCATTAATAAATCTTTTAGGTTAGCTGCAAAAACATCAATAGCGGCTTTTTCAGCTTTTTCTCTGAGTTGTTTTTTAGCCTCTAAATCTAAACTGGGTTTTAGCTTTACCTTCCAGCACCAACGTACCGTTTCCATTAACCAGTTTATTGCTTTAAGCTGAGCATTAGAATTTAAATTATCCGCATCCGATTTATGCTGCAAAAAACCTAAAAATTTTGCTATCAGATATTCACCATCGGATAATACCGATGGCTCCTTTTCCTTGTCTATAGATGTTTCAATATTTAGTGATAAAAAACCTTCGTTTCTACCTCTAAACAAAGCTAAAGCTCTATGTGATGGTATGTCTTTAAGTTTTTCAGAATATTCAAAATAATCAGAAAATTTAATACCTTGTTGTTGCTGGTCTTTAATTACACTAGAAACTAGATAAGCATTTTCCAAAATGTGATTGCGAAGTATGTTTAGCAAGTCTGCATTTTCTGCATATTGCTCCATTAAGATTTGTTTAGCTCCATCCAGAGCCATTTTGGTATCAAGCACCTGTTTTTCTTTTTCTAAAGAATTATCTGTGGTTAAATATTGTTGTGCTTCCAGTTCAGGATCAAGCTGAGAATTTTCAAATAAAATATCCGCCAGCCCCTGTAGGCCAGCCTCTCTTGCAATTTGCGCTTTGGTGCGACGTTTTACCATATATGGCTTATATAAATCTTCTAAACGTACTTTGCTATCTGCAGCTAAAATAAGTTGTTTTAACTCAGGAGTTAATTTAGCTTGCTCTTCAATATTTTTTAAAATGCTTTGTTTACGGGATTGTAACTCTCTTAGGTAAGTCAATCGTTCTAACAAATTCCGCATTTGGGTATCATCTAAATTGCCTGTTACTTCCTTACGGTAGCGGGAAATAAAAGGAACCGTATCCCCCTTATCTAATAATTCTATAGCAGCTCTTACCTGCTGTGGTTTAACATTTAATTCTTGTGCAATTATTGTATCAATCATTCAAAACCCTTTAAATTTAACTAAAACCACTCACATCACCTAAACCAACTCGGAGTATAATGGGTTCATCTTCTTCTAAATCAATCACGGAGGTGGGTTCGAAACCACAAAAACCGCCATCAATAATCAAATCCAGCTGATGCTCTAATATTTGTCTGATCTCATAAGGATCAGTCATAGGCAAATCATCACCAGGCATAATTAAAGTTACACTCATTAAAGGCTCGCCCAGTTCCTGTAATAATGCCTGAGTTATGGGGTTGTCAGGAATACGAATACCAATGGTTTTACGTTTAACATGCATAAGCCGCTTAGGCACTTCACGTGTTGCTTTTAAAATAAAAGTATATGCACCTGGTGTATGTGCCTTTAACAATCGGTAATGTGAATTGCTGATCTGAGCATAGGTAGATATTTCTGATAAATCACGGCAGATTAAAGTAAAGTTATGCTTTTTATCCAGGGTTCTAATTGCTCTGATACGATCCATAGCATTTTTATCACCCAGGTGACAGCCCAGAGCATAACCAGAATCTGTTGGATATACGATAACACCACCTTGACGAATAATATCAACAGCATGTTTGATCAGGCGAAGTTGTGGATTGTCCTGATGTATTTGATAAAATTGACTCATTTTTCTTTAACTTTCCTATATATTTTATGGGACTGCTAATTTTCCCATGCTTGCCACACGGGAACACATTGTCTTGGCAAAGGAGGTAACTTTCCCAATCTATTCCAGCTTACATCTGGATGATGAAAATCAGCACCTATAGATGCATAGATCTCAAACTCCTGAGCAATATCTGAAATACGTTTTACTAGCTGAGCATCATGACTTGAAGAAACAACTTCAATAGCCTGTCCACCCATTTCAATAAATTCATTCAACAAAACCCTTAATTTTTTATTTTTAAAGGGATATCGTCCAGGATGTGCAATAATAGCAACGCCTCCTGCCCCGTTAATCCAGGAAACAGCATCTGCCAGTGATGCCCATTCACCATGTATATATCCAGGTTTATTATTTACCAGATACTTTTTAAAAACGGTACGGGTATCCTTACAATAACCACTCGCAACTAAAAATTGTGCAAAATGTAATCGTCCTATCATTTTTCCACTAGCAAATTGCTGCGCTCCAGCTAAAGCTCCTTCTAAACCATGTTCAGCTAAGCGAATGGAAATTTGTTCCGCACGCCATTTACGATATATTTTTAACTCTTCTATGCCTTTAAGCAATGGTGCATACGCGGTATTTATATTTAAACCAACAATATGAATGGTATACTTTTGCCAGCTAACAGAGAGTTCAATACCCGAAATAAATTCCAGACCTATAGTTTTGGCTTGAAATTTTGCCTCTTCAATACCATCAATACCATCATGGTCAGTTAAAGCAAAACAATCTATAGCAGAGTCTTTAGCCAGAGTGATTAATTCAGTTGGACTTAAACTACCATCGGATGCCGTTGAATGGCTATGGAGATCATAATATTTCATCCACATATTTTACAGGATTTTTCTAAATTTACGAACAAAAGCCTATTAAAAGAGCTTATTAAATGTAAAAATACTGCCTTATTAATAAATGCATTAAATACACACGTTTTAACGAGATTTTAAAATTATGAAGTTAATCTATGAATTCCTTCCCATTGCCTTATTTTTTGGGATATATAAATACACTGGTGATATTTATCACGCCACCTTAGCAATTATTATTGCAACTATTTTACAAGTTTCTTTTGAATGGTTTAAATTTCATAAGGTTGAAAAAAGCCGTCTTATTGGCCTGGTATTAGTTGTTGTATTAGGCGGAGCAACTATATTATTTCATGATGATACTTTTATAAAATGGAAAGTCAGTGTAATCAACTGGTTATTTGCAGCAATTTTAATTGGCAGCCAGTTTATTGGTAATAAAACCATTATTGAACGTATGATGGGAAGTGCTATGGAATTACCTAAACCTATCTGGTTACGTTTAAATACCTATTGGGCTTTGTTCTTTTTTATAAGTGGTTTATTAAATGTATACTTTGCATTTTTTTACGGATTGGATTTAACTATAGAAGAACGTACCGATGTATGGGTTAATTTTAAATTTTATGGTCTATTTGGTCTAACTATTGTATTTATGATTTTACAGGTGCTGTTTATCCATAAACACATTCAGATTAATGAAGAAACTACAAATGAAAAGGAAGAGGTATAAATGTTATATAGCATAATATCAACAGATGTCAAAAATTCATTAGCCTTAAGACAAAAAGCCAGATCTGCACATGTAGAGCGCTTACAACAATTAAAAGAGCTTGGAAGACTTATTATTGCTGGCCCCAGTCCAGCAATTGACTCAATAGAACCTGGCGAAGCGGGTTTTACAGGAAGTGTAGTCATTGCAGAATTTGAAACATTAAAGGATGCTCAGGACTGGGCAGATGTGGATCCCTATATAACTGCAGGGGTTTATCAAAATGTGGTAGTTAAACCCTTTAAAAAAGTGTTGCCATAACCCATATAATTTACAATTAAACTGAACAAATAATAAAACTATTTGTCTAAACACACTTAGCTAATAATAGAAATAACTCATAAATTAAGGAAAATTAATGTTTAAAAAAAGCTTACTTATCTCCTCTCTTCTGGTTACCTTATCAACTTCTGCCTGGGCTGCCGTTGATACCACCATTGTAGCAACAGTTAACGGTAAAGATATTATTGCAGAAGAGCTCATTATGACGGCTCAACAAAATAGAATTGATTATAAAGTTTTAAATGATTTGCAAAAAAAGCTATTATTGAATGGCCTGATTAATCGAATTCTGGTTGCGAATGAAGCTAGAAAACAAAAAATGGATCAAGAGCCTGGTACCAAATTAAAATTAGATGCTCTGGTAGATAGCGTACTTGCGGCAACATTGCTTGAAAAAGAAACCGCTAAGCAAAAATTTACTGATGATGAGATTAAAGCATATTATGATAAAAAAATTCTCACTAATACTCCCAAAGAATATAATGCCAGGCATATTTTAGTTAAAGAAGAAGCGCTAGCAACTGAAATCTATGCACAATTAAAAGATGCTGATGTAAATAAGTTTGGTGAAGTTGCTATGGAAAAATCAATAGATAAAGGATCTGCGATAAAAGGTGGATCTTTAGGTTGGTTTAAAACTGAAACAATGGTTCCGTCATTTGGAAAAGCAGTACAATCTGCTAGCAAGGGTAAAGTTGTAGCTCCTATTAAATCACAATTTGGCTGGCATATTATTTTAGTTGAGGATACAAAAGATTTACCTCCTCGAACTTTTGAAGATTCAAAAGCGGGTATTGAGCAAACTTTAACTAAAGAGAAAATTTCAGATTACCTTGATGGGTTAGAAAAAGCAGCAACAATTGATATTAAAATTGGTAAATAATTGAGCCAGAATTAATCAGTTAACACTTAATTGACCTTATTCTTATTATTTAAGGATAGGTCAATTATTTATTTTTGACCTATCTGCTCTACTGGAATAATAAAACTAAAAATAGCTCCCCCTTCAGGCTTGTTCTCAGCCCATATTTTACCATGATGTAATACAATTATTTCTCTACAAATTGGCAAACCCAATCCTGTACCCTTTGAAGTACCAACTTGAAAATCAGAGCCTTGTTGAAATTTATCAAAAATCAGTACTAACTCTGAGGTGAGAATTCCTTTACCTTTATCGCCTACTGAAAATAAAAGTGCAGGGATAGTTATATCTTTGTACTCTATTTCTAAACCTTGCTTTATAGTCTTTTGCCTTGGTAATTCACTATATTTAATTATTATCTCAATTTTTTCACCCGGAGGAGTAAATTTAATAGCATTTGATAAAAAATTCGTAATTACCGTAGCTATTTGAACTTTATCAAAATTCCCTTCGCCGTTAATATTTTCTATTGCATATTCAACTTTTATATCTAACTCATTCAAACGTGCCTGTTGTTCAGCAATACAAGCTTCCACAATATCAAAAAGCGAGTTTTTGGAAAAATATAAATCCATTTTCCCTGCTTCAAGTTTTGATAAGTCAAGTAAGTCATTTACTAATAAGAGTAATCGATTGCCACTTTTTTCAATATTACTAAAATATTTTCTATTGGTTTCAATAGTAGACGTTTCAACGCGTTGCATTCCTAACTTTGCAAAACTTAAAATTCCATGCATTGGAGTACGAAGTTCATGCGACATATTTGCTAAAAAATCAGATTTACTTTGGTTTGCTATATTAGCCATTTTAACTGCAGCAAGTAAATCTTTAGTTTTTTTATCAACCTGTTGTTGTAAGGTATCTCTATGTTGTTGTAAGTTTAATTCTGCAAGTTTTCGTAATATAACTTCCTCGGTTAAGTTTTTTTCCCGTTGTATATTTTCTTTCCATAATTGCTCTAAAGTTTTAACCGACTCAGATAAATTAACTAGTTCCGTTGCACTATATTTAGAAATACTCTGAATATTATCAATAACTATTTCAGCATGCTCAGCAAGGGAATAATCATTCAGTCTATATAAGTTTTTATCAATAATTTGTATTGGTTTGATAACAAATTTATGGGTTAATAATATATTTATAAGCCCGACAATCATAACCAAAGAGATAAATAAATAGTTTAAAAATGAGATCCGCTCTTCTATATGTTGCTCAACAAGATCCATACGCCAATGAATTGTAATTTGTCCAAAAAACTCATCCTCAAGATAAACTTTTTTTTTAAATACCATATAGTCTACTTCTTTTGAAATATTTTTATTTTCCCATAATACTAAATTTTTATTATCTGCTGAATGCATTTTGATAGATACAATATGATGATTTTTTTCACCAACTTGATCAACTATGCTCTGTAAATAGGGGATATCTTCACTAATAAGTGCATCAAGTGATGTCTGAGCAACTAATTCAGTTGTTTTTTCACCTTCTATTTCCATTAAATCAATTAAATAGGGTGATTCAATTTTTTTAATAAGCGGCTTAGATATTAATGCTAAAATAATAATCATTAAACTCACAACTAAAAACAGTTGTTTCCTTAAAGAAAATTGAAATGAATTAGAGGGAATTATTAACTTCATAAAAGAAACATAGCCTATTGCTTAAAAAATAAATGGTTTTTCTCTATAACTTGTTTTACATGTTTAAAGTCAGATTCACTTCCTAAGGCAAAACCTGCATGTTCAAGTTTGGATAAAATTTGCTTGTTTTTAAGGTGAATTAAAGCTAATTGCATTGCATTAAAGGTTTTTTCATCAAGTTGCTCCTTTGCCAACCAAGGTTTATATATGGTAGGAAAAGTAGTCAATATTTTGAACTTTCTACCTTTTTTTAAAAATTTATTTAAAGTCGAAATTTTAAATGAACCCGCATCATACTGACCAGAAAAAACTGCAGCAGCAACACGATCATGTCGTCCTAAGTAGTTATATTTTGATAGTTTATTCGCTTTAATCCCATTTTCATATAATCGGTATTGTGAAAAATATCTACCCGTTGTTGAATCTTTATTGCCAAAAGCAAATGACTTACCGGTTAAATCACCAAGTGAGTTAATTTTGCTGTTTATTTGGGTAACAATTGCACCACTGATTTTTTTTACTTTTTTATTTTTTTCAATAACTATAATTTTAATTTTTTGATTTCGTTGCTTGCTAAGAATATAAGAAGCAGGACCAAAACGCGCAAAATCAACCTTACCATTAACTAAATTATCAATGCCTTTCCCATATGAACTTGCAACTTTGATACGGATAACAACAGTATCCCCCAATAACTCCGTAAGTTTCAGTTCCAGGAAATTTAGCACGGGCCTAAATTTTCTAACCATATCAGATGCTTTATCTGAACTATATAAACCAAACTTAAGTGATATATCAGCATAAGAAAAACAACTGTAAAATAAAAGATATATTACAGTTACAAAAATATATTTTCTTTTATCTTTAAAAAACATTAATCAATTCCTATCAAATTATACTCAAAATAGTTTATTAATTCATCTATCAATAATATAGCTAAATCGATTTTTATGCAGCCATTTATTCATAGCCGCAACAACATAATTGATTGATAGACCAAGCGTCTTTTACATACCTGATAATTTCTTTTTGATGGCTGTCAGTATGAGATATTAAATGTTCAATCAGTGCCTCTGTTTGTTCTTGATTTAGTTTGTTCTTGGAGCCACCACTCTCTCTTTAACTTTTCTGAATCTTGATAATCTTCAATATGATGAGAAATACTTTTCACATGCAGTCTCAGTAACTTGGGCTATCATTTCTACTGCCCAACCTTCTAAGCGAAGTAAACGGTTTTAATGCGATCTCGTTATTAACATCTTTTGAATGTTTATGCCGTGCTTCTAAGACTGGTTTTTTATTTTGTAATAGGCTTAATTGACTCATCTGCTTAGTTTGATCTCATGGACTTGATATTGCAAGATATTTTTAAAAATCAGCGGTAAATATATTAGTTAAATAATTTAATAAATCATTAACCAGCAGAACATCAGTATTTATTGTTTATTTATCGTATAATAAAATATTATTTTGTTGTTAGGTGTCGTTTGGTATAGTGCAATAATGAAATTAAGTTCACTCAAATTTGCTCAGGAGAAAAAATGTCAATTAAGATTGAATATATTGTGTGTAATCAAAAAGGTGAAGAATTGAAACGATTTGATGCTAAAAATGAAGCAGAGGCATATGACTCGGTTATTTGTGCCGCAGAAGATATAAGTCAATTGCTAGAACCATTACAACAACAATTGTCATTAACTGAAGATCAAATATTCACAATATCAGAGCATATAGCCTTTAATGCAGATGAAGTTAAGCTAGCATTAAAACAAATCAAAAAACCTAAAACAACAGTTAGTGTTCAAAACCAAGAAGCTAAAGAAAAAAATGTTGAGGAACAGCAAGATAAAAAAACTGAAAAAAAATAAACTAGCATTAAGTTTTTTATATTTTCTTAGCTTACAAAGAGGCTGTATAAAGAAGCTAAGTTAGCTCAACCTAACTCCAGTTCATCCAATATAATAAAATTAAAGTGTTTTAATTTTATTATATAATTCTTTTAAAGCCTTGCCTCGGTGACTAATTTTATTTTTTTCCTCTGGAGGCAATTGTGCCGAGCTGCATTGGAATTCGGCTAACCAGAATAGAGGGTCATAACCAAAACCATTATCTCCCACTTCTTTATCCATAATAATACCTTCCCAGGAAGCCTGGCATATTATAGGTGTGGGATCTTTGGCATGCTCCATATAGACTAAAATACATTGATACCTTGCAGTACGTTGTTCTTCTGGAACACCTTTTAATAGCTCTAAAACCTTTAAATTGTTTTTTTCATCACTTGCCCCGACTCCATTTTTATCACCTGAAAATCGGGCAGAGTAAATTCCAGGCTGGCCTTTTAAATAGTCAATTTCAATTCCAGAATCATCTGCAATTGCAGGAAGACCTGTAATTTGAGAGGCATAACGCGCTTTAATAATAGCATTTTCAACAAAGGTTGTTCCCGTTTCAGGGACATCTCCTACTCCTAATTCATTTTGAGGAATAATATTTAAACCCAGATCAGAAAACATGGCTATAAATTCTCTGAGTTTTCCCTTATTCCCGCTTGCTAAAACAACTTTATGATTTTCCATTTTTTTCTCATTAATCTAATTGATTTTTTTAGGTTAAAGGCCTAAACACTCTTGCTGGATATTAATTAAATTATTAATACCTAATTTTGCTAACTCTAACATATCATTAAGCTCTGATTGCATAAATGCATGGCCTTCAGCAGTACCTTGAATTTCGATAAAACCACCTATTTCATTCATTACTACATTTAAGTCTGTTTCTGCATTAGAATCTTCAATATAATCTAAATCCAACACGGGTTTACCCTTATAAATCCCTACAGAAACTGATGCAACCTGACCATGTAGAGGGTTTTTTTTAATGCGTTTTTTTGCCAGTAAATGATCTACCGCATCTGCCAGAGCAACATAAGCTCCTGTAATAGAAGCAGTTCGCGTACCGCCATCTGCCTGTATTACATCACAATCAATAGTTATAGTATGTTCACCTAAGGCTTGTAAATCAACAACAGCACGCAAAGAGCGTCCAATCAAACGTTGAATTTCAAGTGTTCTACCACCCTGTTTACCTCGATTTGCTTCCCGACCCATACGACGTCCAGTAGAACGTGGCAACATACCATATTCTGCGGTAACCCAGCCCTGCTTTTTTCCCCTTAAAAAACCCGGAACTTTAGCTTCAACCGTAGCATTACAGATTACCTTGGTATCACCTGTTTCGATTAAGACCGAACCTTCTGCATGTTTAGTATAATTTCTAGTTATAATTACTTCACGTTGTTGATTGTTTTCACGGCCACTTGGACGCATATTTCTTTCCTTAAAGTTATGATTTACTCCCGTAATTATAACAAAAATAGACTTTATTAAATATCCTGATTTTAGAATATTGCTTTTTCAGGGTATAATGGGTTTATTTCTCAACAACAAAATTACATCCCTCTTACAACTATTAAATATTATGTTATTACTTATATCTCCTGCTAAAAAATTAGATTTTGACTCTGTAGCACAAACAGATTTTTATACAATGCCTGATTTCTTAGAACAATCTCAGCAGCTAATTAATACTTTATTACCCTATTCTGCTGAAGAACTTGGGAAACTAATGAAAATAAGTAACAATCTATCTGAGCTAAATTACCAACGTTATCATGATTGGAACATTCCATTTACAGCGCAAAACTCAAAACAGGCCATATCAACCTTTAAAGGAGATGTGTATACAGGAATGAATATTGAGAGCTTTAATGATGATCAACTGGAATTTGCTCAACAACATTTACGCATACTATCAGGCTTATATGGTTTATTAAGGCCTTTAGACTTAATGCAGCCATATCGCCTTGAAATGGGAACTAAACTCAATAATGAAAAAGGTAAAAATCTGTATGAGTTCTGGGGGGAAGAAATTACTCGGGCTATCAATAAACAATTACAAATTAGTAATAGCAAACATCTGATTAATTTAGCATCCAATGAATATTTTAAATCAGTTAAACCTAAACTACTTAGTGCTCCTATCATTACTCCTGTTTTTAAAGAACTTAGAAAGGATAAAATAAAAGGTGATCACTTCAAGATTATTAGCTTACTTGCAAAACGAGCTCGAGGCATGATGAGTGCTTATATATTAAAAAATAAAATTACTGATATTAATGATATAAAACTTTTTAATGAAGCTAACTATGCTTATAATATGGAGCTTTCCGATACAAACACATGGGTTTTTACCCGTGATAACTCTAAAAACATATAAATTACCTGCTAAAAAGTATTTACTATGATAAATATAAAACAATTAAAACTACCTAATATTTCAGAGGCTGGTCGGCAAGCCTTAGAATTAGTCAGTGATAACCTAATCGAAATGTCTTATTTAGCTGATTATTTAGGTAAAGATCCCATCATATCTGCAGTAATTCTTAAATATGTTAATTCACCTGTTCACCGACGAGCATGTGAAATTAATAGTGTTAGAAATGCAGTCTCGCTATTAGGTCTAAAAACCTGCAAAATGATTATTGGTGTAACCATATTGCAAACTTATAAATCGGCACCCAGTGAGGTGACTGAAAAAATATGGAACCATAGTATCAGTGTTGCCACTGTTGCCCGCTTATTAGCAGAAAAAATATATCCAGCATTAAGTGATGAAATTGAAACTACTGCTTTAATGCATGATATGGGAATGTTAGTGCTTGCCAGTAGTTTCCCTGACACGTATCCAGGCATAATTAATGAGTGCATTGCTAATCAAACCCCATTGTCAGAAACAGAACTACAGATTTACGGTATTACTCATAACACCGTAATAGATTATCTAGCCCCCATATTAAAGCTCCCCAGTATTACCACAGGAACCATCCACGACTTTAACTCCCATGAAAAATTACTAAAAGTTATAAGCGATAAAGAAAAACATTTAGTTATTTGCCATTTAGCTCATCATGTTGTGCAAAAATATGAAAACTATGTAGGTGTGGATACGGCTATGAATGACCATATCGCTCATGATTTAGAAAGCCTGGCTATATTACTCAACCTTAGCGATAACCAACTCAAAGACTTAATGGAAGACAGCGAAATAATGCTGGATATTCTATAACAAACACATCTGGAAATTTTAATCTAGTTATTGTATACTAATTTGATTATATATTAATTAAAAGGTCATTATTCACTTATTTTTGTGGAGCGATGGCCTTTTTTTTTAGAATCTATATAGCAAATTAATTCAATATAAGGAAATCACTTTAATGCCAGATGAAGTAAAAAAAACCACAAAACTACTGATTAAACAACGACTGGCATCCGCAGCTATATTTATTTTATGTGGAGTTTTTTTAATTTATAATGAGCCGACTATTGAAATTGCCTGGGTTACAGCCATTCTTTTATTAACCATTTATCTTTTTGCTTTTGAGGTGGTAGATGTTGATGTAGCAGCTATCAGCATTATGGTAATATTGGGTTTAACCGATTTATTTGCTCCCCTGATGGGTTTAAAACATGGTCTGGTAGACACCAATCACTTATTTGATGGTTTTTCCAGTAACGCCGTTATTTCTATTATAGCAGTTATGATAATTGGTGCCGGATTAGATAAAACGGGCATTATGAGCAAAGTCTCCACTTTTATTCTAAAAGTAGGAGGAAAATCAGAGTCTAGAATTATCCCTATTATTTCCAGCACAGTAGGTATTATTTCCTCTTTTATGCAAAATGTTGGTGCTGCTGCTTTATTTTTACCCGTAGTATCCAGGATTTCTGCACGTGCAAATGTACCCATGTCACGCTTATTAATGCCCATGGGATTTTGTGCAATTTTGGGTGGAACAGTCACCATGGTAGGCTCTTCCCCTCTTATTCTTTTAAATGATTTAATTATTACCTCTAATAGTGCATTAGAGGCAAAAAATCAAATGGATACCTTTGGTTTATTTTCAGTTACTCCTATTGGCCTGGCATTAGTATTGACAGGAATTCTCTATTTTATAGTAGCAGGAAAGTATGTTTTACCCTCCACAAAATCTGAAAGTGAAACCAGTGCTTCAAGTACTATGAATTACTTTCAAAAAATATATGGAATTCAAACCGGTCTTTTTGAAGTGGTCGTTAAGGACGATAGCTCATTAATTGGCCACTTACTGGGTGAACTGGAAACTAAATATAAAGTTCGTGCAATTGGTGTTAAGCGCAGTGGACATGCCAGTATGGTTGGTGAAGGAGCAATGGCTTATGACACCGAAGTTGAAGCAGGTATGGTTTTAGGTATTGTTGCCCCCAACGAAGTATTAAAAGACTTTGTTGCCACACATGGTTTAAAACAGCGTAGCGAAATGCGTAGTTTCTCTGAATCCTTATCACCTGCCAAAGCGGGTATTGCAGAAATTGTAATCCCACCTGGCTCTGATTTAATTGGAAAAAGCGCCAGAGAATTTTGGCTTAGAAAAACCACTGGTTTTAGTTTAATTGCCTTGCATCGTGATGGAGAAACCCTACGTCAGGGCGAAAATATTCGTAGTATGCCTTTTCAAAGTGGTGATACCTTAGTGGGACACATTCCCTGGGAAAATTTAGCCCGCTTAGAAAAAGATCCCAACTATGTAGTGGTTACTACTGAATTTCCTCATGAAGAGCTCAGACCTCAAAAAGTTGGCTTAGCTGCTTTGTTTTTTGGTATTGCTATCTTTTTAGTTTTATTTACTGATATCCGCCTATCTATTGCTTTATTAACAGGTGCTATTGGTATGATCCTCTCTGGAGTATTAAAAATTGATGAGGCCTATCAGGCGGTTTCATGGAAAACCGTATTTTTACTTGCCAGTTTAATTCCCCTGGGTATGGCTGTTGAAAGTTCTGGGACAGCAAAATGGATTGCAGATCAAACTATATTCTTTGTTGGAGATATGCCTATCTGGGTCATTCAGTTAGCTGTTGCAATACTGGCAACCTTTTTTACTCTGGTAATGTCAAATGTAGGGGCTACTGTTTTATTGGTTCCTCTGGCGGTAAATATAGCCATTGGAGTTGGAGCAGATCCCGCTGTATTTGCCTTAACTGTTGCAATAGCCACTTCGAATTCATTTTTAATTCCTACCCATCAGGTTAATGCTTTGATTATGGGCCCTGCTGGTTATCGCGTGGTTGATTTTATTCGTGCAGGTGGAGTTATGACAATATTATTTTTAGTTGTAATGATGCTTATGATGAATTTAATTTACTAACCGGGTAAATAATTCCATAAAAAACTAAGATAATCATTCTTTTTTTATTAAACAATTGCTTTTAATATTCTTTTAGCAATTGTTTAATACTATAGAGATGCTCAAATTTTGGCTGACATACCATAGCTTAACAAACAGGCGGTGAGCAACCAATAGCACCAGCCTAAATCTTTATACTCAATCATAAACATATATTTCTCTCTTAATCCCTAGCCTAATCAATTTTAATAACATCACGTGCAGTCCAGCAAGTGCCATTATAATCTAGCATTGCTGAATAGTATTTCCCCTGATATTTTAGTCTGGGTAAAGTTACCATTAACTCATTGGTAACGGTAGTTTCATTACTAGTTGCAGCTAAACCTGTTAATAGGGTTAAATCTCTGGCTGACCAGCAAGACCTGTTAGAATCTAACTTAACTGAGTAATATGAGTCCTTATATTTTAGTTTTGGAATATCTATCAAAAAAGTATCTGAAACCGTTACTTCATATAACTCAGCTATAGTACCAGTATTTACAGCATATAAAGAATGCCCTTGTGCAGTAAAATAAATTAAACTCTGATCATTATTAAATGCAGGGGAAGATGGGTTACCTTGTTCTCCACTATCATATGTCCACTGCAATTGACCATTTGAAGAAATTGCAATCAAACTGGCTTTAAGGATGTAATTATTTACAGAACTATCATAAGTTTTAATAGTAGAGGTAAAATAAATAGTGCCATCCTTTGCAAATAAAGGAATAGTTTGCTCATTGCCAATACCCAGACCACTATCAAGTTCTAATAACCAGCGTTGACTACCATCACTATCCAAACTATATAAGCTTTTTTTACCGCCAACACTGGAACTATTGGTATTAATAAATACAATGCCATCTGATGATACAGCTGGTTGTACAGCCCCTCCGCCAATATCTGATCCCCAGCGTTTAACACCCTGAGCAGTAAGTGAAATTACTCGATTGGTGGTAGAGAAATAAAGATTACCACTGCCATCAAAAACTATTTTTGAGTTAGGGGGGAAATAGGTGTCATTACACCAACTCCAATCTTGCTCGCCATCGGCCTTTATAGCAATAACACATGCCTGAGTATTAAATACGCCTGTAGCTTCTCCAGAAACCTGCACAAGTGGAGCAAGTAACGCATAAGTAATACCATTTTGAGTTGAAATTTGAGGCTTGTTAAAAGCAGAAAATCCATTGCTATATGAGCTTAATGCAAACTTCCAGTTTTCTGTCAGTTGATATTGTTTACTACTATTAAAAGTATGAGAATAAATAACATCCCCATTTTTAGAAAAAATATCATCAACATAAGTAATTATACGATCACTACTATCATCCATAACTATACCGCGATAATTTGACCAGAAACTATTACCAATATAACTACCATCCGCAGCTATAATAAAAAGATTATTATTATCTGTAGCTATAAAACTGGTTCCATCTCTGGAGATAACAGGAGAATAAAATTTCTCGCTAGGAGATGTATAGGTAATTAAACTTATAGAGGATGTTTGCCATTTTATATCACCACTATTATTAAACAGGGCTAACTGATCTTGATTGTTGCCAGAACCATCATAGGCAATAGCCAAAACATCTCCATTGGAGTTAATTGCTGGAGCTGAAGCAACTTGTCCATTTTCGACAGGCAAACTAAAATTTTCATTAGTTGATTTCCAGGCTAATTGCCCTGGAGTTACAGCATATACTATTGAACTAGTACACAAGGGGAGTATAAGAAGAGACTTTATTAAGGCTTTAAACCTTCCATCACTGGCTATTTTAGAGCTGGTTTTGATATCTTTTTTATGAATTAAAATCATGTTCTTAAAAACTCCTCATTTGGCATAATAACTTACAAAAAACGTATTATATTACTATCTATAAACTGTAAGCAATGTTTATCCTATAGCCTAAAAGCCTTTAGTAGCAATAAAAAGCTAATTTAAAGTCTAAAAATAGGAGCAAAATTCACTTTTAACAAACCATTTTCGGGTTTCTTACCAAAAGGTAATATCAAGGCCAGAGGATAAAAGAGTAATTTTTATTTAAATCATTAAGCCAATATAACTTAAATTCTGCTAATTTAAGTGCAATAGAAGAGTAAAAATTAAAGACCTTTTTTATATTGCGTATCAGTTGAAGGCTGAATATTCTGTTTAAGAACTTTATCTAAAGTATTGTTTCCATTTATATAGTTTTCAAAGTATTTAACTAATTCCAACTTACCTACTTTAAGCCGGGTATCTGTTTTTATATCTCTTAAATCAATAAAAAAGCTGGAAAATTGACTAGGAAAATCATTAACAATATCGGTATTTAAAAAATTAGCCTGATTGTAAATATTATGATAATTACCCTTGGTTTTTTTAATAAAAAATGAAACTTCCTTTAAGTTGGTAATAAATGAAGATTTTTCACAACGCTGAATACATGCCCCATCCACTATATTTTTTTTACAACCAGTAACCTGATGGAAAAAACACACCTTACTGGTCATTAATACTATGGGGTGATAGATACTATAAAGTAATTTAAAATTATCCGGTTGCTTTATTCTTTTAATCTGATTTTTATTTATTTCATTAGAAATAAATGCACCATCACAGTTAAAATATTCCTTTAAACATAATAAGCTATATGAATTAACCAGATTTAAATAAGGCCCGGCAATCCAGGATATTCCTAGTTGATAGGCTTCATAAGCAATTCCAGTATTATTAGTAACAATATATTCTGGTTGTAATTGATGAAGAAAATCTACCGCTGCATGATAGTCTTTACCAATTAAAACCGATGGAAACCAGGGAATTAATTTTTTACCCTCTGCTATAAGTGTTTTAAACATATTAACAAACTCAGCAAGTTTATTATTAAAGCTATTAGGTAGTTCAAAATATATTTCAGCAGAAGACTTATCACATAGGTATAAGTCATCAAAAGATGAGATTAAAACAGATAGTGAGGCATTTGACTGGTTTTGGCTATAGCTTAGTTTGTCATTCTTTTTAATAATTAACGCATCAATGGGATCAATAGTTTCTTTATTTTTATTTAGAATAAATAAAATTTGTTTTTTTATAGCGCTAAGTTCTTTAAAGGGAATAAATAAATCACCCTGAATATTTTCACAATCCAAAGTTTGAATAAAATACTCACTGTCATTTATAGATTTAAAGCGACTTAAAATCAATTCATAATCCAGGCATTGGGCAGTACTTTTTTTAGCCTTTGGGCTGTTTTTTAAATCAGAACACTCTTTTTTGGCTGTAACCGCTCGAAGAAGACTATCAGAAAATAGTACAAATGCGCTTTCAGGTGTTTGTATAGAAACTTCTAAAGCACTACCCGCTTTTCCTGAAAAGCAAATAATCACTGCGGCTTTATTTGTACTGAGTTGTTCAATTCTGCTTTTAACATCATTTATAATTTCTGTTTTAACATCATATAAAGCCTTTTTTGCCTGGCTTAAACCATCATCAGCAGTATCCGCTTTTTTAATCAAATGTTTAGAAAAATATATAGCAGAATTATCCCTAGGGTTATCAATAAAAACATCTCGGCTAATATTACCTTGCAAAAAGGAGTTTGAAAAATCCCGATTAAATACTTTGCGAAGACCACTATTATCGTTATCTACCTTATTTTGTAGATAAAAACTCTGTAGGTGTTTTCTCCAACTACTGACTACAGTATACACATAGTGATATTTTTTAATTCGCCCTTCTATCTTAACTGAATCTACCCCGGCATCGGATAATTCTCTTAAATCAGAAAATGCTGAATTATCTTTAATATTTAGCGGAAAATCTTTGCCTTCTGCGGTAGTAAGGTATTGATCTCTACATGGCTGGCTACAACGACCACGATTGCCTGAGTTACCACCATTAACCGAACTCATATAACAGATGCCTGAAAAAGCAATGCAATTAGAGCCATGGACAAAAACTTCGGTTAATACATTATGTTTATGGCTAACCGAGCTAAGATCTTTAATTTCTTTAAGATCCAACTCTCTGGACAGGTTTACTCGTGTAGCTGCCAATTTACTTAAAAATTTAATCTGGCCTTCATTATGTGTGGTAAGTTGGGTAGATGCATGTATGTGCAAACTAGGAAAATAATGCGTTAAGAGATAAAATAATCCAAAATCCTGAACAATTATTCCATCAATATGGGTATTAACTAATTTATTTAGTAAAGTAATAATTGTGGGAATTTCACTTTCTAATATAATAATGTTTAAGGTTAAAAAAACCTCACAATTATGTTTATGAGCAAGTCGTATAATCCCATATAAATCATCTAGTATAATATTTTCGGCACGGTTTCTGGCATTAAATTTATCCAGACCGCAGTATATAGCATTTGCCCCAGCTAAAATTGCAGCTTTTATAGAATCTATGTCGCCACCTGGAGCCAGTAATTCAAGTTCTTTATTCATAGACTTAATTATAACTTAATTGTGAAGGTAAATAATATTAACTTATAATATGCGATTGTGATCATAAATTACACGTTTGTGGTGAAGATACTTCAGAACAACTAGAAATCATTCCTGCACAAGTTAAAGTCATTTATTAGGCAACAACTAGCCTAACATCGGGGGTAACTAGTTTTGATTTTCTTGGTTATACCTTTAGAACAAGATTATTGTCAACAACAATTGAAAAATAGGAACGGAAAGTATTTTGCTAATTTTACGCCTGCCCTTATTAGCGGCAGGCAAAAGGGGCGCGTTTTTTTGCGACAGCAAAAATCGTGAACCTTTTGACTGTCAGCTGGATCAGTTTTAGGCCAAGTATGGTTGAACTTGCCATATCAGACTTCACAAACAAAATTAACAAATTTGTGAACTAATGGTGATACTATAACAACTACAGGGAAAGCCACAAGGAAAGAAACTAACCAAGAGCTTAACCATATGCTAACAAAATCACTTACAAGACCGGTGTTAAAAATGCTAGTGGCTAGCGACATAATACACGATACAAGTAGTAACATTGAAAGTGAAAATAGCAAAATATAATATCTACAGCCTCCAACTCTCGCATGTTTATGCTTATTTAGCACTCTGATGAAACTCAATTACATTATAGTCTGGATCTCGGATAAACAACATTACTCCTCCATTTTGTAATGTTATTGGGCCTTCTGTAATTTTTATATCCAATTCTTTTAGCTTAGCTTCGACCGCATCAATATCAGTAACGTTTAATGCTACATGAGTATATCCAGGATGTCTTTCTGGAACATCCATAAGTATATTTTTATTTACTCCAGAGTCTGCGTTTAAAATGAAATTAATGTTAACTCCTGACGGGTGTTCCATTATTGCCACAGGCTCTGGGCCAACAGGGCCTACAAAAAAAATAAAACCAAATTGTTCATAAAATTTTCGCGTGCGTTCAAGGATGGCAACTCTAATTCCAATGTGATTAACCCCTGTAATCTCGTTCATATTAATTTTCCCTCCAAAGTGATTTACTGACATAAAATAATGTCGAAGTAAGTATCCTATAGTCAAGGATTAATTAATGCCTTACCATTTGGTAAGAAGTAGAAAATATTTAGTCAGATTCACCGATTAGCCGAGATAAAGATGCCTCAGTGACACCAAGGTAAGAAGCTAAATGATATTGTGTTATACGTTGAAATACATCAGGAAACTGTTCGGAAAAATCTATATAGCGCATTTTTGTACTGCTTTGTAAAAAACTCCGCTCACGATTCATTTTTGTTATTAAAATTTTTTCAACTAATTTTCTGTGTAATCGCTCAATCATTGGATTATTATCAAATAACGATTGAAAATCTGAAAAATCAGCAAATAAAATTTCAGTATCTTCTAAAGTCTGAATACCATAAGGGTCTACCTGTCCAATATCTTTAGAGAATGATGTGGACATCATATTCTCTGAGAGAAAGGCTCTGTTCCATTCTTTTCCATCATTAGTCAAATAGTAAAGTCTGACCATCCCAGAAATTATGAAAAATGTACTATTATTATATTCAGCAGGATCAACAATATGCGATTTTCGTTTATATTTTCTTAACTGGAATAATTTTAGAAGTATATTGAATTCATCTAAATCTAAGCTTGAATACGGTTCTATAAATTCCCGAAATGATTGAATATGCGATTTTTTCATAATGGTGCCTAACTTCGTGATCTGGTGGCCTCTCACGGTAGGAACATCTGTTACCAGATGCCCCCCGTACAGTCCCCAGGTAAAGCTATTGCGTTTTCCTCCACGGCGGTTAAGCCATTTGAAGGAGCATTCAACTGCCCAATTATAAAATCGCCAGAGAGATAGAGAGTTTCCCTTTAAACCATAATAATTATAGTGTCCCTGTAATCGCCTGTTGAGGGCAATTATAAAGTCCCGACCTTTTAAATGCCGATTTAGCCGTATCCATTCCTTGATCCGCTGACAAGCACCCTGAAGTTTCTTGCGTGCTGTGCGTTGCATGACGCAGGGATCTCCTTTTCGGTCATAAAACCAATAGATTTCAAAACCAAGAAACGTGAAACGCCTCTGCATGCTCGGATGAAAGCGGCTAAACTTCATCATCTGGGTCTTTTCTGGAGCGACTTCGAGACTGAATTTCTGTAGCCTTTTCGGTAGCCCCTGGTACATCAGAAACGGTGCACCCAGTAATTGATAAAGATTTTGAAAACAGTGTGCTTTACTGCTTCTTGCTTTAAGTGCTATTTCCCGTAGTGAGGTTTGCTCATGGTTATCCA
>JASFYQ010000001.1:0-22974 GCA_045047105.1 Pseudomonadota bacterium | reverse complement strand
TTTAGGTCTAAATACCAGTTTTAAAGTATTTAAAAAAAATTGTTTGGGCACGAAATGGGCACGAGGAATTTTAGGCAAAAAAAAACCTGATTTCAAGGACTAAAAAAAGTCTTTAAAATCAGGTTTTTATATTTGGTAGCGGGGGCAAGATTTGAACTTACGACCTTCGGGTTATGAGCCCGACGAGCTACCGGGCTGCTCCACCCCGCATCAGAAGTTGAGTATTATACTGGGTGTTTAAAATTTTGCAAGATATATTTTGAATTAATTTAAACTATTTTAAATGCACTTAAACACAGTGATAATAAAGCGGTTGGGTAGAGACCTAAAGCTAAAATAAATAAACCATTACTGCTTAATAAAATCCGCATATCCATGCTTGCCTGAATAGGAATTTCATCCACGGGTTTATCAAAATAGATAACTTTGACTACTTTAATGTAATAATATGCGCCGATAATTGAAGCCATTACACCTGCAATAGCTAACCATACAAACCCGGCATTAATTGCTTCTTGTAAAACTGAAACCTTGGCCCAGAATCCCAGCATAGGAGGAACACCAGCCATAGAAAATAAAACTACCATCATTACAAAAGCAAACCAGGGACTTTTATGATTTAAACCTTTAAAATCTTCAATATTTTCAGCTTCGTATCCAGCCCTACTCATTAATAAAATCATGCCAAAACCAGCCAAACTCATTATCGTGTAGGCTATAACATAAAACATAGCAGAAGCATAACCAGCCTGAGTTCCAGTTAATAAACCCATTAGAATAAAACCTACATGAGAAATTGTTGAATAAGCAAACATACGTTTGATATTACTTTGAGCAATAGCAATAATATTGCCTACAAACATTGAAGCAACCGATAACATCAGCAATATTGCTTGCCAGTCTAGTAACATTGCAGACATGCCTTCAACTAATAGGCGATACATCATTACAAATGCCGCTATTTTAGGAGCAGTGGCAAGATATACGGTTATTGCAGTTGGTGAGCCATGATAAACATCGGGCATCCACATATGAAACGGAACGGCACCTAATTTAAATGCTACACCCAAAATGATAAAAACTAATCCAAAACTTAAGGCCAGACGATTATCTGAGGCTGCTATTGCCTGATTGATTTCTGTTAGATCGAGTGAATTTGCCACACCAAATATAATCGACATGCCATATAGCAACATGCCCGATGCAATTGCACCTAAAACAAAGTATTTCATCGCAGCTTCTGATGCTATTGACGAATCTCTTTGCATTGCAACTAAAGCATACATTGACAAGGATAATAACTCTAAACCCAGATAAACTGTTAAAAAGTTAGCGGATGAAACCATTAACATCATGCCCAGAGTTCCAAATAAACTTAGAGTAAAAAACTCTCCTTTATACATGTTTCTGTCAACCAGATAATCTTTGGCATAAACAAAAACAAATCCAACGATAATTAAGATTACAAATTTAAGAATACTGGCAAAAGGATCTACAACAAAAGTATTTGAAAAACCTTTAACGGTTTCTGTAGTAAAACCACTATAAACAAGAAATGCTGTACCTAGCAGGGTAATTAGAGAAAGAATATAAGTTCCCCCCCTGCTTTCATCTTTTAAAAACAGGTCAACAATTATTATTAATGAAATCATTGATAATAAAAAAATTTCAGGTAAGGCTAATAAAATATCAGCGGATATATCATTCATTATTTTTTAACTCTTGTTCTTTAATCATGTAGTTATCTACCAACAAAATATGGTAGTACTTTCTTAGCGTAAAAGTATTACAGCTAAACTATTATAATTTGCTTGCAGTTATTTGTGATATTAAATGTTCAACGGATGCATGCATTACTTCAAGTAAAGGGTCTGGCCACACACCGATAACTAATACTGCAATTGCAAGCACTGCCATTATAAAAAATTCACGACCATCTAAATCACTTAAAGCGGCAACATTATCATTGGCAATTTCGCCATAAAATACCCGTTTAACCATCCATAATGTATAAGCAGCACCAACAATCAATGTAGTTGCAGCTAAAAAGGCATACCAGAAGTTAGCTTTTATTGAAGCCATGATAACCATGAATTCGCCTACAAATCCCGATGTTCCAGGTAAACCTGCATTTGCCATAGCAAAGAAAACAGCAAAGGTAGTAAATAAAGGCATAGTATTAATTACCCCTCCATAGTCCTGTATTTTTCGGCTATGCATTCGGTCGTATAACACTCCAATACTTAAAAACATAGCACCTGAAATAAAGCCATGAGAGATCATTTGTACCATTGCTCCCTCAAGTCCCATTGCAGCACCAGCAGTAGCACCTGTTGTTTCTTGAATTTTCCAGATAAGAAACATACCTAAAGTAGCAAAGCCCATATGCGAAATCGAAGAATAGGCAACCAGTTTTTTCATATCCGATTGTACTAAGGCAACAAAACCGATATAAACAATAGCGATAAGGGATAGGCTGATTACTAACCAGTCTAATGTTTGACTCGCATCAGGAGTAATAGGTAAACTAAAACGGATAAAACCATAACCTCCCAGTTTTAGCATGATAGCAGCAAGTATCACCGAGCCCCCCGTTGGAGCTTCAACGTGCGCATCGGGAAGCCAGGTGTGTACAGGCCACATGGGTACTTTAACCGCAAAGGCTAACAAAAAGGAGATAAATATTAAAATTTGAGGCGTTAAAGCAAGTGGTAAGTTATGTAGTTCTAATATATTAAAGGTTCCTGTGCCAGTTAACTGACTTGAGTGCCAATACATATATAAAAAAGAAATAAGCATTAATACCGAACCTAAGAAGGTATAGAGGAAAAATTTAATAGTTGCATATACTCTATTTGGACCACCCCAGACACCTATTATAATAAACATAGGAATTAACATTGCTTCCCAGAACACATAAAATAACATTGCATCTAATGCGGCAAAAACACCTATCATCAGGCCTTCTAAAATAAGAAAAGCAGCCATGTATTGTGCTGGTTTAACTTGAATGACTTTCCAACCTGCAATTACCACTAAAATAGTTATAAAAGTAGTAAGTATAATCAGCGGCATGGATAAACCATCAATGCCTATGGAATAATTAATATTATATGAAGGAATCCATGGCATTAACTCAGTAAATTGCATGTTTGAGGTGCTGCTATCAAACCCCGTATACAATAGTATTGATAGTAAAAAAGTAGCAATAGTAATGATCAGACTTAATACTTTAGCCTCTACACTATTTTTACTGCCAGTGATTAAAACCAGTAAACCACCTATGATAGGCATCCAAATAACTAGGCTCAATAATGGTAAATCTGAAAACATGAATTTAAACCTTTAATAATTAAAACTATAATAACAACGTGAATATAAAAACAATGAGTAGTTATATTCCGTAAGTAACATAAGCTAATAAAATCAATAATCCAAAAATCATTGAGAATGCATAGTGATACAAGTAACCCGTTTGAACATGACGAATAACACTTGAAAACCATGCCACTGTTTTAGCCGAGCCATTAACAACAAAACCATCAATAATCATGGCATCGCCAATCGATGACAGAAATGAACCTAATTTTCTAGCCCCACCCGCAAAAACTATCTGGTTAAATTGGTCAAAACCATAATTATTATCCAGTACTTTATAAATTGGGTTTAAAGCAGATTTAATCTGCGCTGGTAAATGTGGTGCTTTTATATATAGATACCATGCTGTTCCAACCCCTGCAAGCATAAGCCAGAATGGAGCGGCCGTAACACCGTGCAAGATCATAGACAATACGCCATGGAAGTGCTCAGTTAAGGTACTTGTTGCTGGATGTATCTCAGTATTTACAAATAAAGAGCCATTAAAAAAGTCGCCATGTAACATGCCGCTAATACTCAGGCCACCTATAAGTACAGAGGGTATTGCCAATAAGATTAACGGAATAGTTACTACCCATGGAGATTCTTTTAAGTGGTGTTTAGTGTGATCATCCATACGTTCTTCACCATGGAAAACCATAAAGAACATTCTTAGACTATATAAGGCAGTAATAAAAACACCTGACAGAACAGCATAATATGCAATATCAGCTCCTGGAAGTGTGGAGAAATGTACGGCTTCAATAATACTGTCTTTGGAGAAAAATCCTGACAAACCAGGGAAACCAATTAAAGCAAGTGTTCCAATCAAAGAAGTATAGTAGGTAATTGGCATATACTTTCTTATGTTACCCATTTTACGGATATCCTGTATATGGTGCATACCAATAATAACGGAACCTGCTGCAAGGAATAATAAGGCTTTAAAAAATGCATGTGTCATTAAGTGAAATAAAGCCACTGAATAAGCAGATGCACCTAAGGCAACAGTCATATATCCTAGTTGTGATAAGGTTGAATAAGCAACTACCCGTTTAATATCGTTTTGGATAATACCTAATAATCCCATAAAAAATGCAGTAAAAGCACCTATTAACATAATTACTGATAGTGCTGTGTCTGATAATTCAAATAAGGGAGACATTCTGCTTACCATAAAAATACCTGCTGTTACCATGGTCGCAGCATGGATTAAAGCAGAAATAGGTGTAGGGCCTTCCATTGAGTCGGGTAACCAGACATGTAGTGGGGCTTGTGCAGATTTACCCATTGCACCAATAAATAATAAGATACAGATAAGTGTCATTAATGACCAGTCTTCACCGGGAATAATTTGTACGGTAATATCTTTCATATTGGGTGCAGCGGCAAATACGTCTGCATAATCCAGACTATTAAAATACATTAATACTGCTGCGATTCCTAAAATAAAACCAAAATCGCCCACTCTGTTGACTAAAAATGCCTTCATATTAGCAAATATAGCAGACTCTTTTTTATAATAAAAACCAATCAAGAGGTAAGAAACTAAACCTACTGCTTCCCAACCAAAAAAGAGTTGTAAAAAGTTATTAGACATCACCAACATAAACATGGCAAAGGTAAATAAGGAGATATAACTAAAAAAGCGTTTATAGCCATCATCATCTACCATATAACCAATCGTATAGATATGTACCATCAAGGAAACAAAACTTACCACAACTAACATCATGGCGGTTAGGTTATCTATCATAAAACCAATAGAAAAAGTTATATTGTCAGTTTTTAGCCAGGTATATAAGTTTTCATTATATACCTCAGCATTGCCAAACACATGATAATTAAAAACAAATAAAGATAATACAAAGGAGATGGCAACACTTAGAGTGGTGACAGTATGGGCTACACTTCGATTAATATAGGGTCCAAAAAAACCAGCAATAATTGCCCCTATTAGAGGAGCAAGTGCAATTGCGAGATAAATCTGTAAGTTAGTATATGCTTCAAACACTTATATTTATCCTTTTAATGTATCTAAATCTTCCACATTAATAGTGCGTTTATTTCTAAACAATACAACTAATATGGCTAGACCAATTGCAGCTTCTGCTGCTGCAACAGTTAAAATAAAGAAAACAAATACCTGACCTGCGGTATTGTCTAAAAAATACGAAAACGCTATAAAGTTCATGTTAACGGCTAATAACATCAGCTCAACACACATCAAAATTATGATAATGTTTTTTCTATTAATTATTATTCCTGCCATACTGATACTAAACAAAATCGCACCAAGAACCAAAAAGTGAGTTAAACTAATCATTCTTATTTCCTTTCCTATGTATTTTTATTTTCTTTCTTGGCTATCTAATTTAACGATTGTTACTCGATCTTCTCGCTTAACACTTACTTGCTCATCAATATTTTGATGTTTAGTATTCGGTCTACGACGTAAGGTTAAAGTAATTGCTGCAATAATAGCAACTAACAAAATGACTGCTGCAACTTCAAATTGTAGTAAGTATTCGGTGTAGAGCACTTTACCTAGTTCAGCAGTATTATTGTAATCAAGTCCTTTACGTATGGGCTGGGCATATTTATCTAAACTAAAAGCTGAAGAGTTAAACACCATAATTAAAGTACTAAGCATGGCTACCGAGGTGAGTATTGCCAGTGGTAAATTTTTAACAAATCCACTTCTTAAGGTAGTTATATTGACATCTAACATCATAACTACAAATAAGAACAACACCATTACAGCACCTACATACACAAGTACAAGTATGATAGCTAAAAACTCAGCTTCCATTAATAACCAGATTGGAGAGGTTGAAAAAAAACATAAAACCAGATAAAAAGCCGCCATTACAGGGTTTTTAACGGTAATAACCATTAATGCTGAAAGCACTAAAAGGGTTGAAAAAAAATAAAATATGTAAATTTCCACTACTTATGTTTCCTAACTTTAAAGTTTTTTAATCTTAAATTTCTTATTATCTGTACTTAGCGTCAAAACCTCTGTCAGCTGCAATCTGAGTTTCGTACTTGTCACCCACAGCTAATAGTTTTTCTTTAGTCATGTAGAGATCGCCTTTTTCTTCACCATGATATTCAAAAATCCGTGTTTCAACTATGGAGTCTACAGGACAGGATTCTTCGCAAAAACCACAGAAGATACATTTAGTTAAATCAATGTCATAACGTTTGGTACGACGCGAACCATCGGCGCGTTGTTCTGAATCAATGGTAATTGCCATCGCTGGGCAAACGGCTTCGCAAAGTTTACAGGCGATGCAGCGCTCCTCTCCATTCTCATAACGTCTTAAGGCGTGTAAGCCTCTAAAGCGAAATGACTGAGGTGTTTTCTCTTCAGGATACTGAACAGTTATTTTTGTTTGAAAAAAATAACGTCCCGTTAATCCGAGTCCCTTAAATAATTCAATTAAAAATAAACTTTTAATAAATTGGGTTAATGCTTTCATTTTTACAAACTCTTGTTTTAACTCTGTGTACTACGCGTTAATTTATAAACCAATTACTTACCTTACAAACCAGGGCGCAATTTCCAGATAATACATAATACCAACTACATATATCCAAACAATAGTAATTGGGATAAATACTTTCCAGCCTAAGCGCATAATTTGATCGTATCTATATCTTGGAAAGGTTGCTCTAAACCATAAATATAAAAACATGAAAATAGCCGTTTTTACTATAAGCCATACAATACTTGAAGTTGCTAAGAAGCTGCTACCCAGTGATAAAAATTCTACCCCTTGAAAAGGAGATAACCAGCCACCTAAAAATAAGAGTGCAGCTAAGACTGAAATTAAAATCATATTTGCATATTCAGCTAAAAAGAATAAAGCAAATAAAATGCCCGAATATTCTACGTGAAAACCTGCAACAATTTCAGACTCCCCTTCCGCCACATCAAATGGAGAACGGTTTGTTTCTGCAACACCTGATACAAAATAGATAACAAATAAGGGCATTAATGGCCAAATATACCAGCCCCATAAACTTCCACTTTGACCGTCAACAATATCACCAATATTTAAACTTCTTGCTGCCATAATAACGCCAACCAGAGCAAATCCCATGGCTATTTCATAGGATACAATTTGCGCAGCAACACGCAGAGTACTCATAATGGCGTATTTTGAATTAGATGCCCAACCGGCAATAATCACTCCATATACACCAATAGAGGTCATAGCCAAAATATAAATCAAGCTCACATTGATATCAGCCAGAACCAGCTCGCTCCCAAATGGTACTACCGCCCAGGCCGCCAGTGCAGTAGCAATAGAAATAATCGGAGCGATAAGAAAAAGTGTTTTGCTTGCCCCATCTGGAAAAATAATTTCCTTAAACATTAGTTTCATTGCATCTGCAATAGGCTGCAACCAACCTCTGGGCCCTACTCGATTAGGTCCGATTCGCACCTGCATATAACCAATAACTTTACGTTCGAGGTAGGTAAAATAAGCCACCGTTAATAATAATGGTACCAAAATAGCTATAATTTTAAGCAAGGCATTAATAATAGGTATTTCATAAATGGATAAAATCAGATCCATAGCTTCTTTTTCTCTTAAGTATTTAAAAGCTTTTAATTAAATTATTTAATTAAAAGTGTGATGTTGGTATTGTAAAAAATTTTAATAATCGGTTAATCAACTATGTCTATAGTTGAAAAACTACATCCCATGGTGCTCGACTGCTGAGTACTATGAGGCAAATAAAAGCAATTATCTGGAATTGTATCATCAATCTCCAGAGTCGATTTACATTGCGATTGAGCTTGTTTAATGGTTACTTCCTGACCAGACTGTAAATTAACGCTTGCAGCCATTTCTGAGTTCATTCTAAGAATTTCCTGGTTTTTCCCATCGGTTGTTGCTTGTAATGGCTCTGAACGTCGCACAATAGAGTCAATACTATAAATAGGATAATCTCCAATACGATAGTGCCCTTCACTTAAATGAACAATATTTGCAGGACATTGCCAGCTTATTTTATTATCCTGTTGATTGTCTGCAAATTTAGATTGATATTTTGTGTATAGCTCATCTCTGACTTCTTTACAGCTAATGTAATCCATATTGTTTATATTAAATAAATTACCTAAAACACGTAAAATTTTCCATGCTGGACGAGATTCACCCAAAGGATTAACCACAGCATTAAACTCTTGCCAGTCTCCTGAAATATTTACAAAGCTACCCGATGATTCACTAAAAGTTGCACATGGTAAAACTACATCCAGATATTGTTTCATATTCTCAGTCAGGTATGGGCTGATGGAAACAACAAAGGCGGATGATAATGCAGCGACCGCTTTCTCTGGGGTTTCTATATCATATTCTGCCTCAATACCCTGTACAATATAAGCATTTAAAGGCTGTTCGAACATTTGCTGTGTTGCAAGCCCGATAGTAGCCTGTTCCAGGCATTCTGTTCTATGTGGAACTGCACCAGCAATATATGCTCCGCTTGCATTGGCTCCAGCAGTTAAAAAGCTCAGAGTGGACTGTGTATGCTGCGCTATAAAAGAAGCCAACATTCTAATAGCTGAGAAATCTGGCAGGGTTTGACTCAAACTACCAAGTAGAACCACAGATTTATTTGCAGCAACTAGGTTTTTAATAATTTGTCGATGTTGCTCAGAAACTGTCACATCACTGATTAAGTCGGCTAAACTATCCGCTGCTTCAATATTACTGAGTTCTTCTATAAGTGCCTTACAGATAGATTTCAATTCAGGGAAGAGCATGGTTGGAGCGCTAATTATTTTAGTATCAACATTAAAACTAATCGGGTAATCTACAGGGTTTAATATAGATACCGTGCTATTTGACTGTTTTAGAGTGGCTTGACGTATAAAATGGGCAATAATAGGCTGTTCTTTTCGCGTATTAGAAGCAATAATAAAAAATGCTTGTTGAGTTGCCAATTCATTAATTGGCATGGCAAGACCTGAAAATAAAGGATCTTTATCCTGTGAAACATAGTCGCTTTGGCGTAAGCGGTGATCAATATTATTTGAACCGATGCCACGGACTAATTTTTGGGTTAAATAGAGCTCTTCGGTAGTTGCTGAGGGAGAAATTAAAGCCCCTAAAGAATCAGCACCCTGCTCTTTAACTATATTTTTTATACCATCAACCGCGGCATTTAAAGCATCTTCCCAACTGCACTCCTGCCAATTGTTATCCACTTTTATCATTGGAGTACTAATGCGGTCATTATGGTTTAAACCTAAATATGAAAAGCGGTCTCTATCGGATATCCAGGTTTCATTAATAGCTGGATTTTCTCTGGCTATTACACGTTGAATTTCACCACGTAGGGTATGCACTTCAATATTAGAGCCAACACAGTCGTGTGCCGCAATACTATTATGCTTATCCATTTCCCATGAACGTGCATTATAACGAAAAGGTTTAGAAGTAAGCGCTCCCACAGGGCAAAGGTCAATAATATTTGCAGATAGCTCGGAATCTATTGTTTTTTCAACATAGGTTCCAATTTCCATATGTTCGCCTCGACCAATAACACCCATTTCTCTAATGCCAGCTACTTCCTGACCAAAACGTACGCATCGAGTACAGTGTATGCATCGAGTCATTTCTGTAGATATTAGTGGGCCTATGTCTTTATCTTTTACAACCCGTTTAACTTCAACGTATTGCGATGTTCCTTCACCATAACCAATAGAAAAATCCTGTAAATCACATTCACCACCCTGGTCGCATACGGGACAGTCTAAAGGATGGTTAATCAATAAAAACTCCATAACTGCTTTTTGAGCTGCCAGAGCTTTGGTTGATTTAGTAAAAACTTTCATTCCTTCAGCTACTGGCGTTGCACATGCTGGCATTGGCTTAGGAGCCTTTTCTACTTCCACCAGGCACATTCTGCAATTGGCAGCAATAGAGAGATTTTTATGGTAGCAAAAGCGTGGTATATGAATTCCGCAATCGTCAGTCACCTCAATAAGCATTTTGCCATTTTCAGCCTGGACTGTTTTACCATTAATTTCAAATGTTACCATAATCTACTTTTCTTCAGTTTTTCTATGTTATTAAACTAATTATTGAAATATGTGCTTAAACCATGCATTTTTTATTATCAATATGATATTGAAATTCATCACGGTAATGTTTAAGAAAGCTTTGCACTGGCATTGCCGCAGCATCACCTAAGGCACAAATTGTTCGCCCCATAATTTTCCCTGCAACATCATCTAACAAATCTAAATCTTCTTGCCTACCCATACCATGTTCAATACGGTGCACCACTTTAGATAACCAGCCTGTACCTTCACGACAAGGAGTACATTGACCACATGACTCGTCATAATAAAAATGTGAAAGCCTAGCCAAAGCTTTAACCATACAAACTTTATCATCAATAATAATAACTGAACCAGCTCCTAACATTGAACCAGCTTTGCTTATTGAATCATAATCCATATCAATGTCCATCATTTGTTCACCAGGTATTACTGGAGTTGATGAGCCACCTGGAATAACAGCTTTAAGCTTATAACCATCTTTCATACCACCTGCCATTTCAAATAATTCTGAAAATGGCATTCCCATTGGAACTTCATAATTTCCTGGTCGTTTAACATTACCAGAAACACAAAATAATTTTGTTCCACCGTTATTAGGTTTGCCCATTTCTAAGAACCACTTACCACCTTTTTCTAAGATAACTGGAACAGATGCTAAAGTTTCGGTATTGTTAATAGTTGTTGGTTTGCCATATAAGCCGTAACTCGCTGGAAATGGGGGTTTAAAACGTGGCTGACCTTTTTTACCTTCAATAGATTCAAGCAGTGCGGTTTCTTCACCACAAATATATGCTCCAGCACCCAAGTGGCTGTGTAGCATAAAGTCTTGACCTGAATTGAGTATATTGGAACCTATATAACCTGCTTTTAGTGCTTCTTCTATGGCATTTTGGAAACGTGTATATGGTTCCCAAAATTCACCACGAATATAGTTATATCCTTTAGTGGCACCTATACAATATCCAGCAATAGCCATGCCTTCAATCAATTGGTGTGGATTATAACGGAGAATATCTCTGTCTTTACAGGTTCCAGGTTCACCTTCATCTGAATTACAAACGATATATTTCTGACCTTCTGCCTGACGTGGCATAAAGCTCCATTTTAATCCAGTTGGAAAACCTGCTCCCCCACGCCCTCTTAGTGAAGATATTTTTAATTGTTCAATTAATTCTTCAGGCGGTGTTTTTTCTGCTAGAATTTTTTTCCATACCTGATAACCACCCACACTTAAATAAGACTCTAAAGTCCAGGGTTGTTCAAGGTGTAGGGTTCTAAAACATGTTTCGTTTGTCATAGCTTTTATTTTTTATATTAGTCTAAAGAATCTATGATTTGATCTAATTTCTCAGATGTTAGATTTTCATAGTAGTGCTCACCAATTTGCATCATTGGTGCACCAGTACAAGCTCCTAAGCATTCGACTTCTTTAAGCGTAATCTTATTATCTTCTGTTGTTTCGCCCATTTTTATATCAAGTTTATCTTGTAAGTGTTTAACTATATCACCTGAACCACAGATCATGCAGGAAATATTTGTACAAACGCAGATTTTATGTTTTCCAACAGGTTTGTGTTCATACATAGAATAAAAACTAGCAACCTCATAAACGGCAATAGCATCCATATCAAGGTATGATGCAATAGCGTCCATTAACTCAGTAGTTAACCAACCTCCATTTTGATCCTGCGCTAGTTTTAAGGCAAACATTACTGCAGATTGTTTTTGATCTACGGGGTATTTTGCTATCCAAACATCAATTTCATCTCGCACTTGCTGATTAAGCAATTGTGAAGCAAGTGATGTAGTCTGATTTTCCTGTGTTTGACTCATTATCTGTCAATCTCTCCAAAAACAATATCCATGGTTCCAATAACAGTAACCACATCTGCTAACATATGCCCTTTTACCATTTCATTCATTGCGCTAAGGTGTGCAAACCCAGGGGCTCTGATTTTAAGTCGGTAGGGTTTATTAGCCCCATCAGATACAATATAGGTTCCAAACTCTCCTTTGGGGTGTTCAATAGCACAATATGCTTGCCCTTCCGGAACATTATATCCTTCAGTAAATAATTTAAAGTGGTGAATCAATGACTCCATATCTTCTTTCATGTGTTCACGTTGTGGAGTCGCAATTTTAGGATCGCTAGACATTACTTCACCTGGATTTTCTTCTAACCAGGCCAAACATTGTTTTATTATTCGATTGGATTGACGCATTTCTTCTATACGTACCAGATAACGATCGTAACTATCACCCGTAGTTCCAACTGGAATATCAAATTCCAACTGGTCATAGACTTCATAGGGCTGCATCTTGCGTAAGTCCCACGCAATTCCAGAGCCTCTTAACATCGGCCCAGTAAATCCGTATTGTTTCGCTTCTTCCGCAGTAACTACACCAATATCAACCGTGCGTTGTTTCCAGATACGGTTATTGGTTAATAATTTTTCATATTCATCTACATAACCAATAAAGCGCTGGCTAAAATCATTTAAAAAATCAATTAAACTTCCCTGACGATTTTTATTGAGCTCATGAACTTCTTTAGCATTATGCCATTTGGATGTTTCATATTGAGGCATGCTATCGGGCAAGTCTCGATACACTCCTCCAGGGCGGTAGTATGATGCGTGCATTCTTGCACCAGAGACCGCTTCATATGCATCCATAAGATCTTCCCGTTCACGAAAGCAATATAAAAATATAGTCATAGCACCGACATCTAGTGCGTGAGTACCTAACCACATTAAATGGTTTAGAATTCTGGTAATTTCATCAAATAATACGCGTATGTATTGTGCCCTAATTGGAACTTCTACACCCAGCATTTTTTCGATGGTCATGACATAGGCATGCTCATTACACATCATAGATACATAATCAAGCCTGTCCATATATCCAATGCTTTGGTTAAAGGTGCGCTGCTCAGCAAGTTTTTCCGTACCACGATGCAATAGGCCCACATGAGGATCTGCACGTTGTACTACCTCTCCATCGAGTTCTAAAATAAGTCTTAAAACCCCGTGTGCAGCAGGGTGCTGAGGGCCAAAGTTTAAAGTATAGTTACGTATCTCAGGCAATGTGATTATTCCTTTTGTGTATTTTTATTTTGCTCAAGGTAGCGATGATCATGTACCACTGTTCGGGGTACAATAATTCTGTTTTCAATACTGACTGGTTCATATACCACACGTTTGAGTTCATGATCATAACGCATTTCTACATTACCAACCATAGGGAAATCTTTGCGAAGTGGATTACCAATAAAACCATAATCCGTTAGGATACGTCTTAAGTCAGGATGGCCATTATATAAGATACCAAATAAATCAAAAGCTTCTCGTTCAAACCAGTTTGCCCCTTGCCAAATAGAAACAACCGAGTCTATTAGTGGCATTTCTTCTTCTAAATAACAAATTACACGAATACGGTGATTTAAAGCAATAGATTGCAGGTGATAAACACTAGCAAAGCGTGAAGCATGTTCTTTTATGCCTTCGTAAGCACTATAGTCGACACCACATACATCAATAAGTGTATCAAAAAGCAACTCTGGGTCATCTCTTAATATTTGAGCAATAGATAAAATATCGTCTTTATTAATATAAAGCGTTAATTCTGATAGCTCTATTTCTGATGAAAGCACATAAGATGAAAGACTATTCTTTACGGTTTCTTCTAATGTTTGATAATATTTAGACATACGTTTTTTACTTTAACTCTTTAATTCATTTTGTTAAGGGTATTTTATTTGGCTAAAGGCTTTTTTAATTGGGCCAAGGTTTATCGAGCAATGGTGTTGGTTCTTTTTATTTTATTTTGTAATTGTATAATTCCATACAATAAAGCTTCTGCAGTTGGAGGACAACCTGGTACATATATATCTACAGGCACCACTCGATCACAACCTCTTACTACTGCATAGGAGTAATGGTAATAACCTCCTCCATTAGCACAAGACCCCATTGAGATTACCCAACGTGGTTCAGCCATTTGATCGTAAACTTTACGTAATGCAGGAGCCATTTTATTAACCAAGGTACCTGCAACAATCATAACATCTGATTGGCGCGGACTGGGACGGAAGACTATGCCAAAACGATCCAAGTCATAACGAGAGGCACCTGCTTGCATCATTTCTACAGCACAACAAGCCAGACCAAAAGTCATTGGCCACATGGATCCCGTTCTTGCCCAATTAATCAGCTTATCTGCATTGGTAGTAATAAAACCTTTTTCTAACACACCTTCTATCATAACTGAACCTTATCTTGTACGACTATAAATCATTATTCCCACTCTAAGGCCCCTTTTTTCCACTCATAGATAAAACCTACTACCAATAGAGCTAGAAAAATTGCCATTGCTAGCAATCCTGTCAGGCCAATACTATCCAAAACAACAGCCCATGGAAATAAAAAGGCTATTTCTAAATCAAAAATAATAAATAGAATCGTTACTAGATAAAAACGAATATCAAATTTCATTCTAGCATCTTCAAATGCTTCGAAGCCGCACTCGTAGGGTGAATTTTTTTCCCTATCTGGACGATGAGGAGATAACACTAATCCAGCTACAGACATAGCAATACCGACACCTATACCTACAATAATAAAAATCAGTACGGGCAAATAACTTTCAAGCATGCTAATTCCTTACCTTGAATAAAGGTTTAAATATGGACTAAGTAATCAATAATGCAGATTCTATCATGATTTGTTTGTCAGGTAAAAATAATTAATTATGAATATAGCTTTTTTTTTTAACTATGGCTTAAGCACAAAATTCTCTCTGAAAGATCTTTAATATTAGTCTATAATATCTATTCAATAAAACAATCAACTTTATTCAAAACTATATACTATTTTTACTAACAGGCCTATGAACGATTCCATTACTGAAATTAATGATCGACTTAGTTTTATCAGATTACTAAATAGTGCTGTTCTAAAAGCAAATGAAAATAAGACTAAATTAGCTTTACTTGTAATCAGTATTAATCGTTTACAACGTATAAATGAAATACACGATTATAAAACGGGAGATGCCTCTCTTAAGTATATGGCTGATAAATTAAAAGAGGCTAAACGCCCCCAAGATACAGTTGGACGCCTATCAGGTTCCAAGTTTGGCTTAATTCTTTTTCCTATTCTGAATAAAGGCCATGCCCAACTTGCAGCTCATAAGATATTACGTTTAATGGAAATTCCTCTTGAATTTGATGACCAGCGCATTAAATTGGATATTTCTATTGGAATGAGTCTCTGTCCATCCCATTCCTCTCTGGCAACAGGTCTATTAAAAAAAGCTGAAGCAGCCATTCGACTGGCTCATATGCAAGAGGCAAAAATTTGTATTACTGAAGACTATGATGGAGATGAAATAACTGAATTTTGGGATATTGAATTAGGTATAGAGCAAGCCATTATTAATTCAGAATTTGAATTATACTACCAACCCAAAATTAGCCTAAAAACTGGCTTACCCTCTGGCGCAGAAGCTTTAATTCGCTGGCCTCATCCTAGCCGAGGTATGATCTATCCCGATCAATTTATTCCTATTGCCGAAGATCATGGTCATATTAAACCCATGACTATCTGGATCCTTAATGTAGCCTTACGGGAGAGTACGCAATGGACTACTCAGTGGGGCCCCATCAACCTCTCAGTTAATATTCCACCTGATTTAATGAATGAAGAATTAGTTGATTTAGTTGATAATGCACTTAATATTTGGCATCCAGAAAATGTTACTCTAGTCCTCGAAATTCTGGAACGTTCTTTTGCTCTTACTAATGAAGATACATTTTCGACATTTACTGCTTTACAAAACTTAGGCACAGATATCTCAATTGATGATTTTGGTACTGGTTACTCTGCCCTCTCTTATTTTAAATCTATTCCAGCTAAAGAGTTAAAGATAGATAAATCCTTTATCCAAAATTTACTGGAAGAAAAAGGGAATTTTGATATTGTTACTTTTATTATTAAACTTGCACATGCATTTAATATGCGTATTGTTGCAGAGGGTGTAGAAGACACTAAAACCTTAACCATATTAAAAACTTTTGGCTGTGATTATATTCAGGGCTATGTCGTTGCCAAACCTATGCCTCATGATGAATTTTTACAATGGTTAGAAAATTATAAAATAGAAGAGCAGTCTTATGCCCACCTTTATATTGAAAATGCAACCGAAAGAAAAAAAGCAGCCTACGCTCCAAAGAAAAAAGCTGAAGAGACTATTAAAATAGTTTCTGACTTTACTGGTAGCAAAAATGATGAAAAAATAATAGTTGATGAACCTGAGGATTTAAGTGAAATATTTGAAAATACCGATCTAGCTCAACAGATTATCAGCTCTGAACAAGCCAATAATATAGAAACACCAGTAATAACTGAAATTAAACTGGAGCCAGAACCAGAACCAAAGTTAGAATTAATTGATATTCACTCACTAACAATACCAATTGAAACTTTAGATAATATAGAAACAACTCAACAAGCACCAGCAGATATCGAGATTATTGATTTACTATCGGATGAAGACATTCAAACTAATAGCAAGGAAGAAACACCTACTACAAAGGTTGAGCAGAAAAAAATAACTAATGACATTGATTTTGGAGATATAATAATTTAATCATGCAAAACTATAAACCCCAGCAAAATCTATTAAAAGACAAAATAATTCTAGTAACTGGAGCCGCAAATGGTATAGGTAAAGGTGTTGCTTTAGCGTATGCTCAACATGGTGCAACTGTTATCTTATTAGATAAAAGCATTCCTAAATTAGAACAACTTTATGATCAAATTGAACAAGCAAACTATCCCCAACCAGCCATATACCCTATGGATTTATCTGGAGCCAGTATAAAAGACTATGAAGATCTGGCAAATAATCTTGAACAAGAGTTCAGCCAACTGGATGGAATATTACACAATGCTGCACTACTTGGAAGCCTGATGCCAATTGGCTTATATGATTTAGAACACTGGTTAAAAGTAATGCAGGTTAATTTACATGCACCGTATTTATTAAGTCGCTTTTGTTTACCACTATTAAATAAAAGTCCAGCATCAACAATTATCTTTACCGCTGATGATGTAGGTAATAAGGGAAAAGCTTACTGGGGAGCTTATGGAATTAGCAAAGCAGCAAGCACTAATTTAATGCAAATAATGGCCGAGGAACTAGAAGAAAATACACCTATTCGAGTTAATAGCATTAATCCTGGCATTGTTGCAACTGCACTAAGAGCAGGGGCTTATCCCGGCGAAGATCCCAGCCAACTAACTCAGGTTGAAGATATTATTCCCAGTTATTTATACTTAATGGGAGATGATAGTGCCCAAATAAATGGTCAAATGTTAAATGCTCAATAAGAGCTAGTAACAGTATTTAACTCTAATTGATCCTTATCGAATTTTTTTAACTGATAAATTAACCGAGAACTAAGCAATATAGCAGAAAGAGTTAATGCTAATATTAGACCTATCCAGAAACCTTGTGCTCCCATTGGTGGTACAAGGTAATCACTCAGACTTAAAATATAACCTATTGGAAAACCCACTATCCAAAAAGAAATAACAGAAAATAGCATTGGAATAGCAGTATCTTTTAAACCACGTAATGCCCCACCACTACACAATTGAATGGCATCGGAAATTTGATACAATGCGGCAAATAACAGTAATTGACTGGCCAGTTGAATAACTTCACCATTATCAGTGTATAAAGATGCAATTAAAGAGTTGTTTACAACAATAAAAACAGCAAGAATAATAGCTATACAAATATTAATAAAATACCCTGTTTTAATCACATCTAACATCTTCGTATAATCTTTCCTGCCCCGAGCCTGACCAACTAAGATAGTAATACCCATAGAAAAACTTAAGGGAAACATAAATAATAACGAGGAAAAGTTTAATGCAACCTGCTGTGCAGCAACAATAATCGTTCCCAGAGAAGCAATAAAAAGGGCTATTATAGAAAAAATACTGCCTTCAACAAAAAAAGCAATTCCCATTGGAACGCCCAATTTAAGCAATTGAACTAATTCATAAATATCTACTTTTAGATGATTAGAAAATAATTTAATTTTTTTAAAAAAAGCACTAACAAAAATATAACTAAATAGCATCAACACCATTAACCAGTGAGTAATACTGGTTGCCCAACCAGCACCTACTCCTCCCATGGCAGAAAATCCACCATGGCCAAAAATTAATAAATAATTAATAAAAATATTAAGCAATAGACCTAATAAACCAACAATCATAACTACAAAGGTATTTGCCATACCTTCACATAAATAACGTAAGATTAAAAATAGTGCAATTCCAGGCATTCCCCATGAAATAGCCTTTAAATATTCAATAATAATAGGGCGGATATCTACTTGAACATCCATGAACTCTAATAATGGAGAAATACTTTGTAAAATAAAAAAAGCAAATAAACCTAAAAGAAGTGCAAGCCATAGGGACTGCCTTATCACATGACCAATTTGAGGATAGTTTTTCTCTCCAACTAATTGAGCAACAGTTGGAGTAATAGCCATTAGAACACCAGCCATAAACAAAAACAATGGCAACCAAATCCCTGCTCCAATTGCTACAGCAGCAAGATCTTCAGTGCTGGAACGCCCACACATAATGGTATCAGCAACACCCATTGCCATTTGGCTAAACTGCGTAGCAATAATTGGGAGAGCCAGGTAAGTTAACTGCTTAAAGGTTTTTAAAAATGGAGAAGATAAAATGTAATTAATGACTGAAATATTCGTTTATTAAGTTAGTAAGGAGAGAGATAAAGAGCTACCTAACGTTCTTCTACAACTTTGGGGCCATCAGCTGCTTCCATTTGGAAATCGCCATTATCATCAGCTTGCATAGTTCCTCTTGAAGGATCGCCATAGACAAAGGTTTTTTTATTATTTTTACCATATAAGTAACCAGTATAAATACCTTTACTGCCTTTTACAATTTCACCATGGACGTATTCAGTTGATTTTCTTCCTTTTTTATCTGTTGTAGTACGATAACCTTCTATTGCTCTTACTTTATTCTCTGGCATTACAATTTTAGCTTTATCGCTATACGTATTTTTGATGACACTGCTACTATTTTCATCAGAGTCTGATTTTTTACCTATTTGATACGAATTTTGTTTTTTTTCCTGTACCAAAGTAATATCAATAGCTGCAAGTTGCATAGGTGCGGCAATAACATCAGATATAATAAATAGTATAAAAAAGAAAAACCAATCCAACTGAAAGTTTATTCCCATTATTAACTCCTAATAGTTGAGAGCAAAATGAAACTTAATTTGCTTTATAAAATTGAACTCTTCTATTCACTGCGTCTCGAGGATTACTCCCACTTAAAGGCTCACTTTCACCCTTACCTTGTGTGCTCAAACGTGATGATGAGATTTGATAATGGTCTTGCAAATACTGCTTAACTGAATTCGCTCTTTGAGAGGACAAATACATATTATAATTTTTACTCCCTGAAGAATCAGTATGTCCCTCAATTAATAAATTATTATTTTTATGCTTTTCCATTGTTAGCATTTTTCCTAATTCATTTAAGAATGATAATGACTCATCTAAAATATTAGATGAGTTTTTACTAAATTTTATGGGTAAACCAATTGTTTTAGGTTTTTCAGCTAACTTAGGGGTACTATCTGCAGTTAATGATTTTACTGCAGTATCCTGCATTTCAGGTTCTGTTTTTTTCTTAGAAAAATTAATTGAACGCGTTCTACTATAAACAGGCTTTTCTACTACATTTTCATCTGATGAAAAAAGTATATTCCCCATTTCTTCAGCACTTGGGGCACTTCTGTACATTTTAACATCAGCTGCTGAAGCAGTAGTTGATAAAAATAAACAGCCTGATATTACTACACAGCCTAATAGACTATTTAAAGGTAACGACATTTTATTCTCCAACTTATTTATAAGGTTACTTCGTAACATATTTAGTCATTTTTCCTGACAAATCAAAAAAAACTATTTGGGTTGGGTATGCCCACGTCTCACCCCATTTAAACTTTTTAGTACCAGGGCAAGTTTTACAATGTTTACCCCAGGCGGCACTCACCTGATCTTTTGTCATACCTGTGAGCAACATGCCTTCCCGAATGTAAGCAGTAGTTTGTCCATCCCACTCAGGATGCTTGGCTATGCTCTCTTCTGATTTGACCAATGTAGATTCACATCCACTTAATAAAACACCCATTATAAAGATGGAAGGGAGCAGTATGTTTTTTTTGTTATAAATAATTGACATATTAAACCTCTAATTTGTTATAGCCACTTTTGTACTAGCTCTGACAGGGAACTTCTGCATTTTTCCTGCATCAAAGTTACCGACTGAATCAAAGTATATTACATTGGCTGGAACTGGGTTTTTACTAGCAACACCTTTCAAGTGATCTGTTCCAACTGGGCCACCAATATCTAAGGTAAAATCAGCTCCAACAGGAGGTATTTGATAAGTTTTACCTGGTTTTAAATAATTATCGCTTTGCATGGGGTTAGGAAATAGTGTCGATACTTCTCCCTGTGAGTTCACTATCATAAGACGAACAAACATAGGTTTATCTACACTAAACATAACATCCATCGTATCGCCCACTCTATATTTCCTTTTATTTGTCCAAATTTTTAATTGCCCAGTTTCTGCAACCTCCTGTTTAGGCATAGTTCTTCTTGGTGGAGCAACTTTTTTAGGTGGTGCTAATCTCTTAACTTTTGCAACAGAGGCTTCACCACTTAATAATAAATTACGCTTATGTCTTGCTTCATGAGTAATTGGAATACTATTATAAAGTTCCCAATAAACTTTTGAAGTTAATCCCGAATCAGCTAAACCTTTCTCTGTGGCAAAAGCTTGTAGGGCTTGCTGAGTAGCAGAATCGTACTCGCCAGTTACATTAAGGTTATAATTTTTTATATATAAAAGTTCCTGGAATCTAACAATTTGTTCTATCTGGGTCATATCATAGTATTCTTCCAATACTCTATCCACAACCACCTGATCAATACTAGCTCCAGGGATTAAGTTCCAATAAGGAAGTCTCTGGTAACGCCCAACAATTTGTAGCATACTTAGTTGTACTAACAATCGTACCGCGGCATGACGTCCCTGAACTTTTTTTACATCACCTTTAACACCAAAACTCGAACCAATAATCTGAAAACCAATATTGGTTTCCTTTACCGCTTTATTTAGTTTAATACTATTAATAGCCTGGATACGTGGAATACCTGCAAATGTTTGAAAATCTACCAGATTAAAATCCAGGGTTACTCTTGCCAGTGAGGATTTATTACTGTCATCATAAGCAAAACCAATTGATTTGCCACTAATTGTTCCACTTAATCCCAAGTTGGTACCATCACCTTTTGTAACCAGACCTCGATCAAATTCTGTTATTCCGCCAGAAACAATAACATCAGGTATTAATTTATTAGAAAATTCTGAATACCCCACGGCCATGTTATTACTTAAAAAGCTGGGGTCATAGGGAATATAGGTGATTTTCCCACCGATTGAGTTCAGAGCACTTTTAACCATTTCGGTTATATCTCTGGGAATTTCTGCACTGGTTGCAACCGAAGTTCCGGTATTATCAGAAACTTCAGTTGTCATAACTTTTAACATCGGTGCATTATAAATATCAGTCATCATACCCATTCTATTAATGGCAGATGTATATATTGTAAACGTAGGCTCTGGTGCTGATTTTTTTAACTTAACATCAACATTTTGCGGGTTACTTTCACAACCAAGTAAAAAACCCGCCGCGACCACAGAAATAAATAAGGTTTTGAGACTAATTTTCATTTTAAGATATGCCTATAATAGATTCTGAATTTAAAGATAAAATAGCTAGCTAAACAAGCTACTTCTTTTCACAGCTTGTCACTGCCCCAGAATTGTTTGAATTATTAATAAATGTTGTATTCATTGATGGATCAACAATAGTCATATTGCCTGCCCCACCACAACCATCAATTACTTTAATCGAACCATCGTATTTTGCTCGTTCAATTTTTGCTTTTATATCCATCTTAGTATAAGCATAATTTCTCTTTAATTTTATATCGTCATTAGTCGAACTAAAACCAGCACCGATAGCAATCCCATCATTTAAATCACTCGCATGGAGGTTAAAGGAAAAAATAATTGCAAAAACTACAAAAGTAATCAATTTCATAAGATTTTCCTCGGTTATAAAAACCATTTAATAACTTACCGTTAGGTATAAAAATTTCTAATGTAATTTTTAAAATAATTAAAGCAGTCACTTAGAACAAGCACTGCTTTAATTATTACATAATATACTGGTTAATTATAGTAGCTTATTCAATTCTGATTGAACCCGTATCTGCTGTAGCACCTTTACCAATTGCTGCATTTAATACGTTTTTATTATTGGATGCATTGATAATAACGGACTTTTTAACTTTTGAATTTGAGATAGTTGTTGAACCAACGCTT